>CAZDIU010000011.1:0-38604 GCA_964505535.1 uncultured Desulfobacterales bacterium | reverse complement strand
CCCGGTTTTCAGGGGGTTCCCTTTTCGGCTCGGTTAAAAGCACCTGAACAATGGATCGAAAAATAAAAAAAAACAGATAAAATTGTCAAGAAAAATTTTTTTGTCTGATTTTTAGACAAAAAAAGCCGCGAAGGCACTTCTGTTGCTGAAGTGCCTTCGTGGCTTGATTTATTTATTGCATTTGGAAAAAAAGCCGCAAAAAGAGTTCCTGCACGCAGGGATTCTCGTTCCGGCTTTTTTAAACTGTCCGGGAAAACAGTCGGATTCCGGGTTTATTTTTCTGTCATTGCAGCGATTGTGCCGGAGACAGCTTCTGCTGTCCTTTAAAAGACAACTCTTATATATAAATATTTCTTCAAAGTCAAGTTAATTTTTTTATATTCAGGAAATGGACAGTCGATCATCCCCAACTCATCAGGATACCGATCCGGATACGGATGTGCACAATGAATTATCCTTATTAAGAAAGCGAGTCACTCCGCGAAAGCCGGAGTCCGGGATAAGCTGAAAACACTGGATCCAGGCTGAATGACGAAGAAAGGGAAGTTGTTTACTTTTCACCCCGTAATCCGTCAAACCATGTTTTTCAGTTTTCCGGCCAAGTATGCGCTGGTCATGGCCAGGCTTTCCGGGTCAAGATAATACTCCGCGTGTTTCTGAAAAAGAACAGTGGCATAAGCCGGAAAATCTCCGTCACCTTCGTTGAAAAGCAGTAACAGTGAGATTCGGGGAAGTGCCTCAAAGCGCATGACCAGGTCATATGCAAAATTTTCATCACCCGGAATGCCGCCCAGTTTCCGGCAGGCATTTTCCAGTTGATCCGGTTTTTCCCCAAATGCCGAAACAATCACCTTTTCCGTATCGCTGGCAAAATAGTTTGTGTTCACAAACTGGGCTGTCCGTTTGAAATCTTTGAATGCGGCCCATTCCTCATCCAGATAAACCCTTTCCGGACACAGGATCAGATAGCGGGAGAGGATGACAGATGTGGCATAGTCCGGAATTGCACCGGTATCATCTTTTATGCCATTTTTGGAAATAAGATATTCCCTGTCAAAAAAAGGCAGGAGATACTGATCCCCCTTCTGTTTCAGTCCAAGAATGTCTTTTACGGAAGCCGGATCAATCTCAGCAACCTGCCGGCAATATTCTTCACGGTGTTTCTGAAAAATTTCTGATGGACTTGTCATGTGTGATTTTCCTTTGTTCCACTGGTCACTGCCAAGACTGTCAAAACACCTTGTATCAAATCAATGGGGGGAATTGGTGTCAGGTGTCAGATGTCCAGTTCCCGGTGAATCTGCTCCATCCAGGCCGGGACAGTGGGATTTTCTGCGCAGCGGTAATTCAGCACATACGGTTTGATATCTATGATCGGGCTGCCGTCCAGAGCGTCAAATCCCATCACCCGCAGAATGTTGTCCTGACGATCCAGCAGGCGCACTGCCGAAACCAGCACCGGGTTGGGACGGGCCGGGCTGCATGTGGCAAAGATTCCCTGCAGAGGCAGATCCTCTCTGCCCATGGGATGAATCTGCTTCAGGCCGCGGCGCGCCGGATCAATAAGATGGGGCCAGTACAGCACAAGAATATGTGAAAAACCCTCTGTGCCTTCCAGAAGTTCAGAAAACTCCGGGTTTATCACCAGCTCGGAAACTGTGTCTTGAATCCGCCTGAGATATTCACGCGTCTTATCAATACGGAGTTTCAGTTCAACTCCCCGCTCACCGGCCCCGGGCATGGGATCTTTGATCTCATTCCGGACAAAACCCACAGGACGCAGGAGCATCTCCGGCCATTGCTGATCATCTGCACTCATTTTCCATTCTCCCTGCTGCTGATTTCCTGAACACCTGTTCACTGAAAGACTGAGATTCCCGTTACTGTGACAACGTTTCGGGAGTGCTGAACTTTTTTGTCAGTGCTGCATGTTATCCGCTTCCGTGCAGGCAAAAATTTGGGGGTATGCCAGCCTTGCCATTAAAAAAAACGGATGCGGTCATCCTGACAGTAAAATTCGGTGGTGGGTCAAATCCGTTGATCTGAAATCCCCTCCCCCGGCCCCTCCCTCAGGGGAGAGGAGTGTTTTTTTCTGCATCATCAACCGATTTGACCCACTATGCCGAAGACATACATTTTCCACATCAAACTGTCAACAGCACAGCTCATACCAATTCGCCATATCCTGCAAGCAGGTTGGCAGCGGGCAGAAACCGATTGTTCAACATGGTGATTGCACAGGAGAACACAGGCAGACAGAAAGAGACATCAGGATTTCATGGCATGTCAGATTCCTCTTTTTCCAGCTTCCTTCTGGCCAGTTCCAGATACCGGCGGCTTTCATTGTCGTGCGGGTTGTGTTCCACCGCCTTTGCAAGATAAAAAGCAGCATTCCGGTTTTTTCCCTGGTGCATAAGGGCGATGCCCAGCTCGCTGAGGACAGCCGGATCCTCCGGAGCCAGAGATCGGGCAGAGGACAGATGTTTCACTGCGCTGTCCACCTCTCCCCTGCGCAGTTCCACCATGCCAAGATACTTGTGCGGATCAGCCCTGCCCGGACGGAGAGACACTGCACGGGAAAGAAAACGGGCTGCCTCATCCAGCTCCCCGTTTTCGGCCAGCACCAGCCCCAAAGCCAGAACTGCGGGTTCACAGTCCGGCTCCAGACTGACTGCCCGGCGCAGACTGTGCACGGCTTCGCTTTTGCGTTCTGCCGCAACAAGTGCCAGTCCCATGTTGTAATGATCAATGGAATTGGAATCATCTGCTGACAGTTTCCTGCCAATGGCCCCTGCCTGAACTTGCGCGCAGATGACCTTCAATTCGCGTTCACGGAAAATATCATAGGAGGGAACCGGCACACGGGAGCAGTAATCCGCAGCCGCAGCCTGATAACGTGCCTGCTGTTCGGGACTCAGTTTCTGCAGGGGCAGCACATTGAACAGGGGAACATGGGCTGATGCGGAAAATTCCACCAGTTCCAGAAGGCTTTGGATCCCATCAGCGGCATCAGAAATCCTTCGGGTTTCCGCTGACAGTCGCCGATGACCGGCCGCAGCCATGTCAATGTTCAGGGTTTTGCTGGACAGTTTCATGGGAGCGGCAAACTCAAGCCGGGGCATATTGTCCGTATGCAGAGGCCCCTGTCCGAAAAGTTCCCCCAAATCTTCAGTGAGAATCAGATGCACCAGAAAATCTGTTCCCGGAAACACAACATTTTGGGATTTCTGTGCAAACGCAAGATTGTGCTGCGCGGCCTGCCAGTCCAAACCTTTTGGATCAGTGAATCCGAGCAGCAGATAATCCACAGGCCCAACTTTAACCAAGGCACCCTGAGGAAAAACAGCGGCAAAGGTTCTTCCCAGCAGGCAGAAGGTTTCCCAGTCCATTTCATAGGCCTGAATCCACTGGGCGAAAAATCCGCCCGGATGCAGCCTTTGTCTGGCCAGTTGGAAGAATTCAAGGGAATAGAGATTGGCCATCCCCGCCATCCAGGGGTTGGAGGGTTCGGAAATGATCACATCATAAAATTCACGGGTAAGGGACAGATGATTGCGTCCATCCTGAAGGATCAGACGGGTTCTGGGATCATCCAGACAATGATTGTTGAAGGGGGAGAAGAATTTTTTGCAGGCTGTGACGACCTGTTCATTGATTTCCGCGATATCCAGTTTTTTGACAGGGTAGAGCAGCACTTCTCCGGGTGTCATGCCGCTGGCCAGCCCCAGCACCATCACGTTTTGGGCATTGGGATGAAAGAGCAGGGGAATATGGGCAGACAAAGTCTGGGTGCTTCGATCCCCGTGGGACGAGGCATCGGCCTTGCCGCTGTTGAACAGCGCATATTCCACCGTTCCCAGACTGGTGATTTCCTTTTCCACTGTGGTGAAACCGGAAACGCCCTCTCCCTGAAACACCACTTCCAGCCCCCGGCGCTGCCGCGCAATCCGTTCCGCTCCCTTCCACAGGGCTTCTGCCCAGGAGGTGCGCTCCAGTTCTGTTTCCATCGCACTGAAATCCCGATACCATCCCCGTGAAAGCAGATCCGTGTGCCAGGACGGATAATGAAAAAGCAGGAGAAAACCTGCGCACAAAATTCCGGCAAAGGCAGCGCGTTTTCCGGTCTTTGCAGGGATTGTGTGTATGAGGGCCAGACAGGCTGCCGCGAACTGAATCCCGATGATCAGACGCAGACCGTTTTCCTTGCCCAGCCAGGGGATCAGCACAAAACCCGCGGCAAAGGAACCAATCAGGGCTCCCACAGTGTTCAGGGCATAGGCCCGTCCCAGAGATCTGCCCATGCGGTTTAGGGATGGAACACAGATTCGGTTGACCAGAGGAAAGGCCGCACCCAGAAAAAGGGTGGGAATGAGCAGAACCGCAAACAGCAGCACTGACTGCGCCAGAATCAGATGGGAAAAGTCTTTTTCAAACGTATGGATAAGTTTGGCAAACAGAAACTGACTGGAGCCCAGAAACTGGCTTACAGCCAAAGCCGCAAGCGCTGATCCGATCTGACTTGCGGCCAGCAGGGCAAGACTGTTTGGACTTTTGTCTGCCAAAGGGCCGGAAAAAATGCTTCCCAGGGCCAGTCCGATGATAAACGCTGCCACCACAAGAGTGAAACAGTAGGCTGTGGGGCCTGCCACAAGTCCCAGCAGACGGGTCCAGAACACCTCACAGGCCATGGCGCAGAAACCGGATACGGCAAAAAGTGCCAGTCCCCATCGCATTTCACGGTTTTGCCGGGGGGACAGTGCTGTCTTTCCCTTTGCTCTGTCCTGCATCTGTACGGCCCTGTACGGCCTGTTTTCTTCATCACGCTGCATACGGGAAAACAGGAGGCAGGACAGTCCCACAGTGATATTGACTGCGGCAAAAAGCCCCAGACTCATCCATACACCCAGAGTTCTGATCAGCACAAATCCGCACAGAAGCACGCCAAGAGCTGCTCCTGCGGTATTGAGACCGTAAAGCCTTCCGGTGCGGGTTCCGATATGCCCAAGTCCGAGCACATAATAGCGGCACAGTATGGGCAGGGTCGCGCCCATAAGCCCCGCAGGCACAAGCAGCACCAGAGCACACCCGGCAAAGGCTGAAACCTGATAGCACCAGAACTGTGTCAGCAGTCTGTCATACAGGGCATGATAAACCGGCTGGAGCAGGCCGATGGCAGCGGGCACGGCCAGCGCGCAGATGCCAATGCCCATCTCAAGTTTTCCGTACAGGCTCAGAAGCGCTGCCTTGGAAGTGACTCTGTCAGCAATTCTGCCTGCCAGATAACTGCCGATGGCCATGCCTGCCATGAAAACCGAAAGCACGGTGGAAACGGCAAAGGGTGCGCTGCCGATCACCTTGTCAATGAGACGGAGCCACAGCAGTTCATAAACCAGTCCGGCAGCACCGGAGAGGAAAAAACAGAGCGCAACAAACCGGGAAAGCATTGTGCTGTGATCAGACGCGGAAATCGCTGCTCTTCCGGATGATGGGACAGACAGGGTTATGGCGCCGCGATGGTTTCTCATGCCATTTTCCGCCGCGCTTTCCATCCGTAGAGAAAACCGCACAGTCCGAAGATGATGGACAGACCGGCAAGGGCTTTGACAGGCCGGGTCAGAGAGCCGGAATTTTTGGGCAGCGGTGTTTCCACTGCTGCCGGAGCTGTCCTGTCCTCTCCGATTACCATATCAACGGACAGACGGTGCCCCATGCCGTCCTCAACAACCGCATTCCATTTTCCCGGCTTGTCCGCATAAAACAGAAAACGTCCGTTGCGGTCGGTTCTGCCGGTCTGAAAGGCAATTTCCGAATCCGGGGCTTTGATCTCCACAGCCGCATAAAACATTGGTGTCCCGTCATCATACATGGCTGTGACACAATATCCGGTGTCCTGTTTTATATGGCCGTCAACACCGTGGGAATGGCATACGGTGGCATTTCCCATTCCGAAAATCAGACAAAGCACTGTCAAAAGAATTGATTTCATTTCACCTGTCCCTTCTTATATGAAATCTGATATCGATTCACCATTGAAATTATGCAATATCTTCTGCCGGTTCCTCAGAAAAACCGGATTTTTCCAATCTTATATGAAATCTGATATCGATTCACCATTGAAATTATGCAATATCTTCTGCCGGTTCCTCAGAAAAACCGGATTTTTCCAAAAAATCCGGTTTTTTGAATACCCAAAAACTTTTGGCTGTGCAGAAAGCGCTGTATCAAATCAAAAGACACAAAGACGCAAAGTTTCACCAAGCCTGCAGAAGAAAACTGTCCGGCTGCCTGCGGTTATACCAAATCGCCATTGAATTTATATAATACGTCCCCCTGCGTCAGAGGCGGAGGAGTCCCGAACTGAAAGTTTGTGAAACTGAAATAATTCAGAAATCAGGCCAAAATTCCGTTTCACTTCATTTTGGGACTCCGGAACAGTACAGCATATTTTCAATGGAGAATTGGTATTATGCCGAACGCACAATTTTTATAAAATGTCCTCTGCAAGGACTGAACCGCTTTCCGGTTTGCTGACGCGGACAAAAAACATGTAAACAATGATCCCCGCTCCGATGGTCCCCAATCCGATAAGGGCAGCCACGGGCCTGCTTTTGATGGAAAAAAGGATAATCCACAGATTGCACAGAACAAACAGCAGCGGCGTAACGGGATATCCCCATGTTCTGTATCCTTTTTCCTCAGCCGAAGATCGCATGCGGATGCGCATCAGGCCGATAACCGTCAGCGAAGCAAACAGGGAAAGGGTAAAACCGATATAAATCAGCAGGGTTTCAAAGGAGGCCGAGACAACCATCAGCACGGCAATGCCTGCCTGCAGAAAAATGGAAGCAGCCGGAGTTCCGTGTTCTGCATTCAGTTTGCCGAAAACAGGAAAAAAAACACCGTCTTTTGCCATGGCATAATAGATTCTCGGCCCGGTCATCACCATGGCGCTCAGCACAGACAGAATGCCCAGAGCCACGGCCACGCTGAAAACCCGGCTGATGTTTTCACCAAAAAGAGAAACAGCGGCTTTTGCGCCAATTTCCATTACGCCTGCCATTTCTGCGGTAGAAAGGGCATACAGACAGACCATGTTCAGCAGAAGATAGAGCAGGGTGACAATCGCAGTGCCCACAAAAAGAGCAAGGGGAATATTGCGCCGGGGATTGACAATTTCCGATCCCATGTACGCGGCAGCATTCCATCCGCTGTAGGCAAAGGAGACAAAAATCAGAGATACGGCAAATTTTTCTGCGGACAGAGGCGGCAGGTTCCCCGCTGCTGGCTGAAAATGATGAAAGGAACCCTGTCCTGCCCCAAAACCCGCGAGCAGAAACACCAGCACAAGTGCGACTTTGAACAGGGTCAGGAGATTCTGCACCCGGCTGCCTGCGCGCAGACTGTGCCAGTGAACCATCGTAAACACAAGGATGACAGCAATGGCCGTCAGATTGACAGGGGAAAGGGTGACAATCGGGGTTCCGAAAAGCGTCCATAAGGTTTTGCTGCCGGCCGGAATTGAAAAGGCCTGAAAAAAATAAGTGGCAAAGGCAATGGATGCCGCAGCAATGGGGGCTGAAAATCCCACAATCAGGGAAATCCAGCCGGACAGAAAGCCCACGGGTGTGCCAAAACTTTCTTTTAAAAAAACATATTCCCCTCCGGCACGGGGAAAACGGGCTCCCAGTTCCCCATAGCACAGCGCGCCGCACAGTGCGAACACTCCGCCGCAGAACCAGCAGAGCAGGAGCGCACGGGGATTTCCCAGTTCTGCCATGATAAAGCCGGATGTGGTGAAGATTCCTGTTCCCACCATATTGGCGATGACCAGAATGGTCGCGGAAAACAGACCGATCTCACGGCGCAGACCATTGCCGTTCAATGATTTTTTCATGTTAATATCCCTTTGCCTGCTATACTGATCCTCCATTGAAAATATGCTTATCCGGTTCCGGAGTGCCAAAATGAAGTGAAACGGAATTTTGGCCTGATTTCCGAATTATTTCAATTTCCCAAACTTTCAGTTCGGGACTCCTCCGTCCCCGATCTGAAGGTAAATATTGCATAACTTCAATGGAGATTTGGTATTATGCTGATCCAATTTTGTTTTTTCCGTCATTGCCGCGAAAGCCGGAATCCAGTGTTTTCAGTCCCGGTTCAATTCTGTTCACCGTCTGGATTCCGGATTTGCATTATTGCGAAAAACCGGATTTTTCGAAAAAATCCGGTTTTTTTTAAATCCGGAGCCCGGCTTTCTCCGGCATGAGGATGCGCAACTTACCGGACTTCAAAGGTGAAGGCCGTGTTGTACATGGATTCATCACAGATTTCTTTGTCCGGATACGGGGGTTTGTGGGAAAGCACAATCATCCAGTACCCTGCTTTTTCCAGTGAAATCTCTGCCTGTCCCTGATCGCCGGTGACAGTTTCCGCAGGAAAATGTCTGGCATGACCATGCTGCCCCTTTTCCGGCTGGCCTTTTTCTGCGGAAGCTTTTTCCGGAGAGCCGTGGGGGGCAACGTCTTCGGTTTCAAATCCGGCATAGGTGGCTCTCACATCCATATTGGCCAAATCTTTTCCCTCAAACAGAACCTTTATGCCCAGTTTGCTCCCGGCCTTCAGATCCTGCAGCGGTGTCAGGGGAATCACTTCCAGCGGCTGCCCTGCTGCATGGCTGAGATTTCTGGCATCATTTCCCGCTATGATCACGGTTTTTGCCACCAGATGGAAATTCGTGCATTTGATCGCGTCGGGAATGGATTTTTTGTCCCCCCATTTTCTGCCTTCGGGGGTCATTGTGAAAAATCCGGATTTGGTTTTGGCTGTAAGCAGATAGGCTCCGGGTTTTTCAACTTTCAGTTGGTAAAGACTGGCAGACACTTTTGCAAGATTTGCCGTCATTCCATCGGGATCCACTGCGATGATTTCCGCCACCCGATCTTCCGTCACTTCCTGATCCACCCGATTGGCCGGATACGTGTGCCCCCAGCCAATGCCAATATCCACAGTGGAACCGACTTCAGGATAATAATTTGCGGGATTGAGCCACAGGTTGTGTGCCAGAACCGGCGGACAGAATGCCATCAGACACAGAACAGAACACAGCATGACAAGACCCTGTTTAACTTTCATTTTTTTCTCCTTTTTTACGGGGACATGCCCCTGAATTTTGCTTATAAACCCTTAGGGTTTTGAAAACCCTGAGGGTTTCAAAATGCAATTTCTGAACCTTTGCTTATTTGCCAATGCGATCCACACTGTCATTGAGAAAATCACCCACATACAGCAGATACTCAAAGGGAAGTTTGTCCCCGCCTGCCTGTGCGAGAATGGAACCCAATGTTCCGTGCATGACTTTTTCCTTTTCCGCATATCCCGCGCTGAAAACAATGGCCACCGGCGTATCCGCAGGATACTGTTTGGACAGACTGTCAATGAACTTTTTGAACTCCGTGCGCATGGTGAAAAGCACCATGGTGCTTTGGTGAACAGCCATTTCTTCCACAGACCAGCCCGAAGCCAGAATAACCGAATGTGAAGTTTTGCCCTCGGTGACACCCGCGCGCAGAGCAGCATTGGCCGCGTTGAATGCGCTCAGTCCGGGGACAACTTCGGTATCCAGATCACGCAGTTCTGTCAGAGACCAGGAACAGGGGCCGTACACCAGCGGATCGCCGCTGTCGAGCATGGCAACGGTCTTGCCTTCGGCCACAGCCTTGCGCACCAGAGCGGCAAATTCAGTCTGTTTCTGATGATATTCCTCACAGCTCATATGTTCACCGGCTTTTTCTGCTGCGGAAACCTCTTTGCAGTCTTTTCCGTAAAACGGGAAGAGCCGGTGGTACCCGTCAAGCACCTCTTTTCCGGCAAGAAGGTCACCGAATTTCTCGCTGATTCTTTTGCCTGCAAAGATCAGATCAGCGTCTTTGATGACCTTCACTGCCCGCAGAGTGGCCAGATCCGGATCCCCGGGGCCCACGCCCACCAGATAAAATTTGCCTTTGCCTGTTTTGGCTGGTGACTGTTCCGGCCTGTACTGCGCCTTTGCCAGAGCTTTTCCCACATACACAATGGACAGACGTTCATCCGGATAGGAGTCGGCTGCCGCAAATCCGCCTACGGTTCCCAGTACAGCTTTCTGACTGCCGCTTATACCGGCATTGGAGACAATGGCCGCAGGCGTATCAGCAGCATAGACTTTGGCAAGTCTTTCAAACAGTTTTTTCATATCACGGGGCATGAAAATGATCATGGTGGCACGATCATGTCCTGCCAGATTTTCAAGGCTGTCCTTGTGATTTTCCTTCTGGAAAGGAGCAGTGATAATCACTTCCCCCAGACTGACCTGCAGTGCGGCATTCGCGGCATTGAAGGAACTCAGGCCCGGAACCACGACCGGACTGAGATCATGAAGTTCCCTCAGACTCCAGATATCCGGCCCGTAAATGGTGGGATCTCCGCTGCTGAGCATCGCCACTTTTTTGCCCGCCTGAACAGCCTCACGCACCAGCCCGGCAAACTCGGCCTGCTTTTTGTGATATTCCTCACAGCTCATTTTATGTTCGGATTTTTCCTTCTGGGGAATCTGGGAGCAGTCCTTACCGTAAAAACGGAACAGCACCCCATAGCCGTCTTTGACCTGTTTGGCAGAAAAATCCACATGGGAAGCCAGTTTTTCCTGTTTTTTCGCATCACAGAAAACCATGTCGGCCTGACGGATCACATCCAGAGCTCTGGAAGTCAGCAGATCCGCATCTCCCGGACCCATGCCCACAATGTGGAAACTTCCTTTGGGAACTGCTTCCGCACCTGAGACCGGTGACATAAATCCTGCCAGAACAAGACAGTGAACGGCCAGCACCAGAAGGGCAGCCCGGCTTTTTTCTTTTGTCCATTTTGCTTTCATCCTCAATCCTTTCTCCCTTTCTTTGCAGTTGCTTTCATTGCGTTTTATGAAAAACCGTCACGAAAAACCGGATTTTTCCAAAAAATCCGGTTTTTTTTGCATGACAAAAAATCCGGTTTTTTTGCACAGACTAAAACTTCAGGCTCAGAGATGCACCAAAGGTGCGATCCGTGGCCGGATAACCGGACGCGTTTTTGTATTTCTCATCAAAAAGATTTTTCACATAGAGTTTGAGTTTGACATCCTTGATATGGCGATCACTTTGAAAAAGCACCTGCTGCACAGCAAAATCAAAAACATGATGAGCAGGGTTTTCCTCTTCCGTGAAATACCAGACATCCGGTTCAATCTCTTCAGATACTTCTGTGATTTCATCACTCTGGTAATAGTAATCCAGCATAAGACTTGTTTTCTCAAAAAGCTGGTAGGACAGTCCGGCTGTCACGCGATGTTCTGCACGGTTATCCAGTTCGGTTTCCCCTGCGGGTTCATCTCCCTGATTGTCGAATTTCTGCCAGGCATAGGTCAGATAAAAAGACAGTTTGTCTGTCAGATGACCGCCCAGTTCCAGATCCACCCCATGCCGGTAAACCTCTTCGAGATTAATCGAGTAGTCACTGTAGCGGAGACTGCCTGCATTGGCCCCGGAATACTTTGCATAGGAACTGTTGGAGGCAATATAGTCTTTGATCTGATAGAATGCATAGTTCACTTTCAGCCCGATGTCCCCCCAAATCCGGCGGTTTAAGACCAGATCGTAACCCATGCCGTGTTCAGGTTCCAGCCAAGCTCCGGCAGGCCGGCCCTGAGGATTGTAGTCGCCGTGGGTGTCCGGCGCGCGCCAGATTTTGCTGACCCCCAGAGAGAGGGATGTGTCCTGCAGCCAGGGAGCCATCTGATCCATTTTCCATGTAAGAAAGGATTTGGGGATGAGCTGATCCCAGTCCCGGCTGATAATATCCTCTCTTCCGGTGATCACGCCAAAATTGGTCACTTTTATTCCCACGTCTTCATAACGCAAGCCCATACGCAGATCCAAAGAGGGCAGGATTCCCCACTGATGCTGAAGAAAAGTCCCTTTTTTGTCAACACGTTCTGTTTTCAGACTCTCCACACCGTTATCGTAAAGCTTGGCCAGATCAAACCCGATTGTGGTAATATGTTTGTCTGACCATTTGATCTCATCCTGAATCTTGCCGCCTTCCTGCCACCAGTTGGTATCTGAGTGAGCAGGTGTCAGCGCATTGGCAGTGGCATAATAACTCCGGTCACGGGTGTCCTTGCTGAAATATGCCCCCAGACTCAGACGGCCAGCCGGGGAATCCTGCTCATAATTGAGGCGGTAGGAATAGGAAACGCCATCCCATACAGGCTGCTGCCAGGGTTCAAAAGCTGCGCTTTCCACTTCCGGATAAGTCGGGTCATAATCCGATCCGATGTTGGTGACCGGAGCTTCGCGATCCACATCCGAATAGGAAGCGCTCAGGGTCACAAATCCGTCAGACGGCAAAATAAGGCCGAAGCGTCCGAACACCGTGTCATTGTCACTGGCATTGTTGCGCAGATAACCGCTGGTGGAACTTTTCTGATACGCGAGATCATAGGTAAAAAGTTTCACAGCTCCCTGGACGATAAGGTTATCTGTCTGTGTGTTGTAAGAACTGTAACTTGCGGTCAGTTGACCTTCAGGGATAAGGGTTTCCCTGGTTTCAGGTTTTTTCATTTTCATGTTGACAACGCCGCCAATGCTTTTGCTGTCAAAAAGGGCGGAATGGGGGCCGGGCAGGATTTCCACCGAATCAATCAGAAACGCGGGCAGCAGGGAATAGTCCACAATATTGCTGGACTTTCTGCCGCCGGTTTTCTGCAGGGTCAGCCCTTCTATGGCAGTGACAAAACGGGTCGCGTCAAAACCGCGCATATAGACGGAATCAACACCGGCATCAGCCTCTGATTCCCCCCGGAAATCAATGATGGCATGACGTTTGAGCACATCCGCAATGCTGGCGGGCACGCCGACAGTGGGAAGTTCCTGCACCCTGATCACGGTTTCTGCGGGCGTCTGTTCAAGCACTTTGGGAGCGGCCTTTTTTTCTTTGACCACAACATCATCCAACTGCTGCACCTGCTCCTGCGTGCTTTCAGAAACTGCGGGAATGGGTGAAAGCATCAGAAAAAAAATGCCTGTCAGCAGAAAAAACATACTGCTTTGCTTCATTTGTCTGTTCTCCTTTGTTCCTCCGTGTGAAATTCTTGCGTTAACCTAATTTTTCTCATGGGAAAATTTCAGAAGGAGTGCCAAACTGAAAGTTTGGCAGTCTTTTTCCGGAATTTTTATGAGATCCAAACTTTCAGCGGAAATGAAAAAAGCGCAGCAAACTTTGTGAGTCTTCGTGCCTTTTTATCTTCGAGGCGGTCCGAAAACTCCGAACACGATGAAAACAAACAAAATTTTTTGCTGAATTTTTTTCAGATCAGCCGATTCCGTTTTTCGCAGGGATGAAAGAAAAATGGAAAACCGGATTTTCCGCAGGTTCATCCTGATTGACAGGGAGGAATTTCAGGTATAATATGAGACTGTAAATTCCCCCTTGTCGGGAGTTTCATTTTTTACTGAGGCAGCCGAAGCGTCCTGGCCGGGATGCGGCTGCCTCTTTCTTTGCCGGTATTTCACCATGATTTTGATGGTCGTAAAAAATCCCCTGTCTTTCTTATTCCGGTTTTCAGGAAAATGAGAGGAGAAGACAGAGTATCTGTCTGACCATCAAATCTGGCTGAATATAATTAAAAATTCCTCCTTTCCTTTATATTGTATTTGAAGATGCTGGGTCAGACAGGTTCTGCCCCGGTTCAATGCCGATCTGAACCGGTTTGATGATAAATTCATAGGCAGTTGCAGTTACATAGCAGCAATCTTTTTTTATTCTGATTCCTCTTTGCCCAAAAAAGTTTCCTCAAAAATTTCCATTCTGTTCATTTCCAGCCAGTGCTGAAGGGAAAGTTTGCGTATCTGAACAAAATACGCGGGGGTCAGATTGCCAAAATTTTTAATTGCAGACTGAATATCAGCCTGAATCTGCTGCCGGACAGCATCTTTGAGTTTCAGCACGATTCTTTTGTCCCCATGAAGGAACACAGCCTCAGCCATATCTTTTTCAAGAACAGTGATGGTCCCTCTTCCCAGACTTGCACCTGTGGAAACCTGCAGACCGTCGTTGAGGCAGCTTAGAGGCGGTTTTGATCCCGCGTGACTTTCCACCCTGATCTCATCAAGAGATGCGGACAGTATTCCCCTTGCACGGATTCCCATCTTTGCACCGATAATGGAATAGGTTCCCAGATGCCGGTGCAGTTCATTGGTCAGAACAGCATGTTTCCATTCCTCAAGGCCGTGCGCTGTGATGATTTTCGGAACCAGAAATGCAAGGTCATCCTGAAATTCAAGGGGATTTGCCGGAAACTGTTTTAACACCACCGGCATCCGTTCCGGAAGGAATTCATGGCTCTGTGCAAGGATTTCAAGATAGGCGGCTCTTGCTTTTTCTGTGTCCCATTTCTCCAAATGACGGATCGGCAAATCCGCATCCGGCTGCACAAAACCCGCGAGTTCCGGATAGAGCGCATAAATGGCAATGGTTTCATCCCAGCATTTGAAATGCTTTTCCTGAATCAGTTTCTGCGCTGCCTCACTCTCATGGATCAGGCTGAGAAGTTTTGCAGGCACTGTATCTGTTTTCTGTATTTTTTCAAAAAAATCAGCATCAAAATCAAAAAGCTGATCCTCTTTTGGGTCAAAAAGATACACTGTCAGACCGGATGCAAAAACCTTTTGGGCCGCTTCTGTATCCCTTGCCGTATTCCATGAAAGTTTTTCCTGCTGCAGGGAACTGCCGTAACAGAAAACACCGCTGATGCTGTTTTGGGCATCAGGATGATCGGAAATCAGACGGGCCAGATTGCTCATGGGGCCCAGGCAGATATAATTTGTCTTTTCCTGAGATTCCGACAAAATCTTCAAAAGCAGAGCCCCTGCATCCGGATGGGGCTTCTGCTGTGAAAGCGGCAGATTCTCCGCCAAAGATTCAGACATCTGCCGCCATTTCGGTGCTGTCTCATTCAAAGAGATTCCCACTGCCACAGGAATGTCTTTTTTTTCCAGAAAGGCAAGCGCTCTCAGCAGATTTTTCGCTCCTTTTTCAGGCGATGAAGCTCCGTCTGATGTGACAATGGCTTTGACATGGATATGCGGAGAAGCCAGCAGCAGCACAATGGCACGCATATCATCCAATGCCATATCCGTATCTATCACCACAGGAATTTTCTGCTCATGGGCATATGCAGCGGACAGGAGCAGAAATGCCATCAGAAAAGTCAGTACCGTGTTTATTGCTTTTTTCATTTTTCTCCTCTTTTCAATCATTCAAAATGTCAGTTTCACACCCATCATGCCGCTGATGCCGGGCATGGGATAGTCTTTCTTCTGTTCATAATCTGTATCTGTCAGATTTTCACCCGCAAGGTAAATCTGTCCGTTCATTGCATCTGAAACTTTGAAATCAAAGGAGATTTTTCCGTTGAGCAGAAACCAGGAATCCACCTCATCCGTATTGACGGTGTTTTCCCGTCTGCCCCGTGATGTCACAAACTGATCATCCATATACAGGGCATCCAGACTGATTTGAAAATGCTGCAAAAATCGGTAATTAGCTCCAAAACTGGCACTCAGTTCCGGTGCATACGGCAGATCCGAAGGATTGACATCCAGATATGTAAACCCCGCAAACAGGGAAAGATCCGAAACAGGCCGCAACAGAATGGAAGCTTCCACGCCCTGAATCTCAAACTCTCCGATATTTTTCCATACAGGCGGAGCGGGCGGGGGCACAGATGTCACGATTCTGTTTTTGCCTTTGTCTTTGAAATACGTGATCCCAGTCTGGATTTTTTCCGAAAAATCATGGGAAATGCCAATTTCAAAATGATTGACTGTTTCCGCACTCAAATCCTTCCACAGATTCTCTCCGGGCATGAACATCACATCCTGCACTTTGGCAAACATGCCGGGAAAATTGATGCCCCGTGAATAAAATGTATGCAGTTCTGTTGTCCTGTATCCCAATGACAGTCCGGCCTGAGGCCCGGTCTCACTGTCAAATTCACTGTGGGAAATATGGCGGACACCTGCTGATGGCCGGAAATAAAATCCGTTTTCAAAATTAAAATTGTGACTTACTGCAACATAGGGAGAGACAATGCGGAAGGTTTCTTTGTCAAAATGGCTTGGGGATTTGGGGGGAGCAGTGAAATCCACTTCCCCGCTGATATAATCCAGATCAAATCCGCTGAGAATCTCACCGCCCTTCCACAGTTTCAGGGTCTCACGAATGCGGATTCCGTAATTGTCATAATCTGTCAGGGTATCGGAATCATTTTCCTTTGTGGCGGAATTGTACTGCCCGGTCCAGTCAATATGCCCGTTTTCCCAGTAGGTTTTCACATAACCCTCTCCCCATTCATGGCGGTTGGAAAGGGTGATGATGCTGAAATTGTCATTGGTTTTGAATACGCCGTTTTTCTGCGCGGTTGCTGTGTCCGGCCCGGGATCGGATGCCTTGTTGTCTGTGCGGTTGAACAGCAGACTGACATTCCAGTGATCTGACAAATCATAACCCAGTCTGCCGAAATAATTCTGCAGTTCACCATCAGCATCATCCCGATGCCCGTCTGATCTGCGAAAACTCTGAATCAGATAATAGTCAAAGCCTTTGATCTTTCCGCCGTGTTCCACCGATTCCACCCAGGTGTCAAAGGAACCGTAAGCTGCTTCAAAAGCTGTGGTGAAACCTTCTTCTGTCTGTCTTTTGGTATGAAACGCAACCGCTCCGAAAGCCATGTTTCCGAAAAGCACAGGCTGAGAACCTTTGTATACATCCATGCGATCAATGATGTCCACACTCAGCACATCCATAAGGGGATGGGTCCAGACACTGACAAACTTGGGAATGCCGTCAATGTTCATCTGAATTTCCGCTCCCGGTCTGGAACTTCCCTGACCTCTGATAAAAATTGCCCCGCCTTCTCCGCCGCCGAAACTTCCCACAGGATTGTGCCGGGAAATCACAACACCCGGAGTTTTCCGCAAAGCAGACGGAACATCCTGTGCGTTCAGATCATCCAACTGCTGCCTGCTGACAGTTGTCACCGGACTTCCCAGAGAATTGACTCTTGTTCCCTCAATCACCGGCGAGGCAATCACTGTGATTTCTTCCAATTGATACGGCTTTTCCTCTTCAGCGGATGTTTCGGGATTTTTGTTTTCCTGTGCCAAAACCGTTGCAGAAAATCCGGCAAGAAAAACAAGCCACAGCCCCAGCTTTCCTGATTTTTTCAACATGGAGTTCTCCTGATCTGTTTTCCTCTGAAATAAAAAAATACATTCACATCATAAGACATCTCAGCATCTGATAATCCTGAGACAAAGGCCGAAGGCAGGGGCATGAAATTCTTCCCTTATCATCTGAAAATCATGCCCTTCCCTTTCCAATTGAACTTCACAGCAATATGTTATCCCATGCGGATCACAAGTATGCGGTTTCTTTTTTCTTCATAACAATATCCGTCAGATATTCAGTTTTCAGATTTTCGGTTGTATGGTAGTCAGCGTTCAACTGCATGGCAAGATCAAGAGCAAAATCAGTTCTGACAAAACTCTTTTTGTTTTCGGTATCCACAACAACACAATCCGTATATCGCAGTTCCTGAAACAGTTGCAGGGTTTTCCGGATTTCTTCCTGTATCGGCGCGGATGTCATGCCCTGGTTGCTTCTGCCGTCTGTAATCAGAATCATCAGAAATCGGGTTTCCGGTGATTTGCGGAATACCAGTTTGATCAGATTGTAAGCAGTCAGCAATCCCGCGGAAAGCGGTGTTTTCCCGCCGACCGGGATATGGCGCAGACATGCCGCGGCTCTTTCAACGCTTGCTGTCGGGGGCAGTACGATTTCGGCTTTGTCTTTTCGGAACACAATCAGGGACACCATATCTCTTTTCTGATAACAATCCAGGAGCAGGGACTGAATTGCGCCTTTTGTTTCCTTCATTCTTTTTTGAGCGCCCATGGAACCGGAACCGTCCACCACAAACACCGCAAGATGTTTCATTTTGCGCTCTCTGTTTTTGAAGCGCAGGTCTTCTTTTTCGATTAAAAGCATCTCTTTTCTGCCCCGGATATGCTGAAACGCGGCGGCTGCCCTGAGCGTTGCATCCAGCGCGATATCGTCAAGTCCTCTGAGACTGCTTCTGACATATCTGCCGCCTTTGTCCTTTGACCGGGTTTTGGTTCTGCGTCCTGAAGCCGAACGCTGCAGCCGATCTTTTCTGAAGGTCATCCTTCGGGTTTTGAAACTGTCGCCGGTTTCAAAAATTTCTTCTTTGGGATTGCTTTCCCGGAGTTGTTCACTCCGGCCGCTCTGATCCGAATCATTCATCCGTTTTTTGTCATTTTCCGGCTGATTTTTCGGTTCCTGATCCGCATCGGATTTGTGATGCTGTTCCGGAGTCTGCTGCTGTTTTTCTTCTTCCATCTGCCGAATCATCTGTTTTCTGTGAACAAGAACAAAAGGCGTAACCCTGTCCACATGCTCCTGCCTTACTTCCCTTTCTCCGCAGAACGCGGCGTAAGCCCGCGCCGCATAGAACAGAAACACATCCCCCCGATGACCGGAGATGAAATTTTCCGCACACAGGTTTGCTATATATTCCTGCATCTCCTGTGAAACCGCCACATATCCGACAGCAGACCGGGATTCGGCAATCTGACGCGGCAGTGCTTTGTCCGCATCTGAATCAGGCTCTTTCGGCAATGCGGCTTTCTTCATAATCTCAATGCGCTGTGGTTTTTCCCGTATATTTTCCCATAAAATGCACATGCCGAAGCGGTCAAGCAGATGAGGAGACAGGCAGCCTTCTTCCGGGTTCATGCTGGCAATCAGGATGAATTCTGAATCATGTCTCAGCGCAAGACCCTCTCTTTCAACAATATTTTCCCCGCGTCCCTGCACCTCCAGAAGCAGAGAAATCATTTCAGAGGAAAGAAGGTTGACATCATCAATATAAACAATGCCTTTGTCTGCCCGGCTGAGAATGCCTTTCTGAAAAACTCTTCTGCCCGAAGACAGGGTTTTCTCAATATCAATGCCGCCGAGAAGAAGGTCTTCGGTGACATTGAGGGGCAGATTCACAAAAGGCGTTTTTTCCGGAAGCAGTTGCCTGAAAAGCCTTGACAGCGTTGATTTGCCGCATCCTCTCTGCCCCGCGAACAGCACGCCCCCGCATCTTGGATCAACGGCATTGAGAATCAGGGCAAGTTTTGCATCTTCCTGTCCGATGAAATCATCAAATGTCATTGTCATATCCCCGCAAGCACAGATTGCAGTTTTTCGCTGCCGATTCCCATATCTTCAAACGGCATACGTTTCATCCGATGACTCAGGGCAAGCCGTGCTGCATCTCTTATATCATCGGAACTGATGGCATCTTTTTCCCTGAATGCGGCCATTGCCTTTGCGGATTTCATAATCACAATATCCGCCCTGTGTCCGTCCAGATTGAGCGAAGAGGTGATGTCCACAATCTTTCCCAGCACATCGTCTGAGGCATTGATGGAACGAATTCTGTTTTTCGCTTTGACAATTTTTTCGGACAGAGTTTTCTGCTCAGCTTTCCATGTCATCAGAAATTCTTCGGGATTGGCGTCAAAATCCGATTTTCTTCTGAGAATTTCAACCCGAAGCGATTTGTCATGGATGGAACCGACATTCACGCACAGGCCGAATCTGTCCAGAAGCTGGGGCCTCAAATCGCCTTCTTCCGGATTCATGGTTCCCACCAGGATGAATTTTGCCGGATGGGTGAAAGACACGCCTTCGCGTTCAACCGTGTTCACACCCATTGCCGCAGAATCCAGCAGCAGATCCACAATATGGTCTTCCAGCAGATTCACCTCATCCACATACAGAAAATTGCGGTTCGCATCTGCAAGCAGCCCCGGTTCAAAACGCTTTTCTCCTTTTCGGATGGCATGTTCAATGTCAAGTGTGCCGATCAGCCGGTCTTCCGTAATTCCGAGCGGAAGTTCCACCACCCGCATTTTTTTTCGTTCCCGGTGCAGATGCTCCTCATTTTTCAATATCTCCCGGCATTCACTGCACAGGAAACCCTCAGGATCGCAGTTGAAGGGACAGCCTTTGACTGCTTCCGATTCCGGCAGAAGCGCCGCCAAAGCTCTGACTGCCGTGCTTTTGGCAGTTCCTTTTTCGCCCATAATCAGCAGTCCGCCGATGGAAGGGTCAATCACATTCAGTATCAGCCCGGTTTTCATATCTTCCTGCCCCACAATGGCAGTAAAGGGAAATATCATGCCAAAACCTCCTCAAGTCTGTTTTTCCACGAAGCCACATCCTCCTGGGTCATAATATCTATGCTGCCGCCCTGAAAATCGCCTCTGACATCACCCATTCTCTCCTCAATCCAGCCCTCGATCTCCACATAAAGGCTTTTCAGTGCTTTTCCCACATCAGGGGCTGGTTCCCATAATCCGCGCTCTGCGGCCTCTATCAGTCTCCTTGCCATCTCTTCCATTGCCCAAGGATTTTTTTCTTCAAAAAATTTTCTGTTCTCTTCGTTCATCATAAATGTCCGGGCAATGTCATCAAAAACAGAAGCATCCACTGCTTTTGCCGTTGCCTGCCAGCCGTACAGCCTGCCCACGCGTTTGCTGATTTCAGACGCGCCTTTGTATCCGTGATCCTTCATGCCGTCAATCCATTTGGGATTGAGAATTTTGGCGCGGGCAATCCGCCTGAGTTCTTCCCGAAGAGTTCTCACGCTGACCTCGCCCTGCTCTCTGGTGTCTCCGTAGTAATTTTCAATGGTTTTGCCGGAAAGCACCTGCGCCGCATTGATCATGCCGCCGTGCGTGCCGAAATAGCAGCAGCACCCGGTAAGATCGTATTCATCCGTAACGGTCTTGTTAAAGCTGAGATTCACGGTTTTCAGAGAAGCTTTGAGGCTTTTGTGCGCGGTTTCACCGAATACACCTTTGCCGTACGCGTAACCGTTCCAGTACAGAAACACATCCGACAAATCCGCTTCGGTTTTCCAGGCTGACGCATAGACTGCCAGTTGTGTTCCGGCCTGATACGTTCCGGGCATACTGGCAAAAATCCGATAGGTTGCCTGTCTCAGGGCAGCGGCATCGGAGGGAGAATTGCCGTCCAATCGCTCCAGCGTGTGTTTTCTGACAAAATTCAAATCCGAAGGTTCATCAAGTGCCGCGACCGCCTGCACTGCCTCATCCAGCACATCAATGCAGTTCGGGAAATTATCGCGGGTAATGCCGGACACCCGGACCGTGATGTCAATTCGGGGGCGCCGAAGCTGTTCCAGCGGAATCACCGCAAAACCTTTTTGCCTGCCGTTTTTTGCCCATTGGGGCTTGACCCCGAGCAGGTGCATCATCTGCGCCATGCCTTCGCCGTCAGCCCACATGATGTCTGTGCATTGCCAGTGAAAGGCAATATTTTCAGGATATTCTCCCTGTTCATCCAGATATTTGCTTAACGTTTTGTCCGCAAGCTGTACGCCGACCTCATACGCAGCCGGAGTGGGAATTCGTTGCGGATCGAGTGAATAAAAATTTCTGCCGGTGGGAAGAATATCGCTTCTGCCTCTGGTGATAATGCCCGATGGTCCCGGCGCAATATATCCGCCGTCATATCCGTTGAACAATGCGCCCATTTCATCGGAAGCAAGGGTGCGTTCTTTTACATCATCAATGGTTTTCTGAATCGGCGCCAATACCGGCTCGGCATTGTCTCTGACATGGCAGAACGTATTTATGGTTTCTGAAAGCGGAATTCGGTTTTCAAGATATGCCCTGCACGCAGCGCGGGCAATCGTATCGGTTCGCTCTTTCAGCAGGTCGCCGCTCAATCCTTCCTGGTCCGCAATCAGTTCCGACACCACGCCTCGTAAGGATTCAGGCGTGTTTTCATAGCGCACCACCGCATACACAAAATCAGACAGCCGCTCTCCTTCGGGAATCCTGCCGAAGATATGCATTCCTTTGGGAATATACGTGTTTTTGAGCAGCGACAGGCGTTCATGGATATCCTGAACTTTCTCATCAAAGTTGTCATGAGTGACTTCCGAAAGATTCAGCCCTGTTACTTTGTCCATAATCAGATGGGACAAGGTATGCGCCTTTGCCGGTTCCGTGTCCCGGTATTTGGTGTAAGAATCCAGAAGCCGTTCGATTTCCTCAAGGTCTCCGTAAAGCTCGCCCTGAACCATGACGGTCTGCATGTGATCCACCAGAGTGGCGTAACTCCGGCGTTTGGCAATGGTTCCTTCAGGCGGATTATCCGCATTGTAAATATAGAGATGAGGCAGGCTGTCTATGCCGATGTCCGGGAAACAGCCCGAAGACAGTCCCGTGGATTTTCCGGGCAGAAATTCGAGATTTCCGTGCGTGCCGACATGCACAATCACATCTGCCCCGAATTCCCTGGAGAGCCACTTATAGGTTGCCACATACTGATGGGGCGGCGGAATATCCGGGTCATGGAGAATTTTGCAGACCTGACCGTCACATTTTGCGCCCGCGCACCCGCGTTTGGGCTGCACACAGACCACTGCATTCCCGTACTGCACGCCGGTTACCATGATTTTCCCATCATACACCATCGCGGCGGGAACCCCGTCTTTTTCCTCTCCGGGCGGATTGCCCCAGGCTTCTGACATTCTTATCCGCGTTGCTTCCGGAAGTTCATCAAACCATTTGAGATAAGCTGATTTATCCACATAAGCCAATACACCGCCTTTATCCGCAATCTCCTCAACAGTTGTCCAGCGGAATTCGGAAATGGCTTTTCTTTCCATAATGGTTTCGATGAGTTCTTTGCCGTTTTGCGGCGGCGTTACGGAATATCCGGCTTGTTTCATTTTGATGAGGATATCCGACACTGTTTCCAGCGTATCCAGATGCGCGCCTGCGCCTACGGTTGCTTCCACCGAGGCGCAGGGATTGTTGTGGAGGATGAAGGCGACTTTTCTTTCGGAAACCGGTTTTTCTGCCATACGCAGCCACCGGCTTATCCGCCCGGCAAATCGCGGAACCCTGTCCTCAATAGGTGCATAACTTTCTTCGCTTGTACCGACATTGTCTGCTGCGCCGATAATCATCGGTTCGATTGCGCCCTCAAACTCCGGCATTGCCATACTCCATGCCACCTGCGACCCGAGACCTGAGGGATCTGCAAGCCATTGTTCCGTGTTTTTGTAATAAGAGATCATGGGACAGAACAGCGGTAGGTTCAGTTGTTTCAGAAGATAAACCCCGCCCGGCGCATCGGATTCTGAAATATTTCCTTTTCTGTTGGCAAGAAAAAACGCGGTCAGTTTGACAATGCCGTTCACCAGCGGTTTTCCGTGTCTGAGCAGATAGGTTTCTATCACCTCAACGCCGCTCATATTTCCCAGCCCTTCGTCTTTAACCGAATAGAAAAAAACCGGAATCACGCCCACACCGTTTTGTTCAAGTGAGGCAATAAGAACTTTTTCCACTTCGGTATTGCCGGTGACCCAGGCGGAGCGGGAATACAAAATTCCCGCAAAAGCTGAGGGAAATTGTGTTCCGGCATACTGTTCATTCCAGTATTTCCGGTATGTATCCAAATACGCTTCGCTGCTGTCAAATACCGTCTGCATCTGCGGATGCCATATCCCCTGCCATGCGACTTCCTTCGGTGCCTGATAATCAGTCTTTTCCCCGCAGGCCGCACTGCGGATATACAGCAGCATATTGGCGAAATTTTCCCTGCCGTTGAACACAATATAGCGATAAACCGCTGCAATGATTTCCGGCTTCACATTGGAAAAAGTCCAGTAAGACGGGTCGCTGCCCACCATGATGACCGGTTTTTTCAGGGATTTCAGTTCCTTTTCCACCTCTTCCCAAAATGCCTCGCTGGTATGATACATCAGCAGCAGATCCGCTGTTTTCATCTGAAACAGAACCTCATCAATGACTTCCGGCTGCTGGGTGATCTGTTTGTTGGAATAGGCTGCAATTTCTATATTCTGTTCGATTGCCGCGTCCTTCAAAAGCGGCAGATAGCTGGACCACATAATTGTAAATATCTTCATTTTTATAACCCCTTGTGTTATTAATAAAAAGTTAGAACATCAGGTTTAATCCGCATAAAAACCGAAACCCGTCGTCAGGATAGCCGTAATGCCTTTCAAATCGGGTATTCCAAAGATTATCAATCTGAACAAAGTATTCGGAGGCAATCTTCATCATCGAAAACGGCTGCGTCATCCGAATATCCATTGTGATATAATCTTTCAGCTTTTCCTCAGGGCAGTTTTCTGAATCGCTGAACTGTCCAGCTTCATAGCGCAAAGTGCTTTCCAGACGGGTGCGCCATTTCGGGATCGTATATTTCACGGCGGTTTTGATCCGGCTTCGGGGCGTATAGGGTAGTTCGCCGCCGGTCTGCCGGTTTTCGGAATCCTGAAGAATATAACTGAAGTCAATGCCGATGCCGGTCTGCCATGCATATTTCAGCATCAGCTCTATGCCCTGACGATAGGCATTGTCAACATTGACAGGGCGATAAATCTGGTCATCGCCGCGCCGGTAACTGATAAGATCGCTCGTATCTGAACGGAACAGACTGATCTGAAAAATCTGATTCTTGTCAAAACGGTATTCCAATCCGAGACTGTATGATCTGACCTTTTCCTCGTCCAGATCGGGATTGCCCCGAACCTGATCAATGCTGCCGTGACTTGGCTGATACATTTGCCCGAAAGTCGGCATATTGACACTGTAACCGGCATTTAACTTGGCAAGCAGCTTTTCGGACAAGCCATAACTCAATCCTGCGGATGCGCCGGGGTTAAAACCGAAATCATCGAAATAGTCGCATCGCAGTCCCAGACTTACGGTAAAGGGTTTCCAAATACGGTCATACTGTGCGCTGAGACCCAGATGAAGCCGGTCATGATTTCCCGAAAGCGTCTGATCGACGGTTTCGTATTCCGAAATCCCGTTGATACGGAAGCCCCATGTCTCAGTATCATCCGACCATCGGGCTTCGGGCTTGATCCCCAATTTCAGATAATCCTGAGTAACTCTCATACCGGATTGAGATTCGTCTTTGAGCAAAATCATATCTCCGTAAGCGTTTACGGTATAATCGACGCTTTCTCTGATGAAACCGTGCATGCGGGCGTCCAGCGAACCCTTCTGATAGGATTGGCGCGCATCCGGCGTGGGATTGTCCGTTGGACCCGGAGAGCCGTATTCTGCCGTATAAAAACGCCCGTCAGCCTCAAGCCGCATTTCATCCGAAGTTTTTCTGTCCCAATGCAGGCTGAAAGTTCCGCTGTCTTTATCGGAATTGACACGCTTTCCGTCCCGATGATTTCCCGCAGCCGTGAGCATGACGTTTCCGTCCTTCAGAGTGAGATGACGGCTTACGCTGCCTTCTGCTGCTCCGTAACTTCCGGCGGCAAATTTCAGCCGAGTGTCGGAAAAGGCTTTTTTCTCCTGTGATGCGGCAAAATCATGGGTAACAATGCTGATGGCGCCTTCGCTCGCTCCGCTGCCGAGCCACACCGGAACAGGCGGTCTGAATACAGTTACGGATTTTACCGTATCAATGGGAATCGTGCTTAAATCCACGCTGTCATACTGTCCGGTGTTCAGAGGTCTTCCGTTTAACAGAACCAGAACACCCCGGCTTTTTCCCGAACCCTGAATGGATATCCGCACACCGATGCCGGATGACCTGCGGATATCCACGCCCGGAATAATGCCCAGTGCATCTTCCATATTCAGGATATTGCGTTCCCGGATTTCCTTTTGCTCCAGAACATTCACCAACTGCGAATGGTTTTTCACATATTCGGATATTTTTTCAGCCGTAACCGTAACCGTATCTAATATGACAGGCGGCGATTCACCATGCTGCGCTGCTGCGCTGTTGATTGCCAGAAGGCCGCCGACCGTTAGAACGCTCAGAGTACTAAGTAATTTTGTTTTCATGCTATTAATTGCTGATTTTTGCGGTTTGTTCCCTTAGAACAGATTACGTCCGGACGAATCATTCTGTTTCACTCACTATATCTCCTGATAAGCCGTGACCCGCAGATAAAAAACACGGCGGCGTATAACAGCATTACTGCCAGCGCAATTATGCCTTGGGTGTCCAGGCTGGTTTTTCGGATCAGAATATTGGTATGGGTCAGGGGAAAAAAAGAAATCAGGAACTGCAATGCTTGAGGCATTCGATCCACCGGAAAAAAGGTGCCGCTGAAAAACGCCATAGGCATAATAAAAAAATTGTTGTAAGTGGAAGTGTCTTCATGGGATTTGGTAATCATGCCGACAATCACGCCCAGACAGGCGAACAGAAAGCAGTTTAACAGCAGCGTGATGACAAAAAAAGGCGATATGCGAAGTCCGCCTGCGCTGATGAATCCCACAATCAGAATCAGTCCTGATGCAAACAATCCCTTCACCATTCCGGCAAACACTTCTCCGATCATAATGCCCGACGGATGCACCGGAGACTGCACAATCATCTGAAAGGTCTTGAAATAAAGGCGGTTGAGATTTAAAGAACTGGCAACCCATGTATAGGAATTATTCATGGAACTCATGGCGACCAGTCCGGGAATCAGATAAGTCAGATAATCTGTTCCCTGCATCTGCACATTTCTGCCCAGCCCGAGACCGAAGGTAATCAGGTAAATGATCGGAACCACCATTGCTGAAAACAGATAGCCCAGTTTCAGCAGCTTGCGTCTGAACAGCAGCATTTCCCGGAGAAACACCGGATACCAGCCTGTAAACATTATTCAATCCTCCCGCCGGTGAGTTTCACAAACACATCCTCCAGATTGGAGCGGCGGATGGTTACGCCGTCTGAAAATTCTTTGGCTTTTTCATGCGCTTCTTCCCGTGTCCGGAACATATACTGATTCAGTTTTCCTTTGTCATCAATCACATCAGCCGCATATTCCCCCACCATGGTTTTGAGGTTGTCCGGCGTATCGAGCGCAATCAGACTGCCTTTGGACAAAATTCCGATTCTGTCGCAGAGCAGTTCTGCTTCCTCTATGTAATGCGTGGTCAGCACAACGGTTCTGCCGTCAATTTTCGTTTTTCGGATCACATCCCACAGTTGACGCCGTATCTGGGGATCCAGCCCGATGGTCGGTTCATCCAGAAACAGGACCGCAGGTTCGGTCAGCAGCGCGCGGGCAATGAGCAGGCGTCTTTGCATTCCCCCTGAAAATTTGGAAACTACGAAATCTTTTTTTGCCCACAAATCCACCATGTTCATGGCGGATTCAATTTTTTCAGGCAGATGGGACACTTTATGCAGCATACCGTATATCAGAAGATTTTCATAAGCTGTCAGTTCCCGGTCAAGGTTGTTTTCCTGCGGAACCACGCCGATCTGCTTTTTGATTTCCATGCTTTGGGAGACCACATCAAAACCGTGGATGGCGCATGTTCCCGAATCAGGCCGGGTAAGCGTTGTCAGCATTCTGATGGTGGTGGTTTTCCCCGCGCCGTTGGGGCCCAGCAGTCCGAAAACTGTTCCGGCTTCAATTTTGAAAGAAATACGGTTGACTGCGATGACCTGTTTTTCCCCCGCGCCGTATCTTTTGGTCAGTTCGGAAACGTCAATCATGCTGTTCTCCTGCCGTTGAGTTTCGGAGTTACAACCCGGACGCTGTCCACACTGATCACTGAAACATCAATGCCATAAACAGCTTTCAGATTTTCCTCTGTGATAACCTCCCGCGCACTGCCCTGAGACACCACGCTTCCGCTGCTGACCAGCACCACGCTGTCTGAAAACAGCAGCGCCAGATTCGGATCATGAATGGTCATGATTGCAGATACGTTTCTTTGTCGGATAATCTCTTTGACTTTTTGGAGAACCAGCACCTGATTTCTGAAATCCAGATGAGAAGTGGGTTCGTCAAAGAGCATGACCGGAGAATCCTGAGCCAGCGCGCGGGCAACCAGCGCCAACTGCCGCTCTCCGCCGCTGATTTTTGTGTAAGCTCTGTCTTTCAGATGAGCAATGCCGACTTCTTCAATGGCATGTTCTGCTTTTGCATAGTCTGTTTTGGAAGGAGCGGAAAACATGCCGACATGCGCGGCTCTTCCCATCAGAACCGCGTCGAACACCGAATACGGAAAAGGGGGTTCATGTTCCTGCGGCACTACTGCGACTATCTTTGCGCGCCTGTCATGCCCCAGTTTCATAATACTCTTATTCTCAAACAGGATATCCCCCTTTCCGGGTTTCCAAAGTCCGGCAATGCATTTAAAAAGGGTTGTCTTGCCTGAACCGTTGGCGCCCAGTATCGTAGTGAATTCTCCGGGTTCAGCCTTCAGACTGATTCCCTTCAGCACAGGCTCGGGCGAATGAAAATGCTGAAAATGAATATTATGAACTTCTATCATCTGCCCCAGCTCTCCTTTCCGCCTTTTTTCATCAGCCAGATGAAAAAAGGCGCGCCGCTGATTGCTGTGATGATTCCCACCGGAATATCAAAATTCGTCAGACTTCTTGCAACAGTATCCGCAAATATCAGGAACGCCGCGCCCCCTGCCATGCTTAACGGCACAAGAGTTTTATGATCGGGACCGGTCATCATCCTCACCAAATGCGGAACCATCAGCCCGACCCAGCCGATAATTCCGCTGACAGATACGGCAAGGCTGACAGCAAGTGTGGAAGCAGTTACAAAGATCAGCCGCTCCCTGCGGACATTGACTCCGAGATATTTTGCCTCATCCTCTCCCATGCTCATAGCGTTCAGCCGCCACCTCATCAGAACCACAGGCGCAAGTGAAAGAGCGATGCCGACAGCGCTTATCCGGATCATTCTCCAATCCGCGAGAGAAAAACTTCCCATCAGCCAGAAAACAATATTCTGCAGTTTGTGCGGATCCACCAGAAACTTGATGACAGAGACCATTGCAGAAAAAAATGCAGAGATGATCACGCCGGAAAGTATCAGGGGAAGCCGTGATATTTCGCCCTGAGTCTTTGCGATAAAATAGGCAAGAAGAACTGCGGAAATGCCGAATACAAAAGCCATGATCTGAATCGGCAAGGAAGGAAAAAAACCTATGGACAAGGAGCATCCGAAAGCAGCGCCTGCGGATACGCCGAGTATGAAAGGATCAACAAGCGGATTTCGGAAAATGCCCTGAAGCGTCACCCCTGATCCGGCAAGGGCTGTTCCGACCAGACCGGCAAGAAGCACTCTCGGCAGACGGATATCCAAAATAATCGCTTTTTCGGGAATATCTGCTGTTTCATAAAAAGGGATGATTTCATGTAAAACAATCTTAAGAACAGAAAAAGGGGATACTCCGTAAGCTCCGATAAAAATTGAAATCCATCCGGCTATCAGCGGAGACACTGCAATCAGGATATAAAAATACTGTTTAGTTTTCAAAGGGTTTTACCTCCGAATAAGAGATATTGAACACTTTTTTATAAAATTCATCCGTTATTTTATCTATATCAATCTCTGTGTAATATTCCGGATATGTTTTTTTCGCCATCCACAAAGCGACCGGAGCCAGTCTCGGAGACCAGGTTGACCAGCCCGGAGACTTGAAGACCCTGCCCTCTCTGACAGCGCTGATAAATCTCCATTGGGCGTTGGCGATGATATCCTGCGGCGTATAGCCTGCAAATCCCCATATAAAAATAACGTCAGGATTCCATACAATAATCTGCTCAAGGGATATGTCAGCGCTTCTCTGATTCAAATGTCCGGCCGGATTGACCGCGCCGACCATCTGAATCAGGTTGTTGTTGATCCCTGATCCGCAGGATACAGATGTCCTTTTTCCCCCGAGCCAGATTGCTTTTTTTTTCATATCATGATCCATAGCGGCGCTCTTTTCATGGATATGATTGAAAATAGACTCCATTTCAGCAATAACAGCCTCAGCCCGCATTTTTCTGTCAAATATCTCTCCCAGAAACCTCATCACCTCGTAAAGCTCGGCGACAGATTCAGGATATAAGGCAATAATGTTCAGCCCTTTTTCTTCAACGAATCTGACCGCATCCGGGTTGAATGCCCATGTAATCACAATATCGGGCTTGATCTTTAACAGCAGTTCCATATTGATATCGCCTCCGCTTCCCGCAGAAGGTATCTGCTTTTCAATATCAGGTCTGGCGGCAAGTATCAGGTCATTTTTAAACGCAAATCTGCTGACGCCGACAACCTTGTCCCAAATATCGAGAGACGGCACAAGTTCATAGGTCTCAAAAAAAACCGCTTTTTCAACAGGAACAGGAATACTGACTTTTCTGTTCATTTTATCGGTATAAGTTACAGAACCTGCATCTGAAAATGATGCAGCCATCAGGAATAAAAACATAATGCTGATAATTTTCACTGATCCCTCATTTGTCTGAAAACATAAAGGTATTCAACCCCCCCTTTATGATTCAGATTCTGTTGATATTAGTCGGCTCTTTGGTATCTTGCGGGGTAGTAATTCTAGAATTTTGATTTTACCAATAGTTCATTAGGAACGAAATGTTTGTAGAAATACGAATAAAATAAAAAAATCTTTTAAGCTCCGTTAGGAGCGGCATGTTATTTATTAACTATCAGTCAACATGTCGCTCCTATGGAGCTTTATATCTGTTTTTACAATTATTTTTCTACAAACATGACGCTCCTGACGGAGCTGATTCTGATTTTACTACCCCGCAAAATACCAAAGAACCTATTTGTCACGCCAGACTTATACGAGCTACTGTCGTCAGTTCTGCTCAGGCAGCAGGGCGATAATACACCGCTGCCTGAGCGCTGGAGTTCCGACATGTCAACAGAATCTAATACCTTTGTGTCAGATTGCAAAACAGGAGGCAATCGTAAGATGGAACTGCCGGAGGTTTTTTAATATCTGAACGTCAGTTCGCAAAACCATGAACTTCCCAGACCCTTGTAATATCCGTAGTACTCCTCATTAAAGATATTTTCCCCAGCCAATGAAATTTCTGCATACTTTGCAACCTTGTAAGACAGCTTGGCGTCAGCGATGAAATAGGAATCATAGGATGTATAGACATCGCTCACAACATCCGTGTTTTCATCATTGCTGTAGCGTTTGCTCACATACCTGCCGATAAGGGAGGCGGAAAACGGGCCTTTTTCATAAACAGCACCCGCGTTGAACATGCGTTCCGGAACGTGTATCATATCTTTTCCCTCTGTTGCCGGTTTTGCCTTGTTTTCCGTGATTTCCGCATCTGTATAGGTAAAATTGGCAAACAGTCTCAGTCCGAAATCAAACCGCTGTTCCGCCTCAAGTTCCACGCCTTTGCTCTCTGCTTTGCCTGCATTGATAAACTCCTGATATACAGCAGTAACCGTTTTCCGGTAAATCAGGTCTTTCATGTAGTTTTCAAAATAGGTGGCGCGAATCTTCATTCCTTTCCACAGTCTCTGCTCAATGCCTGCATCCCATGCTGTTACCGTCTCCGGATCCAGGTCCGGATTGGCCGCATACACAACCCCTGTTGAAGAAGTCCAGGTCCGGTACAGATCATAAACTGTCGGGGGTCTGAAAGCCCGGCCTACTGAGGATCGCAGGGTTGTCTGTTCAAAGGGTTTGTAAACAAGAGCGGCCTTGGGGCTGAAGGAAGAGGCATCCCGGCCCTCATATCTTTTGGGATAATCCGCTTTTCCCACATCATTGGCATAACCGTTGTATGTTTCCCACCAGTCCTGTCTGAACCCGATATAAGCGGTAAGAGTGTCAAAAATCATGATCTCATCCTGTGCAAACAAAGACCATGTTCTGTCTTTTCCTCTGGAAGCATAGGTCATGCCTGTTTTGGACCCTTCATTCTTCCAGTTGCTCAGGGCATATTCCTCTGTGTCTGCCCATCCTGCCCTGTATGAGCCGCCAAAGGTCAGAAGATGTCTGTCTAACAAGGGCATGGTGAACTGCAGATCCCCGTTGTAACTGCCGGACGGTGTCTGGCTGAGCGTTCCGGGACCTCCGCTGCGGGTGGTGGACGCTCCGGAGCCTCTGGTGACATACCATGAAGTATCCCCGTCCAGATATCCGAAAGCGAATTTGACTGTAAGGGGTGAAAATTCCGTCTCAAAACGCAGACCGTATATATTCTGCTCTTTTCCGCCGTTGCCGGAAAGGAAGGAGGCTTCCCGCACAGTTCCATAAGTCCATACATCATTGCCCTGGGCATCTTTCAGATAAGTATGCGGATTATCATACGCGTATTCATAACGGTTTCTTAAAAAGGAAAAGAGAATTTTTGATGTTTCTGAAAAATCAAAACCTGCTTTTAGGGTGATCTGATCATCCCACCAGGTATTGTCACCCGTGTCTCCAATCAGATAACGGGCATTCCCTCTGTTGTCTGTCGTAAGTTCCCAGCCGCTTATGCCTTCCGGCGGCTTGGAACTCTGGACATTCATGTTGGTGGGATAGCCATTGGTCTCTTTGCGGCCGTAGCTGGCAAATACGCTGATATTGTCATTGTATTTGTCGCCATAGGAAAAATAGATTTTCTGCAGATCATCCAATGCTTCACCTCTGTTCCAGCCTGATCCGTATCCGGTTTTGAGTGTCAGTTCCCTTTTTTCAGGCATCCTTGTCAGAACATTCACAACCCCGCCCATGGCATAGCCTCCGTAAAGGCTGGAAAAAGGTCCTTTCACGACTTCGATTTTTTCCACATCTTCCACTGAGGTCAGCTGATAACTGACAGCGCCTGTATATGCCTCATTCAGGGGGATAATACCATCAAGCAGAAACAGGGTTCTTTTGTCAGTGCTCATGCCTCTCATGGATACTGACGATGTGGTGCCCATTAATCCTTTCCCTTTGTTGTCATGAAAAATGCCGGGGATGGTATTCAATGCCTCATCAATGGATTTGATGTTTCTTTTCTCCATTTCCTGTTTTGTCACCACCGACACACTTCCCGGAGCAGATGCTGCGTCTTTCTCGGTTCTTGTGGCCGTAACCACAATCTCGTCAAGCTGAAGTGTTTTTGTGCTTTCTTCAGCCCAAGCCACCGCAGAAAATCCCATCAGCAGACAGAATCCTGCGCAGATAAACCTGTTGCACAATTTCCTCATTATCTTCTGTTCCTCTTTCATCCTGTTCTCCTTTTGTTGATATTTTTTCCGATTGTCCGATTCAGTCAGTCTTCAGGCAGAAATTGTGTTATTCTCCGATTTTCTCCATTCAGAAGTGACGCAGTTGTTAACATATTGATTTTCTATGTACCTGAAAGACTAAAACAGCGTGCATCCTGTTATAATTGAACCAAATCCGTTCAGGAGTTCCATTCCCCTGCATGTTCTCTGCGTTCTTATACCAATTCGCCATTGAATTCATGCAATATTCACCTGCTGTTTCCGCTCTCCGCACCGATGCCGCTGACGCGGACACGAAGGAGTCCCAAACTGAAAGTTCGGGCCGGTGAAACAGTTTCAGACCCGGAGCCGGACTTTCAGTCCGGCACTCCCCTGACCCGCTGCCGGAAAAGGAAAGTATTGCATCGAATCAATGGAGAATCAATATTATACCAATTCGCCATTGATCTGAAACATAAGTTTTTCAGGCATGAAGTTTTTCAGAACAACCGGATTTTTCGGAAAAATCCGGTTGTTGAACACAGGAAAACCTCATTTTTGCCTGCCTGCAGGTATCTTTTCAATGGGGAATCGGCATTAGGGGTGAAGATGCAAAATGTTTTCACCCTTCATACTTTGCGGCTATCGGATCTTTGCCATTGAAAAACATGGCCCCGAAAGACTCAAATTTTTGTGTATCCGTAAGTGTGCAGAAGTGCATTCCCTTTCTGCTTCTGCTCATCATCAAGGTCTTGTTTTTCGTATGTCAGGCGTTCTACTTGGAGTCAGACAAGTATCATCCACTTCAGCTATCCCGCTGTTTTGCCGAAGACAGGCAGATCAAATCCAAAGGCCGCGGCACCGGGATGATGCAGGAATATGGAGAGATATTGCGAATGCTGTCTTCGCTGATGCCGGAAATGAGGACCATCGGCAAAGACATGAAACCTTCTTTCATAAACGGTTTGAATCCCATGCAGCACCTCCCTGTCCGGCCCAACAAAAAAAGGCCACGGGTCCGCTTCCCTTTCCGGGAAATCGACCTTCGTGGCCTTTGTTTCTGCTTTATGCCAATTTTGTTTGTGCTGCTGCGCGACCGGTTCGGATTATGGATGATGCCGGATACATTTCCCTCTTCAGAGGGGCATGTGCGTCCTCTTCCTGAGCATCCATAACCCAGACTGGTCTGCAATTGCTGTCCTGCCGGAGTGCAAAAATTTAATTTTCGCACTGCCTCTGTCCGGCCCTGCGGCTTCTGCCGCAGATTTAAAAAAACAGTCTATACTTGGATCATCAATGGATGTCAAGATTCTTTTTTCTGATCTTTGCAGATCAGGTGTAAAGGGAATCAAAGCGGCCATTATACAGCGTCTCCATTGATTTGATGCAATACCGCGGTTCTTTCAGCACCGGGTGAACCCGCTGTTCCCCTGCCTCAGAGAAGGAATGTCAGTTCAGCAACATTGGAAAAAAATGACTGGACTGTATAAAGTCAGTGGCGATTCGGTATCAGATCACCTCCGGTTGAAAAGGAGCATTCCTCCGAAAATCAGCAGCATTCCCCATACATGATAGGCCCGCAGCGTTTCCCCCAGCCAGAGAATGGCCATGATGGACGCAAACACGGGTATCAGGTTGATAAACAGCCCGGTTTTGTTCGGCCCGATGGATTCTGCTCCCCGATTCCAGCACAGATACGCAACAATGGAAGGAAAAACAGAAACATACAGAATGCTCAGGATGACATGCAATGTAACTGCATAGGGTTCGCAGTGCATATGCTCCCATAGATAAAGCGGCAGGATTGCCAGCGACCCAATGCCAAAAGTGTATGTGACAAAGCTCAGGGGATGAATGAGCGGACGTTTTCGCAGCAGCGCGGTGTAAAGGCCATAGAGAAGCACAGCGATGAGCATGAGCGCATCCCCCTGGGCAAATGACATGGCAAGAAATGCACTGAAATCTCCGCGCAGCACCACGAGCACTGCACCGAAAATACACAGAAATACACCCAGGCTTTGAATCACTGTAACCTTTTCTTTGTACAGCAGCAGGGAGATTATAATAATGAACGCAGGCATGGTGGTCTGGATCAGCGCACCGTTGATGGCCGTAATCGTATGCACAGCCGTGTACAGCAGGGTATTGAAACAGGAAATCCCCAGCACGGAAAGCACAATCATGATTTTCCAGTGATGCCGGACAGTGGCCCGGTCACGCAGTGCGTATCTGTGGGTAAAGGGCAGCAGGAGCAGAAACGCCACCGTCCACCGCCAGAAAGACAGACTGACCGGTGGAATCATATGGATGATCCCCCGTGCCAGAACAATGTTTCCGGCCCAGCACAAAGGCGCAACCGCCACCAGCAGATAGGGCAGGATACGCGACAGAAGAGACTGCTTTTTTATATTTCTCATATGTCCAACTCCGAATCCTGTTAATGCGGCAGAGGAGTGCAGAACTGACTGACAGGATTTTCCCTCCTGTGCCTTGCTGTTTTTCAAAGGGCGGCCAGCCGACCGCTCTCTTACGGATTCTCTCAAAAAAGTGCGTATTGCCCTGTTCCATTAAGGGAAGAGGAAGTTCTTAAAATACCGGGTGGTTCAGATGCCGGGTGTCAGGTGTCAGGAAACAGACACTGAAACCTGAACACTGAAACCTCAAAACCGGTATATCAGCAATTTGCCAAATCCCTAAAAGCTCCACTTCCAAATATCGGGGGATTATGAATAACATTTTTTTCTCAGGAAGGGAATGGGCTAAAATCCAATTTGGCGGGGTGCAAATCCATCAGCAGTTTTAATCTGCCTCTCTGTCCCTTTTTCTCCCCCGGACAGCCCTGATATAATACCGGATATCCTCCCCGGTGAACAGCACTGCAGCGAACATTGCATAAAAGAATCCGAATACAGGATAATATTCATACCAGAGACAAAGATACACGCATACAAAAAGACCGGGCCAGAGCATCAGGTGCTTTGCATGGGATGCGGGAGGAAAAAAATCCCGGCGTATTTTAAAAACAAGAAGGATATCGCCAATCCGCACAGCAAGATATACAAAAGCCGCTCCCAGAATGCCGAAAGTTTTTACCAGCGGATACACCAGCACAATGCCGGTCAGCGCCGCGATGCCGTATGCCTTTTCCTGTGAGGCAAAATCTCCCCGCGCCCGCTGAAATACCGTTGCCATCACGCCCAGCGCGCTGATGGCAACCCCAATCATGACAAAGCGGAAAATATAGTGATGTTCTTTATAAACTGATCCCGCGTACAGTCCGATAATCTCTTCTGAAAAAGCAGCCCCCGCCAGCGTAAGGGAAAAAACGGCAAAGAAAATGAGCTTGTTCATGCGAACCCAGAACAACACTGTTTCCGAAAGGGGTTCGTCTGCCATACGCCTGCTCAGATGCGGATACAGAACCCTGCCTGCGGTATGAACCAGTGTGTTCCAGTTGAATCCGAATTCATACTGCACAGAATAGTGGGCCAGCAGTTGGATCGGAAGGAGACGGGAAATGAACAGTCTGTCCAGACTGCTCATCAGGGTTGAACAGAGGTTGAACACAATGACCTGACGGATTTTTGTCATCATCTCTTTGATAATGGCAAAGCGGAACCGGCCGGATCGGAATTCGCGGGAATTGGCCATCCGGTAGCAGATCAGCAGAAATCCGTTCATCCCTGCCACACTCAGGGCATACCATTCAAACGCAGCACCGACCGTGGCATAAAAAATAAAGGAAGCATAAAACAGCACCCATCCGGCAGAACGCACCATCATGACAAAACCGACCCGCTCCCCTGCTTCCAGAAACGCGGCCTCGTTGTTCATGGGCACGCAGAACAGGGCGCACAAAGAGATAAAGAGAATTTCCGCTGCAGACAGGCGTTGATGATAAAACAGCATCAGCAGGACAAAGCTGAGCACACACAGAACAGCGCCGCACAGCCATGAAAAAACATGGCAGGATCGGAAAAAATCGGATTGGGTGCGAAAACTGTGATGAACAGAATTGATAATCACCGGACGGATGCCGTCCACAAATGCGAACAGATAAAAAAAGAGTATGAAAAGGGAAATATGACCGTAATCCGAAGGGGACACCTGTCTTGTGATATAGGGGACAGAGCAAAGGCTGACCCCTGCATTGATGCACACGGCCAGTGCGGAAAACAGGAAATTGCTTTTCAGGGGGGACATGGAAAATCTGTCACATGGAAGAAGGATAAAAACCGGTTCAATCCGTGAGGCATACGGTTCTGTTCATTTTTTTTTCCTCATCAGTTCCAGATACAGGGACTCTGTATCCTGAAAAAGCCGCTGTCTGTCAAAGTGCGCCCGAACATACTGACGCGCGGTTTCAATGCGTTTTCTGAGAATCTCCGGATCCTCACCGACCAGATAGGTCAGACCTTTGGCAAATCCTTCCGCATCATTTTTCCGGCACAGAATCCCGCGTTGACAGATGATAAAAGCCTCCCTTTCTGACAGACTGCGGCGCATGCCCAGCAGATCCCTTACGCCTCCGGCATCGGTTGCAATCACCGGAACCCCGGCTGCCATGGATTCGATAATGGAAACCGGCGTGCCTTCATTGAGGGAAGTCAGGGCGAGAATATCCAAATCCGCATACACATAAGGCACTTCTTTTATCCAGCCGCAGAAGACCGTATCCTGCTCCAAATCCAGTTCCCTGCAGGTCTTTTCCAGTTCCTTTCTGAGTTCGCCGTCTCCGATGACAAGATATTTTACCGCAATATCCGGCCTGATTTCCCGAAAACGTTTTGCGGTCTGAAAAAACATTTTATGGTTTTTGATGGGAACCAGTCTGCCGATAATTCCGATTAAGAGAACCTTGCGGTCAATAGCCAGATCCTTTCTGAATTTTCCCCGCAGCGCGGATGCAGACAGAAAGGGGGACAGATCAAATCCCAGAGGAATGGTTCGGATTTTGTCGGAAGATGCGATGCGGTATTTTTCCGTGAGTTCCTGTTTCTGTGTTTCACTGATGACAATGATGGCGTCCGAAATCAGGGCCAGCAGACGCTCGATATTGATAAAAACCTGGGTGGTCAGACGGTTGAAATACCCTTCAAACACATGGCCGTGAAATGTATGGATGACGGAAACGCTATGCTGTCTGCTCAGCAGATTGTAAATGCCCGCGGAAAAGCGGGCAGCGAAACCGGCCTTTGCCGTATGGGTGTCAACAATGTCGGGCTGCTCTGCATAAAGCATTTTTAAAATGCTGAAAAATGTTTTCACATCCGATCCGATGCTGATTTCCCTTTGCAGTTCGGGAATAATCACGGGCTGCGGATCTCCGGGCTTGAACAGGTAACTCATGTCCCCTTCCTGCGGGGAAATCCGGCCGGTCACCAGTATGGATTCAAATTTCCGGCTGTCCAGTCCTTTGCTCAGCAGATGAACATGAATGGCCGGACCGCCCA
>CAZDIU010000010.1:0-40890 GCA_964505535.1 uncultured Desulfobacterales bacterium | reverse complement strand
TGTCTGCTACAAAATTAGGAGATTATAGTCAAGTAATATTCAAACAGGCTCTAAGGGTTTGTAAAAAAATAACCTGTACGAATTTCTGCCCATAAACCCTGAGGGTTTTCAAAACCCTCAGGGTTTGGAACAGCTTATTTTGATACAGACCCTAAGGGGGGATTTTTTAAGCAACTGCGTAACTCCTGCACTTTTTGCTTTTGAGAGAGCATGATACCGTATTGCCGTCTCCGGTGACAATGTTTTCTTTTCCGTTCCAAACCCCGGCTTGGGAACCTCCTTTGGGAAAATCCGGATTTCCTGCACAGTTGCATTGCAATACGGAGGTTGGCAATGAGATAATGCAATCAAACAGGCAGTGGGTCAAAGCAATGCTATGGATGAACTCACAGCCTGCCATGCTGTTATCCTCCGCTTTCCCTTTTGGCAATATCCACCCACTGTTTCTGGTTTTTCCTGTGAAAACCGGGAGAAAGTTTCACATTTTTCAGGGTTTTCTGAAAAAGTTTCTGCGCCTCGGCTGTTCTTCCCGTTTTTTTGAGCATCAGGGCATAGCGGCACCGGGCCTCCTCGCCGGTAAAGGCTTTTTCCAGAAAAGCGTATTCCTCCAATGCGGCATCAGTATCTCCCATTTCCTCACAGCAGCGGGCCAGCAGAAGATCAAATTCATCGCCTTTTCTGTCCCCGCGCAGTTTCCGCAGGTGAAGCAGCCATTCCTTGGCCTGTGCGAAGCTGCCCTGAAAAAAATACGCACAGCACAGACCTTCCACCGCCACCGGATCATCGCTGTGAATGCCGTTCAGACAGCTTTCATACATGGACACAGCCCTGTCAAGTTTTCCGGCATTGACATATCCCTGTGCCAGTGCCAGGCGGTTCTTGATGCTGTCATTGAGTTCCAGCCGATCTTCCAGATGCCGAACCTCTTTTTCAGGATCAATGAGTTTCCCCAGTCCGGATTTGGCTTTTCTGAACCCGGGACTGTGCCGGAGTTCGGGAAGATATTCGGAAAAAAAATAGATCAGGGAGCCGATTCCCGGAAAAAGGATGATGATATACACCCAGTAGCGATCCTTGCCGTTCTGCACAGCATGGACGGCAAAATATATCTGTACAATCAAAGACAGTATTCCCAGTAAGGGCATAAAACCTCCCGGCATTCATTCATTGTCAAAAACACTGCATTTCAAGGCATTTTTTATATCCTGCGGATCCATTTTCAGCATAAGGCCGCGCTGTCCCGCATTGATGACCACGCGCTCATGTTTCAGCAGACTGCTTTCCATGAGAGCGGGAATCTGCCGCCGTGTGCCAAAGGGACTGATGCCGCCCACCAGATAACCGGTAATCCGCTCGGCTGTCTGCACATCCGCCATCTGTGCCCGTTTGACCGAACAGGCATTGGCCAGATGTTTCAGGGACAGTTCCCGGTCTCCGGGCATGAGTGCCAGCACATAACTGCTGGTCCCCAGATCCGCCACAAGGGTTTTTATGGTTCTTTCCAGTGGAAACCCTGTGGCTTTTGCCGCAAAAACAGCACCTTTTTCCTCATGTTCATAGCGGATGAGTTCAAAGGAAATCCCTCTGCTTTTCAGATACTGTGTGGCCCGTGTGCTTTTCATGACCTTTCCCTCAAAGACTGCGCATGGTGAACACATGACCCAGATTCATGTCTTTTTCCAGAAGTCTGTAAATCTCCGCAGGAATATTTTCAATAATGATCTCGCCATTTCCCGGAGCGATTCTTTTGTACAGCAGCAGCAGTGCGCCAACCCCGGCACTGCCGATATAGATCACTTCTCTGAAATCAAGAACCACCTGTTCGGCAGACTGAATATCCGGCTGTCTGAAAAGCCCTTCCATTTCTTCAGCCCCAAGTTCGTCAATTGCTCCGGATACGGCAATCCGGAACTGCTTTCCCACAGTTTTGATATCCATCTTCATTGTCAGAAGCTCTCCTTTGTCTGTCCTCTTAACAGTCCGTTCTGCCGGGTTGCTGCTCTGCTGGCGGATAACCGGGAGCAGGAAGCCGCGTTTTCCTGCACAGCCTCTGTGCAGAACAGTGCAGGACGGCTGAGACGCAGCAAAATCTGCCATCACCGATGCAATACCGGTTCCCCATTGAAAACATGTCTGCAGGCAGGCAAAAAGAAGTTTTCATGTGTTCAGAAAACGGGATTTTTTTGAAAAATCCCGTTTTTCAGAAAAACCTGTGTTTCAGATCAATGGCGAATTGGTATAAAACTGCTCCGGTTGGTTATGCCAAAGCCTCAGCCGCCCTGGAGTTTGAAACCTGATAAAGCACTAACGGACCGCGGCTGCAATTTTTTCGGCAGTTTTCCGGATTTCATCCATATTTCCGGGTTTGAGTTCCCACTGTGTCATGCGCAGTTCCGGTTCACCCGCGGATTTGGGTATCAGATGATAATGATAGTGCATCACCACCTGGTTGACTGCCCTGCCGTTGAGCTGGAGGCAGGCAATGCCTTCAGGTTTGAGCGCCTCCCTGATGGCCTGGGAAATCTTTTTCGCGGCTTTGTGGACAGCCGTCATATCCTCTTCATCCATTTCCCATATATTTTCCGCATGTTTTTTGGGAATAATCAGTGTATGGCCCTTATTGATGGGGTTGATGTCCTCAAAGGCATAAACTCTGTCATCTTCATACACTTTGAAACTGGGGATCTGTCCTTTGACGATTTTGCAGAAAACACAGTCTGTCATTTTTTCTCTCCTGGAATGAACCTGTTGAATATCGTTCCTTTTCCGAAAACCTATCCTCTGAGTCTGAGACTCAGTTCAGCCACTCTCCGGCCCAGCTTAATCCCGTTATCAAGGGTTCCGCTGTCCGGTACACCCACGCACGAAGTTCCGTAATGCCCGGTTGCGGCCAGGGGATCGCCCGCGATGACCATGCCGTAAATCAGCAGGCACTGGATAATGGACATCATGGTGGTTTCCTTGCCCCCGCTGGGATCTCCGGAAGTGGCAAAGGCAGCGCCGACCTTGCCTTCCATTTTTTTGCGGACACTGACAAAATCATCAAACACTTTTTTCAGTTCTGCTGCCATCAGCCCGAAATAAACCGGAGAACCGGCAATGATCCCTTCGGCACTGACAAAATCCTCCTTTGTCACCTCATCGGTTTTTTTCAGCACGGCCTCAGCGCCATCCACCGAATCCACGCCTTTGGCAATGGCCTCTGCCAGTCTGCGGGTATTGCCGCCCTTGGAGTGATACAAAACAAGAATTTTCATGAAACCTCCTTCGGATTTTGGTTTTTGCAAAAAAATTTTATTGAACTGCGAAAATATATCTGAAATCCGCAGGAAAGAAAAGGGGGGAAAGCAAAAATAAGTACCCAACCGAAAGTTTTCAGATATAAAAAAACCGGATTTTTCCGGAAAAATCCGGTTTTTCTGAAAACTTTGCACCCGAAAATTTATGTTGCCTTGCTTATTCTCTCTGACCGTCATTCCGGCTTAAGCCGGAATCCAGTGTTTTCAAAGAGTTCTGGATACCGGCTTTCGCCGGTATGACGGAGGTGCGGAACATCAGACAACAGTTCACTGTCAAACAGATTCTATTTTCATTTTTTCAACAATTTTCATTGTTTCCACGCTTACGGTGCAGACCCGTTTCAGAAGATCAATCACATGCTCTTTGTAATCCGCAAAGCGGTAGGTGCTGAATTTTTCCGCAATGGTCGGGTCTTTGGGTTTCTTTTCTTTGTACTGATCAAGAATCCATTCCAATGCGCCACGGTTGCCGAGTTTATATTCCCATGCCTGTTTGGGAATGCCGGACAGAAAGGTGATTTCATCCAGTTCAATGATGCCCTTTTCTTTGTCGGCTTTCAGTCTGGGTTTTATTTTGGGCTGCACGGCAAACATTGCTTCCGGTTCTTTGAGATCAGGAACCATTTCTTTCTGCCGCCGGGATTCTGCCTTTGTCTCGGCATGATGCTCTTTCAGATCAAACGGTTCTGCGGTTTCGTAATGGATATGCAAATCCATGAGGGCTTTTCCCCAGTTGGCCCATTTCCAAAAATCGGAATAAAAGGGAATGCGCGGGAATTCCCGTTTCAGATTCAGTTCGTATTTTGTGCGGTATGCGGGATTGTGCAGCACAGCGTAAACGTAATGAAAAATGTCCTCTTTGCTGATCTCCGGCTCCGCAATTTTCCTTTTCACGGATTTGACTGATTTTTTCCCTTTCTTTCCCGCTGTAACATCCTGTTCATCCTTTAATCCTGAAAATCCCGGTTCAGACAAATGATAATGATTTCTGAACTGATCCAAAGCCCAATCCGTGATGTTGTCAACGCGGTTACCGGATTTGTCGTAGCGATATAAAGGGACGCTGTTTGTTTTTTCCAGAAAATCCAAACTCCAAATGGATTTTATCCCAAGTGCTTGAAAATTCTTGCTTGATGCAATTCCAGAAAAACAAATTGAATAGTTTTCATTAGTTAGTTTCTCTCCAAAAATATCATAATGATTTTGTGTAAGTCTGTCACTTAAACGACTTTCTGCATAATAATACTGTTTTAAAAAAGGACGGTAGTTTGCTTTGATCAATAAATTTTCATCAAATATAATCTCTTGTTTTCGCTTAAAAACAGATTTTAAATGTTCACTCCATTTTATGATTTTATTCCATGAACTATCATTATTGGATATAAAACTTTCATATTTTTCAATAAAAAATATTATTTTATTTTTTAGATTCGTTATATCAATATCATAAACCCATTCATCCCTGTTTGTTGATACACCCAAAGATGAAAATGCAAAAATGGTTTGTGTATTTTTTTTATCCGCCAACGGTAACAAACTGTCAAAATCCGTATCCGCAATATTTATCCAGTTGCTGTTTTTATCAGGACTGATTTTCTCAAAAGCAATATTTTCAAATTTGTTGTTCCGCAGCCATTCCAGTTTAATCTCTTTGCGCCAGTCATCTTCCATTGCAATGTATTCAATTTTGCATTTGTCTTCCTGTTTTTCTTTTCTCACCAAAAACATAATGGCAACACCGGTCTGTATGCCAAAAACATTGTGTGTGGTTCCGGCAATTTTGGGATTTGCCCGCACATCGCTTTTGGTATCAACAATATAACACGCGGCAAAATCATCCTGAACACATTTTCTGAATCCGTCAAAAGTTCTGCTGTCAATAAAACTGCGGTTGGTAATAAAAGCAAGCACTCCGTTTTTATCCAGTCTGTCCGCTGCCCACCTGAAAAAACGTGAATACATATCATAAACCTTTGTTTTCTGCGCCGTGCTGTGCTTTATGTATGTTGCTTTTATCCTTTCATCAATATTGGGATACTCCCGGTTTTTGTTGTTGTCATTTTCATTTGCCTGATTTGCATTGTACGGCGGATTTCCGATAATCACAGAAATTTTCTTGCTGTTCTGGCGTTTGATTCTCTCTGTGTTTTCCGAACTCAGGCCGAACATGCTGCGCTGCTGGCCGCTGTAGGAAAGCGGAGAAGTATTGTCGAGCGTATCCACAAAACACAGATTTTTGAATTCCTCGTAATATCCCATCCGCTGCTTGAAGGTGTATTCCACATTCAGGTTGGCAATGTAATAGGGCAGAATCGCGACTTCATTCGCGTGAATTTCGTTTTTGTATTTGTATGCAAGGTGCTGCATGGGAATATGATCAATGATGGCAGTGACAAAGGTTCCGGTTCCTGTCGCGGGATCAAGAATTTCCACATTTTTATCAGCCAAAGTTTTGCCAAAATGCCGGTGCAGAAGAAAATCCGTGCTTTCCACCATGAACTGCACAATTTCATTGGGTGTGTAAACCACGCCCAGCCGGTCTGCGGCTTTGGGATTGTAAACCTTGTAGAAATTTTCATACAGCACTTTCAGGAACTTCTGCTTTTCATGGTGATCCGCAATGCACGCGGCAGCGCTGTTGATGGTGTCATAATAATGCTCAATGTTCCCCATCAGATTTTTCCGCTCACTGAAGGTGAACAGGGTTTCAATCAGTTTTTCCAGTTCACGGGCAATGTTGTTGTGCCGGTGAAAGTCGGTATCATCAAAAATCTTGTTGAAAATATCGCTCGTCAGGATGTGCTGAATCATCATTTCCCGCACATCTGCTGCTGTGATTTCCGGATTTATTTCCGCTTTGCACAGATCCAGAAATGCCTCGCTGACTTCCGTGAATTTTCTGTTTTTCACCCGCGTTTCATCAATCCTTTTCCGCAGGGTTTCCACAATCACGGGAATGTCAGCTTTGAATTTTTCAATCGCGTCCTCAAATTTGACAATAATATCGCTTTTGAAGGAAATGAATTCCAAAAGGATGTTGTGCAGACTGTCCGCATCCTGCACAGAAACCCGCATCTTTTCCGCACCGTGCTGAAAAAGAACAGCGGTCTGGGAATCCTCAAACAGGATATTGGTGAACGGATACCCCTTTTTGCGTTTTTCCGTGATTTCCTCATCTATGGCATCTTTTTCATCCTTGCTTTCCCACAGACCGATATCCAGCCCGAAAAGATTTTTCACAATCCCGTCAGGCTTGACCTTTTTTCCAATGGTTCCGTCACAGTAAAGTTCCGGAACCACTTCATAATTCTGTTTCCGTGCATATTCGTTGAGCAGCATCCAGAAAGGATTGCGGATGCTCTGTTCATTTCTGGATTTTCCGAACTGGACCGCGCGCTCAAGATTGTTGTAATACTGATGAATCAGAACTTTGGACATTTCTCTTTCTTTCTCTGAAAAATCATCATCGTATTCTGCAAAGACAAAGAGTTTTCAGGCAGTGGAAGTTTTTATACTGAGAAAGCAGGGGCAGGGCTATCTTTCTGCCTGCTCCGATCTCTTCCGGCCAGTCATGAGAAATACGGTGAACCGTCTCATTTCTCCGTTGATACCCGGTTTCACCACTTCTGCCGCGTCTGTATCCCGAACATTGTCAAACCCCGCTTCTGTGAAAATCCTGCGCAGAGCCGTCCGATCAAATCCGAAATGAAATACGCCGGTATTGTCGTTATGAAACTGACCGTTATCCAGGTCCAAATCAGCAATCCCCAGATAACCGCCAGGGGCTGTGATTTTATGGAATTGAGCGAAAAGACTTTCTGTTTCTTTTATATGGTGAAGGGTCATATTGCTTATAACAGCATCATAATTCCCTGTCAGTGTATCGCCCCTGTCAAGATCGGCAGACACAGCCCTGATATTGTTCAGCTTCAGTTTGGCGATCTTCATATTGAAGATATTGAGCATTCCCTGTGAACTGTCAACGCCGGTGACAGACCGGACAAACGGCTGCAGTTGGAGGGTCAGCAGTCCTGTGCCGCAGCCGAAGTCCATAATATCCATTTCGGGCGTCAGGACGATCTGTTTTGAGATGGCATGGGCAACATCTTTCGCCAACTTGACCCTGGCTGGATTTTCATCCCAGGAGGCAGCCTCTTTATCAAAATCCCGTTTGTCAGTGTTCATAATATTCTGCTCCCTGTTTGCATCATCATTCTGCATCATCATTCGCCTTTCCTGTGTTTTTGGGTGTGGAGAATCAAATCCGCCAGTGACGCGGAAAATTACTGCCCGGAAACCCTAATTCGCCACTGAAAACATGCGTATGAAAAAGTTTACCCCTCCCCTGACCCCAATGCCATTAAGGGTCTGTAACGAAATAAACTGTCTCAAACCCTGAGGGTTTTGAAAACCCTCAGGGTTTTCCGGACAAAAGCATTGTACAGGTTATTTCTTTACAAACCCTAAATTAAGCGGAAACAGTCTGTCAGGAGTCCCAAACTGAAAGTTTGGGAGCCTGCATTTTCTGCCAAACTTTCAGATCAGCCCGGAGATTCATCTCCGGCAAAACAAATGTAATTTCATAACCGTTGTATTCTGTCCTGTCAAGACAGAGTTGCACAGTTTCCCTGTGTGAAGAATATTCCCAATACCGGATAAGACTTGAAAAAAATATATATTTCTGTAAAATCATTTTCTGCTGCAGGATATGCGGCAGATTTTTGCATATTATGCAGGGCTGGCAGAATTGCTCTGTCAACTTTGACATTATGTCCTGAAGTGTAAAAAAACCGGATTTTTTGGAAAAAATCCGGTTTTTGCAGGTTACAGATTCGGGTTTGGCGGTATGAAAAAAGGACAAATACAGTGACAGAAGAAGAAATCCCTCCCGGAAACGGACACGAAGATGACGACCGTCTTCTTTTTGCAGAGGAACAGCGGGAAACGGCTCCGCAGGTATCATCGGAACATCCGCCCTGGAAGATTATCATTGCAGATGATGAACCGGCCGTGCATGACATCACAAAAATTGTGATGGAGGATTATGTTTTTGAAAACCGGAAACCTGAGTTTATCAGTGCCTACTCCGGAGAGGAAACCAGAAAATCCATCCGCGAGCATCCGGATACGGCCATTATTCTGCTGGATGTGGTAATGGAGGAAAAAAATTCCGGTCTGGAGGCAGTCCGTTACATCCGCGACGAACTGGGCAACCGTTTTGTGCGCATCATCCTGCGCACAGGCCAGCCGGGCGAGGCGCCGGAAAGTGAAATCATCACCAAATATGACATCAATGATTACAAGGAAAAAACCGAACTCACCGCGCAGAAACTTTTCACCACGGTCACTTCCGCACTGCGGGCCTACCGGGATCTGCGGGTGATAGAGAAAAACCGCAGAGGACTGGAGCAGATTATCGAATCCTCGGCCCGTCTGTTTGAGATTCATTCCCTGAAAAAATTTGCCAAAGGTGCGCTGACCCAACTGATTTCCATTCTGGGACTGGATGAAACTTCACTGTATTTTCAGGTGGATGGATTTACCGCACTCAAAGAGGGTGAAAGCGATGAGTTTCGGATTCTGGCCGCAACCGGGAGATTTGAGCAGAGCATCGGCTGCTGCATTCTGGATGTGGTTTCCGAGGATGTGCGCGAGTATATTGTCCGGGCCATCTGTGAGGAGAAAAGTTTTTTCAGGGACAATTTCTTTATCGGTTATTTCCCTGCCAAAACCGGAGGCAGGAAAATGCTCTATCTTTCCGGATGCCGAAATCTGACCGAAACAGACCGGGATCTGATCCGGGTCTTTTCCACCAACCTGGCCATTGCCTTTGACAATATTTTTCTCAACCGGGAAATTGTGGAAACCCAGAAAGAGGTTGTCCTTACCCTGGGCGAAGTGGTGGAAACCCGTTCCAAGGAAACCGCCAATCATGTGCGCCGGGTTGCGGAATATTCTTTTCTCCTGGCTGTAAAAGCCGGACTGGGAATGACAGATGCCAAACTTATCCGCCGGGCCTCGCCTCTGCATGACATTGGCAAGGTGGGCATTCCGGATGCCATTCTGCTGAAAAGAGGGGAACTCAGCCCGGATGAATTTGAACAGGTCAAGGCCCATGTGACCATCGGATATGATATTCTGAAAAATTCCCACCGGGAAATCATGCAGGCTGCGGCCATCATCGCGCAGCAGCACCATGAACGCTGGGATGGACAGGGTTATATGCAGGGACTCAAAGGGGAGGAGATTCACATTTATGCCAGAATCACCACGCTGGCCGATATTTTTGATGCCCTGAGCAATAACCGGATTTACAAAGAGGCATGGGAGCCTGAGCGTATTCTGAACTATATCAGGGAAATGCAGGGAAAGATTTTTGACCCGGAACTGACAGACATTTTTCTCAAAGACGCGAAGGAATTCTTTGCCATCAAGCAGAAATATGCAGTACGGAAAAGCGGCAGCATAGTGGGTCAACTCCGTTGATCGTCTTTGATTAACCGCAGAGCAGGCAGGGTGTGCAAAATCGCTGTCGGAAATCCGGGCTGCCCTGTACAGAAAGCGATTTTGCACACCCTGTCCGCTTTTTTGCCATCAAGCGGAAATATGCGGCACAGCAAGTAGGGTGTGCAAAATCGCTCTCGGAAATCCGATCTGCCCTGTACAGAAAGCGATTTTGCACACCCTGCCCGCTGACAGACATTTTCCTCAAAGACGCGGAGGACTTTTTTGCCATCAAGCGGAAATATGCGGCACAGAAAAGCGGCACTTGCTGAAAACCGGTGCACAGCCATATTGGAATTTGCAGGACAGAAACTGAATTTTTTAAAAAATTCAGTTTTTTCAAACAGTCAAACTGAATTTTGAACGGAGCATCATGAAAATACTGCTGATCAACCCGCCCAACAGCGGAAAAAGCATACCGGAAGAACAGTACGGCATCCAAAACATGCGCCTGATTTTCCGGGGAGAACCTTTGGCCCTGGAAGTGCTGGCAGGCAATCTGGAAGGTCATGAAGTCCGCATTGCGGATCTCAAGGCCGAACCGGATTCTCTTTGGCAGAATTACGAAGAATTTCAGCCTGATCTGGCAGGCATCACCGGCATGACCTGTGAGGCCAATGCTGTGCTGAAGATCGCAGAGGAATTGAAAAAACGCTCTGATCTGCCGGTCGTGGCCGGCGGATACCACGCGTCCTGTGATCCCGGTTATTTCAACCGGGAATCTGTTGATTATGTGGTCGCGGGAATCGGAAAATCCAGTTTCCGGGAATTGACTGATGCACTGGAAAAAGGGGAAAAATTCCCGGATATTCCGGGCATTGCACGGACAAATCCGGGGGGAAAACTGCATTTCACTCCGCGAAAATATTCACACGCTGATTTGGCTGATCATGCCGCGCCCCGTTATGATTTGGTGGAAAAGCACAGGGACAAATATGTCATGAGCGGGGTGGGCGGAAAAATGGGTTTTGTGGCCTCGGCATTCGGATGCACCCATCACTGCGCTTTCTGCTGCGTTCCCAATCTGACCGGGGGAAAATACCTGAGCCACAGTCCGGACGCTGTGCTGCGGGATATGCGGGCTTTGGGCGATATTCCTCTGATTCGTCTGGTGGATGCCAATACCTTTGGCAATCCGGAACTGGCAGAGGAACTGGGGCGCCGCATTCTGGAATCCGGCCTGAAAAAGCGCATTGTCGCGGATGTGCGCTCAGATACGGTGATCCGGCATCCCCAGCTCTTTCGCCTCTGGAGAGAAGCCGGGCTGGAAACTGCGGTAATCGGTCTGGAAGAGGTCAGTGATGCGCGTCTGGCGGATTACAACAAAAAAAATGCCGTGCAGACCAATATCGCGGCAATGCAATTTCTCAGGGAACTGGGCATACGCATCATCGGGGATTTCATTGTATCACCGGATTACACGCACGAGGATTTTGCGGCTCTGGAAAGTTTCATAGACAAACATCCCATTGATCTGCCCCTGCCTTCCATTCTCACGCCCATTCCGGGAACGCCTCTGTATGAACAGAGAAAAAAACAGATTGTTATTGCAGATTTGGAATATTACACCTTTCTCAACGCAGTCCTTCCCACCCGGCTGGAAGAAAGGGAATTTTATGAAACCTATTCCGCACTTCTGGAAAAATGTATCCGGCATGTGCGGCATTGAGAATTTGTGTCAGAATAAAAACAGACTGTTGCCAAACCCTGAGGGTTTTTTCAGACAGATTTTTTTGTTACAAACGACAAATCAGGAAAGATTCACTTTATGGATGTGTTTATCAACGACATAACCGCATTTCTGCCCAATGCGCCTGTCACAAATGAGGAAATTGAAAACGTGCTGGGAAAAATGCCCAACATCTCCTCCAAGGCCCGGCAGATTGTTTTGAAAAACAACAAAATCAGAACCCGTTATTACGCGATTGATCCGGAAACGGGAAAACTGACCCACAGCAATGCGCAGCTCACAGCCGAGGCCGTGCGCAGGCTCCGTCCCTGTGCGGATTTCCGTGTGGAGCAGGTGCAGTGCCTGGCCTGCGGCACTTCCACACCGGATCTGCTGCTCCCCGGACACGGCCTGATGGTATTGGGAGAACTGGGCATTGCGGAATGCGACGCGGTCACGGCAGCGGGCATCTGTGTTTCCGGCATGAGTGCGCTGAAATACGCGTGGATGAATGTGGCCTGCGGCCTGTCTGAAAACGCGGTTGCAACCGGTTCGGAACTGGCTTCTTCCTATACGCGGGCCAAATTCATGAATCCGCATAGTTGTGCTCCGGATGGAAACGGGGGACTGGAAAAACAGCCCATCCGTGCCTTTGATGCGGATTTCCTGCGCTGGATGCTCTCAGACGGCGCAGGCGCGGCCTTTGTTTCCCCAAAGGCAAACCCGGATCACATTTCCCTGAAAATCGAGTGGATGGAGCATATTTCTCTTGCGGGAAAACTGGAAACCTGCATGTACGGCGGCGGTGTGAAAAAAGAGGATGGCAGTGTAACCGGCTGGCGGGATACGGAAAACCTTCCGGAAGATCAGAAACCCTGGCTGTTTTCCATCCGGCAGGACATCCGGCTGCTGGACAGGGAAATCATTGCCAGCATGGGGAAAGTGCTGTTCCGCATTGCGGAAAAACGGGGACTGCGTCCGGAAACGGTGGATCATTTCCTGCCCCATTATTCCTCGCATTATTTCCGGCAGAAATTCTTTGATGAAATGCAGCGCATCGGGTTTGGCATCGGTTATGAGAAATGGTTTACCAATCTTGCGGAAAAAGGCAACACCGGCAGCGCGGCCATGTATATCATTCTGGAGGAAATTTTTCACTCCGGCAGGCTGAAACCGGGTGAGAAAATCCTGTGCTTCATTCCCGAAAGCGGGCGTTTTTCCCACTGCTTCATGCTGCTGACGGTGGTGTAGCGCATTGTCTTTTTTGTAAAAAAACCGGATTTTTTGGAAAAATCCGGTTTTTCAGAAATCCGGTGCGCAAAGTGATAAAAAAACCGGATTTTTTGAGACTGGATTCCGGCTTTCGCCGGAATGACGGTGAAGGGGAACAACTGCCGGATTTTTTGAGACTGGATTCCGGCTTTCGCCAGAATGACGGTGAAGGGGAACAACTGCCGGATTTTTTGAGACTGGATTCCGGCTTTCGCCGGAATGACGGGAATGCAGCAGGTTTGCAGGCCGGATTGGCAAAGCGCAATCCGACAGAATTCTGTTCATCTGAAAACAGGAAATGCTCACGATGGAGAAAAAACAGCCTGATGATGGCAAACAGTCATCTGAAACCATAAACATCTGAACTTTGAATGAAGAATCCTGTAATGAACGAAAGAATTTTCAGAAAGAGCTGAACAAATGAGATACAATTGGAGCGATGAAAAGAATGAAGTTCTGAAACAAGAGAGGCATAAGTATCCAACCGAAAGTTTTCAGGTATAAAAAAACCGGATTTTTCCGGAAAAATCCGGTTTTTCTGAAAATTTTACATCCGAAAATTTATGTTGCCTTACTTATTTCATTTGAAGATATTCTTGACGCAATAAAAAATGGCGGACTTATAGGCATTGAGCCGCATTACAATAAACAGGCATACGGACATCAGTCTGTTATGTTTGTGAATATAATACCAAATCACCGTTGAATTTATGCAGTGTCACCCTTGCGTCAAGGGCGGAGGAGTCCCGAACTGAAAGTTTGGGACACTCAAATGATTCATAAAATCCGGCCAAAATTCCGTTTCACCCCATTTTGGCACTCCGGAATCGGATCAGCATATTTTCAATGGGGAATCGGTATAATACCGATTCCCCATTGAAAAGATACTTATAAGCAGGCAAAAAGAAGTTTTCGTGTATTTAACAAACCGGATTTTTTTGAAAAATCCGGTTTGTCCGAAAAAAATTATATTTCAGATCAATGGAGAATTGGTATAAGGCATGGCTGCAGCAAGTGGGAACATGGACCAAACAAAGGAACACAGACCTGTCCCAAGTTTTAAAATGAGCTTATCCGATTTGAAAAAGGGATCGCCCGGCTGCTTTATTCTGCGGGAAGACCACCTTGTTGCCGCTTATCCGGGAAGAGGTTTGAATGTGAGGCTATAAAGATTCGTTTTTTTGAAAAACACCTGTTCCACCCCGTATTTTTTCCGGGGATCGAGATCAACCACCACCCGCACTTTGGGGCGGGAACCTTTGTGAATGCCCAGGCGTATGGTCCGGATCAGTTTTCCGTTTACAGGGATAATTTTGTCAATGCCCTCAGCCACAGAAACTTCGTAAAAATCGCATACCACCTTGGGGATTTCCTCATCCAGGGGAAAGGTTTCATCCGGGGGATAAAAACCGTTTAACGCGATAATGACCTTTTCCGATTCATCCGCATCTGTTTCAAAACGGATCGAACTGATGACAGGAGTCGGCCCCTTGGCGGACGGAAGCCTGGAAAAATGAAGATGATGCGCCCAGCCGCTTTTCCCTTCTTCGTTTTCAATGCGGAACCAGTCCTGCTTCACCTCGGTGACAGTGACGGTTTGTCCTTTTTTTATCCTGAAAAGAACATCTGATTCAAAGGAAGGCTGCTCTCTGATGCGGGCCAGTTCTATTTTTGTAACGGCCTGAAACGGTATTCCGTCTGTGTCTTTCACTTCCCGTGGCTGTACGGCTGTTTCAGCAGGAAGTTCATTGTTTCCGCCCAGAATGCGGAAAAGGGAATGAAAGGCCCATCCGGTTCTGCCATCTTCGGACCGGATATGATACCAGTCCTTTTCCCGGTCCGTGACAGTCACTTTTTCCCCTTTCTGCAATCCGAAATTGACATCAGAGGAAAGCGATGGTTTTTCCCTTACCCGGGCTGAAGGTATTCTTACCACAGCCTGAAACAGAAAATCTTTCTGGACACGCCCCTGCCCGGACGGACTGTCTGCTGCATCCTGCTGCGCAGCAGGAGTTTCTGCTTCAGAAGCCGGTGCATCCTTCTCAGGAATTTCATGGAACAGACTTTCATGCACCCATCCCAGCCGCTGATCCGGCAGTCTGGCCATGCACCATTCCCCTTCCCTGCCAATGACCGTAATCCGGTCGCCCTGTTTCAGGGTGTCAACGACAGACGCACTTTCCGCGGGCCGGATATACATATTTCCCACAGGTGCAATGACTGTCTTTTCCGAAAAACCCTGATCGGCAGGAACTGCCGGAAGTTCGGACACGAAACCCGTGCTCAGGATAAGGAGGATTATGCCTGTACAAATCCAGCGGCAGCTTATCCGTGTGAATCCTCCGGCGCCGGGTACGGATATCTGAAGACAAGCAGTCTTTTTCATTGCGATCCCTTTCCGTCTGTCTGGGGGTGAACCATTTCTGCCAATGACAAACCGGATGTTGCCGGACAGTTTGCCGAAAAAACCGGTTTATCAGGCTTTGTTTGTTCCGGATGCTTCTTTTTTCTTCATTCTGTCCATATTCAGCGTGGATTTGGGCTCGACCGCGAGCAGATGGACATCCTGTGCCGCAAGCAGACGGTGGCCTGTTCCGCTGGGAACGATAAACAGATCCCCCTCGTTGAGTATGACTGTCTCATCCTGAAATTCAAGGGTCAACTGCCCTTTTAAAATCAGATAGAGTTCATCTTCGGTTTCGTGCTGATGCCAGTCAAACTCTCCTTTCATCTTTGTGAGTTTTACTGACTGGCTGTTGAAATCGCTGACCAGTTTCGACTGCCAGTATTTGTCAAAGCTGCGGAGTTTTTCCGATATGTTGATTTTTTCCATTCTTCCTCCGGGTGTTCTGAATTCCGGCTGTACGCCGATCCCTCGCGGTCACGGTTGCGAACGGCAGGAATGAATCATAGCCAATTAATTCCTTGAATATTGGAAATATTGATACACAATGCAGTGAAAATGGTCAAGTCCCATTTTCCGGGTGTGAAAAGACTGGCATTGTTTATGCAAAAAAATCAACAGAAAAATCAAATGGATCAGAATTTGTGGCGGCCAAGAAGATATTCCATGAATTCCACAGCATCTTTGGCAGTGACATCAATTCCGGCCCGCTGTGCGAATTCCGGATCGGCACGAAACAGGGGGCCGCCCGCGACAATCCGCGTTTTCTCCGGAATGTTCTGACGGATCATTGCCACTGCCTCCTCAGTATCAAACTGCAGAACTGTCATGCCCAGAATATCCGGTCTGTATTGCAGGCATTCCCGGATAATGAATTCAGGTGTGCAGAGAAGGCCCAAATGATGCACACGGACACCGGCAGCGTCTGCATACAGCCGGATAACTTCCAATCCATGCCCCCATCCGTCATCCAGGGTGGCTGTGAGCATGAGAGGCGGCTGATCCCATAGTCCTGATATTCCATGAATATTTTTCCATTCCAGGAGGTTCCGTGCCTCATCCATGAAAAGGGTGCGGGAAGGATGCGAAGTCTGCCGCAGTATTTTCAGGACTTCATGGATTTTTGATCGCAGGTGTTCCTTTTTGGACAATCGGGATAAATCCTTTGATAAAAATTGGGAGCGGAATCAAATGAGTGGAAGAAAACCGCAGTCTGATTTCAAACCTGCACCTGCTGCGAAAGGTCATCAGCAGATTTGACCCGCGACCTGAAAATTTTCTGTTTTTTCAGGAACCGGGCTTTTGCAAAAATCCGGTTCCTTTTTGAACAGCCGATACCTGAACAGGAACGTTTTTCACTGTTCTTTGTCTTCAGGTTTTTTCCGCACAATCAGCACGGAGCACGGGGCCTTGTGCGCGACCCGGTTGGCCACGCTGCCGAAAACCACCAGCCCCACGCCGGTAAGTCCGTAGGAACCCATAACCGCGAGATCCGCTTTCTTTTCTTCCAGATATTTCACAAGTTCCGTGGAAACATGACCGTCAAGCACCACAAATTCATGGTCAATGTGTTTTCCGATGCGCAAACCGTATTCCTGGTGCATCTGAGATTCCACCTTTGTGACAAAGGACTGAATCGGTTCATAAGGGGATACCCAGTCCGTATCTGTCAGCAGGGGATTGACCACGGGCGGCAGCACATGAACGATAAAGAGTTTTGCATGAAATTTTTCCGCCATTTCCAGTGCCGCAGTAAAGGCATCTTCGGCATTCTCGGAAAAATCGGTACAGTAAACAATTTTTTTGATCGCCATATCTGAACCTCCTTCCGGCAAAAATGGTTATGAGTGATGAGTTGCCAGTGATGAGTTATGAGTTATGAGTTATGAGTTATGAGTTGCCTGTCACCAGTTAGCAGTTTCAGGAAAAAAAGAAAACTGAATCCCCAACATTTATTCAGTGATTCTCTGCACCGGTTTCGCTTAACAGGGTGCGAAGCACATCCTCTTTGCCCAGGATTCCCACCAGTTTTCCGTCTTTAACCACCGGAAGGGTGTGAAAATTCCTGTCCACCATAAGTGCTGCCACTCCGCTGATGCCTGTTTCCGGTGTCACCGTTACCGGATCCGGTGTCATGGCATGGGCCACAGTGGTGGCAGCCACTTTCTGCACCTGTTTTTCCAACTGCTTCATGGATGTCAGGGGAATGAATCCGTCCAGAAAAGTGAAAAAAGAGGGCAGAGGGAGTTTTTTCTGCTGAACTATCAGATCGCTCTGACAGAGGATTCCCCTGAGATTTCCTTCCTGATCCACAACAGGAAGTCCGTTAATCCGCTTTTCCAGCAGAATTTGTGTGGCTTTGCTGATTTCCGTTTCCGGCAAAACCGTAATCACATCTGTTGTCATAATATCTTTGACGGTAAGCATGGACATCTCCTTCCGAACTTTTCAGAACTCGGGCTTGAGCATGGCACTGATCTCTTCGGGATGGGCCATGCACACACTTTCATTGAAGAGTTTCTGGCCAGCGCCCACATCCGGAGTTCCCAAAGCCTGGTTGAAAAAGGTTCTGGGCGAAAAAACCAGATGCAGACAGGTGAAATCATCCCCTTTTGCACCGGGATAAAAATTCATGTTGAAACTGTAAATGCCCATTTTGTCATAGGCCCGCATGGCAGATGTCAGTCCTTTTGCAATATCGGAAAGATCCGCATCCGTGAGTTCTGTCATGGAAGAAATTCCCTCCACCACGCCCAGCACATCCCCGGCCACGCCCAAAGGAGCAAAACTGCTTAACCACGTTATCCTTCCGGTTTTTGCCAGAAAACGATCTCCGGATTCTGTTTCGGCTTTCACCAGATCATCCCAATAATTGCTTTTGTTCTTCTCTTTGTAGATTCTTGCTGCCTCCAGTTCCTGCCGCAGCAGATTGGGCGCGTCCGAGGAGGAGAAAACCTGCAGATGGGGATGAACAATGGAACTGCCGGACGGCGGCATATAGTTCCAGTTGATCATGTGATACACGGCTTCCGGATGTCTGATTTTTTCAAGAAGTTGAAAAAAATCAATGATCATGCCAAAGGCATTGGCAATGCGTGCGGGATCAATTTCTGTCATGGGGATATAATGCCTGCTTCCCATGACAGCCACGGAACTGAGGCTGTCATAAGGAGCGATATTGGGAAACAGCACCATGTCATCGCGCAGCATACGTCCTTCCGGCAGGATTTCCTCGGGAAAAAGAGGCGTGATTTTCATGATCTTTTCCGGGCAGAAAGGGCAGGTTTCCTGTGTTTTGCCCACGATCTTCCCAAAATCCGGCTTTTCCCATTTCAGTTTCATAAAATGGCAGATGCGGGAAGTTCTGCCAGTCAGCGGGTCCTGCCGGATTTCGCTGGCAATGCTTCTGCGCTCGTTGTCTTTGAGCGGATTGCGCATGAGCGTTTCTTTTTTCAGAATATTGAAGTGCATGGGGCATTCTCCTTGTCTGACCTGGATTGCTCAACTTTTTCTTTTCCAATCCGGGGCATTCATAAATGCGGTGGGACTGTTTTCTGTCACATATTTCACAATGCCTTTCAGAATCGCATTGGCCAGATGGTCCTGATATGCGGCTGTGGTAAGACGCTCACATTCCCTTTTGTTGCTGATAAAGGAGGTTTCAACAAGAATGGAAGGCATCTGCGCTCCCAGAAGCACATAAAAAGGTGCCTGTTTCACTCCTTTGTTTTTGATGTTGCCAAAGTGGGTGCTGAGCCTGCTGTGCATGGATTTCTGAACATGGGCCGCAAGTTTGCTGGATTCATTGATCTTGGAGTTTTTCATCAGATCCGTCAGGATGGTCTGCAGATCACTGATGTTTTTGCGTGAAGTGGCATTTTCACGCGCGGCCACCAGAATTGCATCCTCGTCTGTGGCAAGGTTGAGGAAATAGGTCTCAATCCCGTAAGCCCCCCGGTTTTTGGACGCGTTGCAGTGAACCGAGACAAACAAATCCGCATTTTTGGTATTGGCAATGGCCGTCCGTTCTTCCAGAGTCAGAAAGCGGTCTGTGCTGCGGGTCATAATCACTTCGCAGCCCAGTTCCTGCCGGATTTTCTCCGCAAGCCGCAGGGAAATCTGCAGTACAATATCTTTTTCATACACCCCTTTTTCAAATCCGGGCGCGCCCACATCATGTCCGCCATGTCCCGGATCAATGACGATGCGGCGAACTCCCAGAGCCAGTTGTCTGGCCAGATCATGGGGCGTAATCTTCGGGTCTTTTTCCACAGCCGCGTAATACGGAGGCGAAGAAACCGGTTCAGGCCGGAGGGGTTCCGCCTGACGGGGGATCGGCTGACGGACTTCCGGCTGGATGGTTTGTGTCTGGCGGGATTCCGGTTGACGGAATTCTGTCCACAGAGGTCCCGACCACTGAGGGCTGGGTGTGGGCTGGCGGGATTCTGACCATTGATAGGCCGAGGCAGTCTGACGGGATTCCGGAGCAGGAGCCTGCCGGGGATTTGCCGCAGTAATGCTGGCATCCTGTCCCCATATGTCAATAATGGTGCGGAAAGGATTTTTCAGGGAAAATATTTTGTAGGACTTGAAAGATTTAATATCAATCACCACTCTCACTGAATCTGTGGTGTACTGTGCTGCGCGTGCTCCGCGCAGCAGATCGTCATCAATGGGAACAGCTTTCTGAATGTCTTTTCCCAGAAGGCTGTTTTGAAAATCAATATAGAGCCGCTGGGGTGTGCTGGCGGATGGGGGCAGCAGTTCATGCGTGAAATCCGTGTCCCTGTCCCCGTCCACCACAATCCGGGTATAGTTGGGATTGGACCAGAAACGCAGTCCGTTGACCACAGTCGGTTTGGCGGAATAGAGTTTCAGTTCCTGTTTTGCCATAACAGGAACAGGTTCTTCGGCTGGTTTCTGCGAAGGAAAGGATTTTCTTTCAGAAGACGATTTTTTGGATGAAAATTCCTCTTTCTGCAGGAGGCGGGTGATTTCATCAGCCGGTGGCTGCGCGGCCAGGGATTTATAAGCGGCCTTGGAGGTTTTGAACATCTGCTTTCTGCCTTTGAACGGAACATTTTTGGGAGCCGCTTCCGTATCTTCTGTTTCTTTGGCAGTTTTTTTCTTTTCAATTTTGGCACTTACATGGGGAATTCTGCCAGGGGCAGGCGCAGTGCTGCTGTTTTTTTCTTCCGGGAATCTGCGGAGCAGATCATCCGCATTTTTCCGGTAGCTGCTGTCCGGAAAGCGGCTGATGGTCTGCCTGAGTTTATCCAGACTCTCCTGCCGGTCAGAATTTTTTTCAGATCGCCTGTACAGATCCAGCCAGAGTTTGCCGCTCATATACAGACTGGCAGGGGCAAACGCTCCGGATGGGTCAGCTTTGTACACGGCTTCATACTTGCCGATGCAGGTCAGCCACTGATCCCGGTATTTTGTCCGACCCGCATCATCAATAAATTTCCTGTAGTGGGCTTCCGCTTTGGCATACTGCTGTTCAGCAGTGGCAGCATGGAGGGAAGCAAATTCCGCAAGTATGAAAGAAACAAGCAGAAACATACACACAATGAGATTTTTTTTGCACATAATCATATCTCTTTTATTGTTTGTCCTGTCATTTGTCATACACTGTTCTGCAGCCTGCACAGCACCAGGCTGTCACAGGTTCACCGTATTTCCGCCAATGGGGTTTGAGAGGATCGGATACCGTTTTTGCTGTGTCATGAAGGAAAAATTTTTTCATAAAAATTATTATAAAATAACTCAGCAACTCTTTCAAGTGTTTTATCACCCATTCCCTTTTTGGCGATGCAATTCCATTTTTCCCATAACAGATTCTTTCTGATTTCCGGACTGGTTATCTGTCTGTTGTCTTACAGTTTTTTGACAGCGGTATATGCAGGGATTCTCCTTTTCGGGTCATGTGTGCGGCATCCATTTTGTCTTTAAAGGTGTTCAGTTTTTTTTGAATACGGAGAAGATGTCTGCTGAATCCGCAATGTTTTCCATCTCTGGAGGCATATCAGAACAGCCCCTTTCCCCGATCCAGACTCCGGTACTGCACCGCTTCGGAGATATGGGAAACCTGAATGTTTTCCTGTTTGTTCAAATCCGCAATGGTGCGGGCGATTTTGAGTATGCGGTTGTACGCACGGGCAGAAAGTCCCAGTCTGTCCACGGCTGTTTCCAGCAGATGCGCAGATACCGCGTCCAGTTCACAGAATTTGCGTATCTGGCGGTTTCCCATCTGTGCGTTGCAGTGAATGCGGGTATTTCCGAAACGTCCGGACTGAATTTTCCGGGCTGCGGCAACCCGTTCCCGTATTGCTGAAGAAGGCTCACCGGCCGCCTTTCCCATGAGTTCCTTGTAGGGAACGGCCGGAACCTCCACATGAATGTCAATGCGATCCAGCAGGGGGCCGGAGATTCTGGAACGGTAGCGGTGAATCTGCGGAGGAGTGCAGTGGCATTCATGCTTGGGATCAGAGTAATATCCGCAGGGACAGGGATTCATGGCCGCAATCAGCATGAAGGCTGAGGGATAGGTGAGTGTGGTGGCAGCTCTGGAGATGGTGACACGCAGATCCTCCAGGGGCTGGCGCAGCACTTCGAGCACATGCTTTTTGAATTCAGGCAGTTCATCCAGAAAGAGCACACCGTTGTGGGCCAGACTCACCTCACCGGGCCGGGGAATGTGTCCGCCGCCGATAAGACCTGCATCCGAAATCGTGTGATGGGGAGAACGGAACCGGCGCCGGGTGATCAGGGACTGATCCTTTTCCATCATTCCGGCCACGCTGTATATTTTGGTGGTTTCAATGGCCTCGGCAAAGGTCATGGGCGGAAGAATGCCGGGAATGCGCCGGGCCAGCATGGTTTTTCCTGACCCCGGAGGGCCGATCATGATGAGATTATGCCCGCCTGCCGCGGCCACTTCCAAAGCCCGTTTCACATGCTCCTGTCCCATGACCTCACAGAAATCAGCCTCTCCGTTTCCCTGATAATCAAAGAGGGCCGAAATATCCACCTGCACGGGTTCAATCTGCCCAAGTCCCCGGAAAAAATCCATAAGCTGGGGGAGCGTGTCAGCCGGAAGGACAGATATGCCGCTCACCACAGAAGCCTCCCTGGCATTGTCACGGGGGACGATAATACCGGAATATCCTGCCTGTTTTGCCGCAATGGCCATGGGAAGGGAACCGTTGACCGGTTTGATCCGGCCATCCAGAGACAGTTCCCCCATAATCACATACCCGGAAACCACCTCCTGGGGAATCAGACGGGTGGCTGTGAGGATGCCCAGAGCCATGGGCAGATCAAAGCCGGTTCCCTCTTTTTTGATATTGGCCGGGGCCAGATTTACTGTAATCCGATCATCCGGAAAAAAATAGCCGGAATTGTAAATAGCGGTTTTTACCCGTTCCCGGCTTTCCTTTACAGAAGCCTCGGGCAGCCCCACTGTGGTAAATGATGGCAGCCCCGGGGAAATATCCACCTCCACTTCCACCAGATACGCGTCAATCCCGATCACCGCAGAACTTAAAACCCTGGCAAGCACATTTTCCTCCGAATCAGATGGGTATGCAGGGTGCCGGGCATCAGAAGATTCCGGCACACAGGTATGGTCATATTCCGGAAAAAGCCGCGAAACTCAGCAGCAGGCAGATATTCATTCCGAAGCCCCGTCAATATCAATAATCTGGCCATGAAGGTAGTTTTTGGTTTTGTATCTGGTGATCCGCATGAGTTTCTGTGTGATTTTTCCCATTTTGTCAATCTGATCTCTGATTTTGACAATTTTGTCATACAAATGATCTCCGGGTTTCACTTCCATCAGCAAAAGTTCCGAATATCCAAGAATGCTCTGCAAAGGCTGATTGATCTCATGACAGACTGTTCCCGCCATTTCCAGAACCCCCTGGAGCTTGCGCTGCCGCGTCAGTTCAATATGGGTGTTCACCCTTGTCAGGAGTTCAAGAGAATTAAAGGGTTTCACCACATAATCCACTGCTCCGCATTCAAATCCCCTGATCACATCTTCGGTTTCGGTTCTGGCCGTAAGAAAAATGATGGGAATATCTTTGGTTTCCTGCATGGTTTTCAGTTTTCTGCAGGTTTCGAATCCGTCCATTTCAGGCATCATGATATCCAGCAGAATCAGATCCGGAAGAATTTTCTGCACGGCTTTCAATGCCTGAACACCGGTCTGGGCAACAACAATCTGGTACCCGGACTGCTTCAGAATGGTTCCCAGCACCTGGAGATTTTTCGGATTGTCATCCACAATCAAAACACATGCTCCCGATTTTTCTGTCATGCTCCTGTCCTTTTCATGTATGATCAGTGGAATACATTTTCAAAAGTCATGAATTGTGATTTCCTGCAGGGCAACCCCCTGTGCTTGCACCTTTCAGAGACAGCATCCACAGAAGGCTGTCCCTGCGGTCAGAATCGGAACATATCTCTTTGTGATCATTAAACCGTTCCTGATTCGCTGAACCCGGACAACATGCCGGACCCATGAAACCATCCGATCTTTTTGGGGAATATATCACAGCGTTCTGTTTTCAGGGGATGAAACACCGCTGTTTCGGGGTGTTATATCATTTCCCGAAAATTCCGGTCTTTTATTTTCAGCCAAACTGTGCTATGGCGTCAAGTGAAATTTGGCAGTGATTACGGTTTTGGCCAAAATGGGAACTGGGATCCCGCTTTTTTTGGAGGCTTCCCGGAAAAGAATCTGCCGGGCTGCAGGAAGTGAACAGTTTTTTTCATCCCTGCGGTTTCCTGATAAAAATGGGCATGTTTATTTTTTTGAATTCACGGCAGCAGTTCTGACTGGCAGAATCAGTAATCATTGTGAAAAATTTCTGTTAGGCGATTTCCAAATATAAATATACCATCAATGCCGTTTCCTTAAGTAACTGATGTTACGCACTTCTGTCATACCGGCGAAAGCCGGTATCCAGAATATACTGAAATCACTGGATTCCGGCTTGCGCCGGAATGACCGTGAAAAAAATAACTGCCTGATTTTTGAAAGGTTGCGTAACATCAGTTAAGTAAAAAATTCCCCTCCCCCGGCGGGAGGGGTAAGGGGAGAGGGAAAATTTTGGTATATTTTTTTTCTGTAAATAGCCTTAGGAGTTACGCAGTTGAGCGGATAAACCCTCAGGGTTTTAAAAAACCCTGAGGGTTTCAGGATTGATTTTTCATCAACTGCGTAACTCCTGTCTTTATCTCCTCAGGTTTCAGAAAATGTTTTTTTAGCCTGTATTTTAAGGATGCGCAGTATGTCTCATCATCATGACTGCACGTCTGGTTATGATCCTTTTTACCACTTTCGGCATCGTGCTCCTTAATTGTGACACTGACAGCCGGATTTCCGGAATACCGGAAAAGCACCAGCCATGAATCCGGTTTTTTTGAAATGGAAAGTTTTGCTCTTCTGCTGATGATTTCCCGCTGCTGTCTGTATATGTCATATATTTTATTTTTCGGAAAAAATAAAGTCATTCTGATCAAAATTACTGTCCATGTGCAGTGCCTCAGCATTCTTTCTCCGCTCGGAACCATCGGGGGAATCAGCCGGGGCCGGCATCTGACAGGATTCAAACCGCCTGATTTTCTTTCGCTGAACAGTCAGAGAACCGCGGGATATGCTTCACTGCAGCCACATTGTCTGTGCCACAGTTTTTTTATGATCAGTCATCGGATATTCTGTTATGAAAATAAGTATCCAACTGAAAGTTTTCAGGTATAAAAAACCGGATTTTTCCGGAAAAATCCGGTTTTTCCCAAAATTTTACACCCGAAAATTTATGCTGCCTTACTTATGCGGTATGAAATCAGGGAATCTGCAACAATCTGTGCTTTTTTTGCTGTGGCTGGCGGTGTATGCAGGTTCTGCTTCCGGAATCAGGCCGGAATGCAAAAAGACACAGCGGGTACAATCTTCAGGGAGATGAAACAATGAATGAAATAACACTGCGGGATTATCAGAAAACAGTGGATCAATGGATTCAGACGGTGGGGGTCAGGTATTTTTCCGAGCTGAGCAATCTGGCCCAGTTGATGGAGGAAGTGGGGGAACTGGCCCGGATCATGTCACGGACTTTCGGGGATCAGAGTTTCAAGCCCTCAGACAAAGACTCGGATTTGGCGGATGAGCTTGCGGATGTGCTTTTTGTGCTGACCTGCATCGCAAACCAGACCGGGATTGATCTCACGGACGCGATTGGAAAAAATCTTGAAAAAAAGACCCAGCGGGATCGGGAACGTCACCGGAACAATCCGAAACTCGGAAACTTTGATTTTTATCTGGCACAAAACAGGGGGGAAAGATGAAACTGGAACAGATATCCATTTTTCTGGAAAACCGGTCCGGCAGACTTGCGAACATACTGACCACACTCGGGGATGCAGGAGTCAATATCCGGGCCATGTCCCTGGCTGACACATCGGATTTCGGCATTCTCAGACTCATTGTCAGTGATATGGAAAAGGCCCGGCAGGTGCTGACAGACAAGCGGTTTACTGTCCGGATTTCCGAAGTCATGGCAGTGGAAGTGAAAGACCGTCCCGGGGAATTGGGAAAAATCCTCTGCCATCTGGAAAAAGCAGGGATCAACATCGAATACATGTATTCGTTTTTGCAGACAGCCAAAGACTCGGCCATTCTTATCTTCCGTTTTGATGATCCGGAAAAAGCAGTGAAAACCCTGACGGAAAACGGGGTTGAGATGATCGGAAACGGAAAGCTGTGGTGATTCGGCACAGTCAGCGCCCCTTTCTGCCATCGGACAAAACAGATTGACATCACTTCAATTTTATGATTTTACTTGCTTTTGCACAGGCACGGCAGAGAATCTGTGCGTGCCGGATATGACAGGGGGAGGTTTTTTTTATGTAACCGCAGCAGGATGAAAGGGAGGGATTTATGAAATCTTTGATGAAAATGTGGATGATTCTTGTAAGCGTTGCAAGCGTTTTTTTCTGCAATGCGGGTCTGGCTGAGGAAACCGTCCGCCTGACCAGCGGGGAGTGGCCCCCTTATTTTTCCGAAAAACTGGAACATTACGGCATTGGTTCCCGAATTGTGACAGAAGCCTTTGCCCTGGAGGGAATCAAAGTGGAATACGGCTTTTTTCCCTGGAAACGCAGTCTGTGGATGGCACAGGCGGGAGAGTGGGACGGGGCTGTGGGATGGGAAACAAATGCTGAACGGGAAAAGGATTTTTATGTCAGCAAAGAGGTATGGTCCGCTCCCTGGGTGTTCTTTCATCTGAAAGCCCACCCGTTTGACTGGAACACCTTTGATGATTTGAAGAATATCCGCATTGGGGGAACCCTGGAATACATGTATACGCAGGAGTTTCTGGATGCAGAGCGTGCCGGAAAGATTACAGTGGACCGTGTTTCCGCGGATGAGCAGAATATAAAAAAACTGCTGTACAAACGTATTGATGTTTTTCCCCAATTGCTTGACATTGGATACTGGCAGTTGCAGCAGACTGCGCCTGAATCCGTTGACCTGGTCACACACCATCCCAAATCTTTCGGAAAACACACAGAGCAGCTTTTTCTGACAAAGAAAAGGGAACGCAGCAAAGAACTGACGGAGATATTCAACCGGGGGCTGCAACGCCTGAAAGACAGCGGGAAATATGATCTGTATTTTGAGGAATCCCGAAGAGGGGAATACAAAAAATAGAAGAAACAGCCCATCCCGCGGTGAACATGGCAGACAACTCACTGCCGGAACTGAGCGGAATTTGCATCCTCTCCGATCTTCCGGCATTATTTTCTGAAAAATCCTGTTGACAGCATCAGTGTTATCGTTTATTTACGATAAACGATAACATAAAAAGGAAGGTTCTCGTGAGCCCCAATCCGCATGAGCCTCTGAGTGAGGAAAAATTCGCCCTGATCTGCAAAGCCCTGTCCCATCCGGTGCGCCTCCGGATACTGGAACATCTGAAACTCGCGGATCGCTGCATCTGCGGTGAAATTGTCAATATCTTTCCCCTGTCCCAGTCCACAGTCAGCCAGCATCTGAAATGCCTGAAGGAATCCGGTCTGATCAAAGGGGAGGTGGAGGGACCCAGAACCTGTTACTGTCTGAACTGCGGGGTGCTTGAGCAGTTTAAGCACAGCGTACTGAACCTGTAATTTTTTTTGCTGATATTTATCGGTTATCGGCGATAAACGATATATTGAAAGGAGGACATTGTGAAACAGAACCTGCCCATCAGTGAATCCTGCTGCGGAACAGGGAATACCGCCTGTTCCTGCGGCAGCATGGGAAAAATGATTCCTCTGCGGAAACCCCAAACAGAGGAAATTGCCTGCTGCGGTGCGCCTCCAGGCCCCCCAAGCAGTTCCGATGAGCATCCGGGATATATGATCTGCTCCTTTGTGGACAGATTCACGGATACCCCGGCTGGAAAAGTGCCCAAAGTGAAAACCGCACTGGAACCCGCGGATATTGCCGGGACCATGCGGGCCAGACTGGGCATTGGCCGGAACAGTTACAAAATTGCTCCCGGTCTGTACTGCACAGGAACACCGGGGCCGGATTCCCCTGTGCTGGTGACAGCCAACTGGAAACTCAGTTTTGATACGCTCCGCCAATCCCTCAAAGACACGGACGCGTGGATTTTGGTTGCAGACACCCGCGGGATCAATGTCTGGTGTGCTGCGGGAAAGGGAAATTTCTCCGCGCAGGAGGTGGCTGACCGAATCAGAGCGGCCGGACTGGATAAAGTGGTGAATCACCGGAAACTGGTGCTTCCCCAGCTTTCGGCCACAGGTGTCTGCGCACAGCAGGTGAAAAAAGCATCCGGTTTTGAAGTGGTATGGGGACCGGTTCGGGCTGCGGACATTCCCGCATTTCTCAATGCGGAAATGAAAGCCGGGCCTTCCATGCGCTGTGTCACCTTCAGCCTTTGGGAAAGAGCAGTGCTGACGCCCGTGGAAATCTCCCTTGTTCTGAAACCGGCTGCATGGACAGTGCTGATCCTTTTCCTGCTGTCCGGATTCGGACCGGGCTTTTTTTCCTTCACCAATGCCTGGCACCGGGGCTGCATCAGTCTTGCGGCCCTGACAGGAGGCATTCTCGCAGGCGCAGTGTCTGCTCCCATCCTGCTGCCCTGGCTGCCGGGAACGGCTTTTGCACTCAAAGGGGCAATCACCGGAGCAGCGGCCGGATTCATCCTTGGATTATGGTACTGGTCTCAGATCGGATTTTCCGGCGCAGCCGGAATATTCCTGTTTGCCACTGCTCTCAGTTCCTATCTGACAATGAACTTTACCGGTTCCACTCCCTTCACCTCTCCTTCCGGGGTTGAAAAAGAAATGCGCAAAGCCATTCCCCTTCAGGCTGTTGCTGTACTGCTCAGTGCGCTTTTCTGGGTGGGAGGGGCATTCTGAAACTCAAAACCGGAACCCATTTCCCGGTTCTCAAAACGGAGACAAAAAATGCAAAAATTCAGATATTTGTCCGGAGTGTCCACCCTTCACCTGGATGAGGCGGCCTGCGCTGGCTGCGGGATGTGCGAAATGGTGTGCCCCCACGGCGTGCTGCGGATGGAAAACCGCAAAGCCCGCGTTGCTGACGCGGATGGGTGCATGGAATGCGGGGCCTGCGCGCGCAACTGCCCGGTTTCGGCCCTGAAGGTGACACCCGGTGTGGGCTGTGCGCATTATATCATCCAGACATGGATCAGAGGGAAAAAAGCGGCTTCCTGCACTCCCGGCTGCTGCTAAGGAATCGCTGGCGGATAAATTTTATCTGAAAGGAAGCAGTTGCAGATTGATCAGGAGGAAGTGTCACAGGTTTCGCCATCCAGTACCCCGCGAATGGTCAAAGCCAAATCCTTTCTGACAAGCGGTTTCAGAAGAAAGGCCCGGATCCCCATTTTTTCGGCATCCTTTTCCGTAAAGGTTTCGCTGAAACCGGTGCAGAGAATAATGGGAATGCCCGGCCTGATCCGCATCAGGTTCTCAGCCAGTTGTGAGCCTGCCATATTTGGCATGGCCTGATCCGTAATGACCAGATCAAAGCCATCCGGGTTCTGCCGGAAAACTTCCAGGGCTTCCAGACTGCCTGTTTTGGCTGTCACCAGATAACCGAGGTTTTCCAGCATCTTTTTTTCCATAATGACAATCTGCTCCTCGTCATCCACCAGCAGGATACGCTCTTTTCCTCCTGGAACCGAAGCCGCGGGAAATGGAAGAGGTTCTTCCGCAATGCTGCTGACACGGGGCAGATAAACATAAAAAGCCGATCCGGTTCCGGGTTTGCTGTACACTGTGATTTCCCCTCCGGAGTTTTTCACAATCCCGTGAACCACCGCCAGCCCAAGTCCGGTTCCTCTTCCCGGAGGCTTGGTGGTGAAATAGGGATCAAAGATATGTTCCTGCACATGCCAGTCCATGCCGCAGCCCGTGTCGCTGACCATCAGTCGGATATAAGGCCCCGGACGGGTGTTCAACTCTCCGATATGATCTTCCGGGGTAATACTGACCTCGCATACAGAAATCCGAAGTTCCCCGCCCTTTTCCTGCATGGCATGATACGCGTTCGTGCACAGGTTCATGACAATCTGGTGAATCTGGGTGGAATTTGCCAGAACAGCGCCGCAGTTGCTGTCAATGTCCTGATAAATGCTGATGGTCTGGGGAATGGTGGCCCGGATCAGTCTGAGGGCTTCCCTGACAATTGTCTGCAGCCTGAGCGGTTTTTTTTCCATATCCCCGCTTCGGCTGAAAATCAGAATATGCTCAACCAGTTGGGCAGCCCGTTTGGCCGATTTGAGCACTTCGGCCAGATTCCTGCAGGCCGGACTGTCCGGAGGCAGATCCTCCATCGTCATTTCGGTATAGCCGATGATGGGGAAGAGAATATTGTTGAAATCATGGGCAATGCCTCCGGCAAGTGTGCCGATGGCTTCGTGCTTCTGAGCCTGCTGCAGTTGGATCTGCAGCAGGTTTCTTTCCGCTTCAGCCTGTTTGCGTTCGCTGATATCACGGGAGACCGTCAGAATGGCCTGCTGTCCCTCATATTCGATCACCCTGCTGCCGGATTCCACCGGAAGAACGCTTCCATCCCGTCTTTTATGTGCGGACTCATACACCAGGCTCCCCAGTTTCCGCAGTTTGCGTGACCGATCCGCGATCATGACGGCATTTTCCGGTGTGATGATTTCAGCCACATTCATCCCCAGGAGTTCCTCACGGGAATAGCCCAGGCGCTGGCAGGTGACCCGGTTCACATCCAGTATGCGTCCCTCAAAAGTGCGGACAATGATCCCGTCGTTTGCACAGTCAAAGATTATCTGATACCGTTTTTCAATGCTTTCCAACTGCCCGGTGCGCCTGCTGACAGCAGCTTTCAGTTTTTCCTTTTCCTCGCGCAGTCTGTCTTCAGCCTTTTTGATCCGCAGCATCACCCGGACTCTGGCAGAAAGTTCAAAACCGTCAACCGGTTTGGAAATGAAATCATCCGCGCCTGCCTCCAGGCCGGTGACCTTCAGGGCAGTGCTGGCACGGTGTGCGGTCAGGAGAATAACGGGGATATGGGCTGTTTTCGGATCTGTCTTAAGACGGCGGCACATTTCTATGCCGTCCATACCGGGCATCTGCACGTCAATCAGGGCCGCGTCCGGCAGAGACTTTGCAGCAAGAGCCAGCCCGGATGCGGCATTCGGGGCTGTGATTACCGTGCATCCGGAGCAGTATTCTGCGATCAGTTGCCTGATAACAAAAAGATTGTCCGGTTTGTCATCAACGGCCAGAAGGATGGGACCCTGCATCTGAAACCTTTCCTGTGCAGGGGAGAGTTCGGAATCGGACTGCCCCCGCAGGCAAAATCTTTTGCTGTGAATGAAATGTTTTCGAAGCTTATTTTAAAACAGACGCTGCCCGACTTGCAAGGAAAAAGCGATCCGCAGATCGGAAGGGATTTTCAGAATGCTCATCCGGCCACAAACAGATGCCCATCCCCTGTGCTCTTATTTCCTCCAGAATTCCCGGTATCAGTGCAGACAGTCCGCGAGCCGGACTTATCTGTTTCATGACTTCCGGGGACAGAACAAAAGCAGGGGGTTCTGCATGTGTGATGAATCCCAGCATGCGGCTGAGGGCGCAGCCCATGTGGACATAGGCACAGAGAGGCAGATTCTTCTGTCCGTCTGATTCCGGAAATTCATGGGAAATCACAGCCTCACAGAGATTTTCCGGTATTCCGAATCCGGAAAGAATCAGGCCCCCCAGTCTGCCGTATCCGATGTTCCGGTGGGGAAGAACATTTTCTCCGAGATCAGAGAGGATCTGTTTGTGGAACAGACCGGGCAGACCGCCTGTTCCGTGGAGCATGGCTGCTGTGAAAGCCTGCTGTCTGAATTCAGTCTCTCTGTTTTTTGCCAGATACCGTGCAATGATGGCCGCAGCCAGACAGTGCCGGGAGAGACCCGATACTGAAATCTTCCGGTAATCCGCAGCACTTTCAGGCCATCCGGCCAGAGCGGTCAGCACACATATCCGCCGGAAGGACACCGGACCAAAACACCGCAGACCGCATTCAAAAGAGAATATTTCTCCCTGCTTTCCAAAATACGGGGAATTGGCCAGCCGGAAAAAATGCAGGGCAAAAGGCAGATCACAGAAAATCAGAAACCGGGTTTTTTCCCAGTCAATGTGCTCCGGAGACTGATGCACCGCTTTCAGAAGATTTCCCGCAAACACAGGATGCGGTTTCAGACTCATGATCCGGCTGATGAGCATTTTCAGATCACAGGGAGCAGTGTTTTGCTCTGCGGCCGTATCCTCCGGCGCTGAGATTCCCTGCATCAGGGAAGTGATCGTGACCTGTCCGTCCGCTGCTGACACGCTTACACGGCGGGCAGCATTTCCTCCGGTTTCACTCCGCATGATCGGGATGCTGTTTTTCCGAAGGTGAGCGGTGACACTTTCAGTGTTTCTGCTGCCAATGTCCGAACCGCTTTGGGCCGAAAGCAGATCCGCTCCGCCTGCCAGCACGGCCTGCAGATTTTCCTTTTTTGCACCATGCCGGATCATCTCCTGTATCAGCAGATGCACACCCGTGTCCGCATACCAGGCATACCGATCCCCCAGCCGATACTGCCTTCTGTCTCCGGGCAGCACGGCATGGAGCATTCCGGCCAGATGCTGTCTGGGATCATACAGCACCAGCGCTGCACAGGAACCCACCACCGTCAGCAGTTCTTTGTTGATATCAGCCGTGATGCGGTATTCTCCCACCGGCACGGTTTCTGTTTTTACGGGCATCATAACGTAACTTGTGAGTTGCAATTTTTCGTGAAAAGTCTGCCGAATTTCTGTCAAGAATAGCAGATGCAGCAAAAATATCAATACCGGAATTCAAAGAAGAATTTGCGACTGAAAGAATTTCTGTGTATAAGGTGAAAAACAGTTTTTCAATATCTTTTGTGGAAATACCGGATTCCGGCCTGCGCCGGAATGACGTCATGCCTGCGAAAGCAGGCATCCGGAAAAATTTTCGGTAGTGGGACTTTTTATGCTGATTATTTTATTTTATAAATCAGCATATTAGCTAAAAACAGCACAAACAGTATCATAATTCTGTTCAGCCTATTTAAAATCAGGCAGATATGCTGTATATCCGGACAGGAAACCGTGAATATCCGGATCAAATTTCCGGTCAGACTGCAGATTGGTTCCCGGCAGGATCAAAACGGATGTCCCGGAACCGGAAATCTGTCAGAATATCATTCAGAATTGAACTGCCATGATACTGCTCCTGTTTCGGTTTTTTATGGCACGGAAAGTGCATATGCACCAAAGAAGGTCTTTTCAGCCTGTCCGCTGTGTTTTTCAGGCCGGACTGTCAGGCAGAAATCATACCAAAGAAAACCAAAACAGGATCAGTATAAAACAGCTTCGATGAGATAATCATCGTCAGATCGGTAATAATTTCAAATAATGATATATAACGATGTGTTATAACCACAATCAGCCCGAATGCCGTGTCCTCCCGGTTCGAATCATACCTTCAATTGACTTGACCCCGGCAGGCGATTAGAATAAAAAGTTCTTCAATATGTTTTGTGGAATTTTGGATGCCTGCTTTTGCTGGAATCACGTCATGTATGTGAAAGCAGACATTCAGAAAAAATTTCCGCAAAATTCATTGAAGATCCGAATACAGAACCTGTTGATTTCGGATATTGTTCCGAATTACTGCGGGACTGACAGGGATGAACCGGAGCATGTCCGGATATTACATTTTAACAACCTGATTTATTTTAAAATTCAAATGATATGTCCAGATGGGTACGGACAAAAAAGATGAATTCAGCGAGGAAAAAATAATTTATGTTTAAAGATAAACAGCGGGCGGTCCCCAAAGGCTCCGCAGCAGACAGACAGCATCCGGATATGCGGATCAATATCCTGTTTTTTTTAACCTCTGCCATTGTTTGTGTTTTCGCTGTGGAAACACTTGCACGGGGGAACATCAGACAGGTATCGCTTTGGATTGTCGGCAGCCCCCTGCCCTTCGCGCTGAATGCCGTGCTGGTCTCATGTTTTCTGACAATGACGGTGGCCATCACCGGCCGGATGATTCCGGGCATCGCACTCGGCTCTTTTTTCATCATTCTCACTGCAACAGTCAATGCGCTGAAAATCCATGTGCTGCACACACCTCTTTTCGCATGGGATTTTGTTTATTCCGGTCAGATGCTTGCACTTGGTGATGCGGTTTTCTCCGGAAAATTTTTTTCAATCCTCATGATAACGGCAGCTTTGGTCTCGATTCTGTTCATTTATGCCATCAGACGTGACAGCAGGAGATTAGGCATGGGAACGCGGTTTTCCGCCCTGGTTTTATCGCTGATCGCGGCAGGGCTTTTTGCATGGGACAAAACAGGTCCTGGCAGAACACTCAATATCAGAAATATGGTATGGGATCAGAACAAAAACTACAGTTCAAACGGTTTTTTTCTTGCATTCTCCATGAACATTTCTCCGGCCATCATTCGCCAACCCAGCGGATATAATAAAAATCTGGTATCCCGTCTTACGGAAAACAATGAGCATCCTGATGAAAACGACTGTTTTGAGGGGGAACCGGTGAGCCTTGTCATATTTATGAGCGAATCCTTTTCCGATCTTAACGGTGAAGGCATTGAAACCCCGGACTGGAAGATTCCTCTTGAGAACCTGAAAAAAATTTCGGAAGCATATCCGGTTTTTCATCTTGTTTCCCCAACCTTTGCCGGTAACACAAGCCTGGTTGAATTTGAAGTGCTGACAGGTCTTTCCAATGCATTCCTGTCTGCCGGGGCAATCCCTTTCGATCATTACCTGAGCCAGAAAACGCCTTCGCTGGCCTGGATTCTTCAGGAAAGAGGTTACCGCACGGTTGCGGTTCATCCGTTTTACGACTGGTTCTGGAATCGGAATGCGGTTTACCCCAATCTTGGATTCAGGGAGTTCATAACCCAGGACAGTTTTCCCGAAAATGCCAAAAAAGGGATATACATTTCAGATGAGGCACTGGTGGATAAAATCATCGAGGTGATAGATTCCTCAGACGGCCCGTATCTGATTCATGTGGTATCCATGCAGAATCACGGGCCTTATTTTCAGGGACGTTACGGTTCGGATGAGATCAGGATCGAAAACAACTCCCTGCCTGAGTGGCTGCGCATGCAGTTGGGTGCGTACCTGACCGGTTTGAGGGATGCGGACATGCAGCTTGGCCGGCTTGCAGAATACCTGAGCCGGCGGAAAGAACCGGTGCTCTTCCTTTTCTTCGGAGATCATCAGCCCGATTTCAGCTATTCGCTTTACAGCAATCTCGGACTTATGAAAAAAGATAGGGAAAAGGATTTGCTCATATCCCAGGTACCCGGACTGATCTGGTCCAACCGGAAGGAGTTGACAGATTTGTCAGATATTCCCGACCGCCTGAGTCCGGCATATCTTCCGGCCATACTGCTTCATCAAATGGGGATAAAACTTCCTCCGTTCCTGTGCTATCTGCGGCAGGGGCTGACACATTATCCTGTTATCCATCGCAGTGTTCTGGAGGATTCTGACGGAACCCTGGCCAGTCTGGATGACAGGATCAGAGATCCCTACCTGAACGGCCTGAAAATTCTCAACTTCGATATTCTTTTCGGCTCCCGGTTCAGTTGGAAACCGGATACTGCCTCCCGGGATCAGAGTTGAGTCGCACCGGCTTTTTCATGGGAACAGTTGTTGATGATCCCGTTTTTCGTCATTCCGGCAAAAGCCGGAATACAGAACTTCCTGAAAATACTGGATACCGGCTTTCGCCAGTATGACTGTGGTGCGTAAGGTGAGTGAGAAAATCTGTATTTGCAGGAGACATGTTTATATTGACTCACTGTCTTTTCAGGGATGTGTCCCTGTCCTGCATAGCCCGGGCCATAATTGTCATATACAATTCTCTGTATTGATTTTTATCAACAGTCATCACCGACTGCTTTTCAAAGTTGCAGGGATGTGTATTGCAGTATGTGCCACTGCTGATATAATTCAGGATAACATGCGGGATATCAAAATGATGAATATCATCATATTTTACAGCTTTACCGTTCTCAAAGATAAACGCACGGTTGATGTACATGAAGTTCTTATTGCCATCCGCATAATTGAGTTTTTGATAGGTAACAGGCCCGTATACAAGGGGGGGAATGTGATCGCTTATCAATATTATCATGCTGTCCGGATCGATTTTGCAGATTCCGCTGATATATTCGGCAAGCGCCTGTGTGCGGTAGTAATATTGATTCACAGCGCGGACCAGTTGCTCATCACAGATTGACCCCTTTACGCCAATGATTTTCGGCCGCTTGATTTCATCCATGAAATTGGGGGTATGGCCGTAGATCGTAATAACATAATTAAAAAGCGGGGCAGAGGGATTGTTTTTTATCCACTCGGCTATAAATCCAAGATTCTGTTTCAGCAGATCACCGTCAAACATATAATTTTCTTCTTCTGTTGCATAACCGGCAGAAAGATATGTTTCAGACGAACCCGCATATTCTTTGGGATAATAGGTTTTTTCAAAACCAAGCCCCTTATAGGCTTTGACCGAATTAAAAAAATCAGGCACATAGGCATTGGTGGCAATTGTATGATAACCGGCCTTTGCAAGGATGCAGGGAAGACAGGGCGTTTCAGCTCCGGAAAAAATGTCAAATTCAACCCCTGAGATTTCCCGCATGGCCGGTACTCCGCAAAGCACTTCGAATTCTGCCTGGGCAGTTCCTCCGCCGAATACGGGCGACAGGGAGAGTGTCCCTTTATCTTTGACGATTTTTGCAAAATCAGAATGAGTGGGGTTTCGGGAAAAAGCTGCCCCTTTCAGGAGTTCAGGTTCAATAAAACTTTCAAGTACAATCAGGTGGATATTTTTTTTAACCGGCAGTACGGCAATCTGGGAAATTATTTCGTCAAATTTATTTAAAATCAACATATTGTCCTTATAGTCGGACAGTTTTCCGACAGAGGATCTGCGTCTGGCCTCTTTGTAAAGTGCCACAGAAAGCCTACCGTTTTCACGGACGCTCTTAATATCGGAATAAAATACGATGGATCTCTGCGAGTTTTTAAATGCCTCAATAAAAAAATCCGGAGCCAGTTCAGCCGTCAGAATGATGGCAGCTATGGGTAAAGATCCCAGAAGGATAACATGCGGTCGCCGCAGGTTTGCGGAAACGAGAAAAGCCAAAAGGGGGGCCGCAATGACAAGGCAAAGAATAATTTTTGTTGCGGGCGGGGAGACAGACAGCAGTTCAGGAAATTCTGCAATGTCAGCCAGGCGCATTAATCCTCCCAACTGGACATAATAGATGTCAAAGGCTGCATACAGCAGAACAACAGGTGCGGCTGCAACAAAGGGCTGATATTTATTTTTCCGGGTTATGGAATTCAGATACCAGTATAAATATAAAAGTAAGGGGATTTCAAGCCGGTAGGCAGGCAGCAGACTGAACAGACTTCCATAATGCTCCATGATGCTGGTATAGGTGAGCATAAAAGCAAAAAAAATTATATAGCGATTCAGGAAAATATCTTTCCATTTTTTACTCACTTTTTTTCCCCTCAAAAAATCAGGCATGTTTCAGTCTGACTGAAACAATGCGGTTTATTTAAAATTAATTAAGTTATCGGACAAATCAACCTGATAAGTAAAGCTCCATAAATTTTCGGGTATGAAGTTTTCAGAAAAACCGGATTTTTCCGGAAAAATCCGGTTTTTCTGAGGAACCGGCAGAAAATATTGTATAACTTCAACAGCGAGTTGTGTAATTCGCGACTATACCATATTCCGGTTTTCACCGGAATAACGGAGTGTCCGATTTTTTGCCGATTCATCATAACTGCCTTTTGATATTATTGAATTTCAATGATGATGAATCTGTTAAAAAATCCTGATTTCAGGTTCTGCGGTATTCCTGCAAAAACCTTAATCCGGATTTTACAATCGGTTATAACCTCCTGCTTTCGCCGAAGTTCCTGGATTTTTTTCTTTGATCTGTCTGAAAGTAATTCTGTCAGCAGTGCTTTCTGACGGGGAAGTTATGAGAACCTGCGGAGAAAGTGTTTCTCCACAGGTTCTGAGGGATCAGCCGCTTATGGATTTTGTTGCCGCAAGAGGAGAACAGGATTGAACACTGAAATCCTTTTTGTGTTTGGGCATGACGTTTATCACAGACATAAAGAGGGCAGCAACATACGGCAGAGACTGGATCATTAAAATCTCACCCCAGAGAACAGCGAGCGGTGAATCCTGCCCCTGAATCATAATAACACCCCATGCCACAAGCCAAAGGGTCATTCCCAGGCAGGTTTCTTCAAAAGATGAAACCAGTGCCTTTATCAATGCAGGCCCATTTTCACATTTCGGGGTTCTGAAAAAGGGCTTTTCCGAAGTGAAAAAGCCATTCACAACCGCCTTTGCAATGGTATGGGACAGGGCAAGTCCTGAAATGGCGGCTGATAAGGTCTGTATACGGCTGGCCCCGATCCGGGTGCGATACAGATAGACAAGTTTGATCACTTTAAATATGAAAAGCGTCACAGGCGGAATCATAAACACAGCCTGGGGCGGGTCCACAAAACGCGGAAAGATCATCATCATAACTGACCAGGCAATTGCTGCCAGGCTGTAAAACAGGTTCATACCGTCAGCAATCCAGGGGAGCCAGCCGGCCAGAAAATGATATCTCTGTCCCAAAGAAAGCTGCTTCTGTTTATTGGAAAACAGTGCTTTGCTGTGGCGTTTCAGAATCTGAACAGCACCGTATGCCCATCTGTAACGCTGTTTTTTAAAGTCGGTAAAGGTATCCGGCATAAGCCCTTTTCCATAGCTTTTTTCAACATAGGCACCCTCATATCCGCTTTCAAAAATCCGGAGACCGAGCTCCGCGTCCTCTGTAATGCACCATTCTGCCCAGCCGCCGACTTTGCGCAGAACAGATGCCCGGATCATGGTCATTGTTCCATGCTCAATGATGGCATTCCGGTCGTTGCGTGTCACCATTCCGATATGAAAAAAGCCCTGATATTCAGAATGGCACATGGCTTTGAAAAGGCTTTCATGGCTGTCACGGTAATCCTGGGGAGCCTGGACAAAGCCAATCTCCGGCTGGCTGAAATAGCCGACCAGATCTTTGAGCCATGACCGTTCCACCTGATAATCGCTGTCAATCACAGCAATTATTTCCGCATTCTGATCCATTTTTGACATGGCATAATTCAGAGCTCCGGCTTTGTATCCTTTGAGCGGGTCCACATGAAAGAACCGGAAGCGTTTCCCCAGAATGCGGCAATGCTCCGCAACAGGCTGCCATATGTCGGGATCTTTGGTGTTGTTGTCAATGACAAGAACCTCAAAATTGGGATAATCAAGTCTGGACAAAGCGTTTAACGTAGCCTTAAGCATGTCCGGCGGTTCATTATACGCGGGAACCTGGACAGATACTCTGGGACATTTGCCTGACGCTGATATTTTTTTGGGTTTCGGAGCAAAAAATCTGCGTCTTTTATGCACCCATGACGTTTCCACCCACTCATGGGCTTCTGTCAGCAGTACGAGACTGACACCGAGATAGCCCAGACCGAGAAGAAACCCGATCAGAACGGTAATGGGGGTAAGATACTGATTGATATAATCATAGCCTGCCCACACCATACTGATGCCGACAGTGTTTGCTGTGACTGCCAGAAAAATTTTCCCCCGCGCCGTCAGCGTGGCACTGTCAAATAAAAGGATCAGAAAGGTGACAAAAGCCACCGTAATCGAACATGCCGCCAGCATCCGCCAGGCAGGAACTCTGACAACAGGCTCGATAAAGGGAAATTTCTGGTTCCGGTAAACATCAAAAATACCCCAATACGCGCCAACCCCTCCTTCGGTTGATTTTTTCCACGGCTGATCAAATGCTTCCATTAAAAAATAGTCATATTTCTGTTTATGGGCATCTTCCAGAAACCGCCGTAAAAATATAGCCTCATTTGCTTCGGATGCGACTGCATCCTTTCTTGTCCGTCCATTGCTGGGCCAGCCGACTTCCGCTATCAGAATGGGAAGATGCGGATACGCTTTTTTCAGCAGTTCATAGCAGTTTTTCACAAATCTGACAGAATCATCAAGACTGATGCCTTCCCAATAAGGCAGAAAATGACCCGCGACAAAATCAACATGGCCGGACAACTCCGGATTTTTATGCCAGTTACTCCATATCTCAGCCGTGCTGACAGGTATATTCACCTGACTGCGAACAGAATCCAGATAGGCTGTCATCTCATTTACAGTCAATTCCTGCCGGTAAATACACTCATTTCCGAGAATAACCCGATCTATGTTGCCGGGATTGTTCCGTACCACCTGAATCAGTCTGTCCAGTTCTGTCTCATTTTGGGCTTTGTCACCCGAAAGCCATGCGCCGACAGTAACAGTCATGCCGTATTTTTTTGCCAGTCCGGGGATTTCGCCGAATACCCCGCTGACGGTATAGGTTCGTACAGATTTGACTTTGCCTGAAAGCAAAGCCAGATCTTTATCAATATCTTCCAGGGACGGATGGATTCCGACAGTGGGATTCTGCTCCATACGATAGGGTGAAAAGGCCATCCCCGAAACCGAAGTCGGCCATGCCGGTTCTGAGGAAGGCTGATTGATGAATGCCCAGAAAGCAAATGTAATCAATGAAAAAGCCAGACCTAATGACAGATTTGCGGATAATTGTTTTGATTTCATTGTTTATCTCCCAAATGATTAAGATATTTCATGTCAGCCTGTCTTTTAAGCAGTCAGACGAATTTTTTCGTGTATTCAGAAAAACCGGATTTTTCTGAAAAATTTATACCCCAAAATTTATGTTGATTTGCAATATGCAAATTTTATGCCAATTATTTTTATTTCTGACTTCTAACGGATTTCTGACAGATTGCTGAAATATGGCGGGAGGTGAACAATGCTCCGTTCGGAATTTGCGCACAGGAGTACGGAATTTGCGCACAGGAGTACGGAATTTGCGCACAGGAGTATGGAATTTGCGCATCAGTTGCAGAAAAAGGCATTGCGGCACAGGCGGGTCTGATATTAATATATCTTTTATTTCAGACAGTTGATTCTTTATACCGATTCGCCATTGGTTTGATCCGATATTGCGGTTCCGTCTGTGCAAAAA
>CAZDIU010000009.1:0-41237 GCA_964505535.1 uncultured Desulfobacterales bacterium | reverse complement strand
GGCCAGTCAGAGGGGGGAATGCAGATTTTATGCCGCAATATCCAGATAATCCGAATGGGATACCGGAACCGGCAGAGAAAGACCCTCTGCTCTCATCCCCTCAAAATGGAACTCCAAAGCATCCCTTATCATCTGCTCTGTTTCTTCCCTGGTGCTGCCGGTGGCGATGCACCCCGGCACATCCGGAGAATATGCGGAATAACCTGTTTTTGTCTTTTCATAAATAACCAGATACCTCATATTTTCCCCCCTGCCTGTTTTCTGATATTGTTCAGCGTACCGGGAGCCACATCATCCCCCGGCTTCCCGGAAACCGTCACAAGCCCTTCATGTTCATCATGCCTGTACTGCCGGTGACTGCCCTTCGTTCGGACGGGATACCAACCGGCCTTTTCCAGTCTCTTTATCACATCCCTTACTTTCATGGCCGAAAACTAGACACAGCATCGCGGAAATGTCAAGAATTTTGACTTGACAGATGCCCCTCATTTTACCTATCCTTTCCCGCGCCACACCTGAATGTCCCGGAGCGGAGAAGATTCATGAGACTCTACAAACGGGGCAAAATCTACTACATAGAATTCAGCAAATATCAGAAAAGAAGCCTGAAAACCGGAAACAAAGAGGAAGCTGAAAAACTTTTCCGGATTGCCAGAAAAGAATATCTCAAAGGCAGACTGTCCAAGCCGGATACTGGCATAATCACACTGAAAGACTATTATCAGAAGTTCCGGGCCGCAAAACCCGGACTTTCTGAAAAAACCGTGATGAAATACGATCTTTCCGTAAAGCTGCTTGCACAGATCACCGGATGGGCAGCGCCGATGCACGCCATGGACAAAGACGCCCTGAACAGATTCAAGTCAGAATGCCTGAACCGCGGCTGCCGTCCCGTAACAGTCAACAGCTATCTGCGCCACATCCGGACCGTGCTGAACATGGCGCACGAAGACGGAATAACAAAGCACATCAAAGTCAGGATGATTCCGGAGGGAAAAAAACTGCCCAAAATCCTGTCAAAATCAGAAAGAGAAAAAATATGCGCCTACGCGCAGGAACATGACCCGGAGATGTTCCGAATCATCATCTTTGCACTGAACACAGGAGCCAGACGAAGCGAGATCAGAAATCTGGACTGGCGGAATGTGGGAGCGGATCAGATTCAGATCACAGGGAAAGGGAACCGTGAAAGAATCATTCCACTGATTCCGCCGGCCAGGGAAGCAATGGGAGAGAGGAAAGAATCAGGCCCGGTTTTCATGCAGTGCCACCCGGATGGATACACCCACCGAATAAGGGACATTTACCAGTCATGCGGTATATCCGGAAAGAACTTTCATTCACTCCGCCACAGCGCGGCAACGGCCATGCTGGAGAGCGGAATAGATCTGTCAGTCATACAGAAAGTACTTGGTCATTCAGACATAAAGACAACACAGATTTATGCGGAAGTCAGAGACAGTCTTATAGCAGAGGAAATGAAAAAACTTCGCTGGTGAACACCCAAAACGGGTACAAACTACGAACAGAATACGAACACAGATATTTAACTTTCTGAATTTATTAATCCCCCCGGATTACTTCTAATCCGTAGGCCGCACGTTCGAATCGTGCCGGGCGCGCCACGAATATGAAGGGGTTAGGCGATTCTGCTTAATCCTTTTTTTGCTTTCTGGCAATCTGTTTGCCAAAATTTTGCCAAAAACCGTTTTTACCCTTTCATGCCCTTTGTTACCTTTTTATCCCCTGATACATGGCATCAAGTCTGCTTCCGTCATTCTGCTCTGAAGCATTTTCGATGTGCTTTCCGTACACTCTGATTATCTGTCCGTGTTGCGGTGGTTCATCACTCTGGCAATCCACAGGGGGTTTTTACCGCGGATCAGAGCATTCGTGGCAAAACTGTCCCGGGTCTGCTTCATCCATATTTTTCAGAAGTTCGTCAGCACGCACTGCCTCACACTGTGCCTTCGGTTTTGACGGTCTGCGACCTCTGTCCGAAATCCGCGGAGAAACCCGGGGACAGGGATCTTCCTGATATACACCCTGATCACAATGGACATGAACAATAAAGGTTTCCGATGCGTCGTCAGGAGATCGGCAGAAAGCGTGACTGTTTCCGTAAAGACCGTCAGCGCACACATAATCAAAGCGTGTTCCGATCTTTCTCTGTCTTTTCACGATTTCAATCGCAAGTTCGGGCTTCGTTTTATGATCGTAACGGTTTTCGGGGATACCGGCTTTGACACAGCGTTCCCTGTCATCAGTCCATTCTTCCGGCAGGAACAGTTCCGTATCAACAGGAATAACGCGGTCTCCGGCACTCAGAGCCGCAAAAACAGCCACCTGGGAGTTTTCCGGTTTTCCGAGACGACCGTTCCACTGCCTGGCGACACCTGCGGAACACCTGCCTTTTTTTTGTAAAAGCGGTTCCATCGATCAGCAGGCCGGTGCGACCTGTTCCTCCTGTCAGACGGCCGCTTTCAAGTGCAACCCGGTTCATCACAGCGCGGGCATCCCACGGTGAGTCGCTTATGACCTGCTGAAGCGCCTCATAATCCGCTTCCGGAACATTTACCTCCTCCGGATCAGATGCAGATTGCATCAAGTCAATGGAATGCTTTGTTCACATCCGGAAATTTTCCGGTATTCAAAAAACCGGATTTTTTCGGAAAAATCCGGTTTTTTTGAGAAATATGCAGAAAATATTATATAACTTCAATGGCGATTCGGTATTATACTGAACACCTGACACCTTTCTGAATGTGTCAGGTATTTTCAGAATGCAGTGCATTTCAATGGATGCCTGCTTTCGCAGGCATGACGTCATTCCGGCGCAGGCCGGAATCCGGCATTTCCACAAAAGAGATTGAAGAACCTAAAAAGTGAAAAGTTTTATCCCCGGTTCCAGGAGTGCATCTGCAACAAGAGGCGGCTGGGCAACAGTTACACCTTCAATCAGATCCGCAGGAGAGGCAAAGGACTTGTTGGCCAGAAAAAAAGGGCAGACTTCCACCTTCACCCCCTGACTGATGAGCGCTTTCATCAGCATCTGGGGGGATTTGTCAATGGGTTTCAGCACTGTCTCCCTGCTGCCTTTGACGGCAAGTTCCCCTGCGCTGTCACATAAAAGAATCCGGATGGTTTTTCCTTTCAGTTTTACCTGGGTGGACAGGGACATGGCCATCAGTTGGGTCTGGGGATCTCCTGCAGTGACAATCACAAACAGTCCTTTTACAAATCCGCCATCCGCAAACTGCTGCATGTCCGGAGCAGGTGTCTGACGTGCATAATCCGGCGTCTGCTCCTGACGAACCCGGGCAGGCTTTTGCGGCCGCTGTGTTCCTGGGGGATCAGAAGGTTTTTTCCTGCCGAATATGACAAACAGAATGAAGATTACAATAAAAAAAAGAAAAACATCCGAATCCTTGTATCCCATGAAAAATTCCTCCCTTACGGAATGAGTCAGGAGTTACAGAGACCCTATCGGATTTTGATCCACAGCAGTTTTGCCGTTCCGGGTCCCGGATTTTTCCACAGGGAAGGAATCTCGGATGTCAGACAGATCAGATCACCGGGGCCGACAGTGTATAAAACTCTCCTGATTTCAGTTTGCAGATTTCCGGACAGAACATACCCGATCTCTTGGCCTTTGTGAATGAAAAAATGGGAAGGCAGGGATTTGTCTTCGGGAATTTCAATGATATAGGGTTCGGCTTTGGGCTCAAAGTCCGGGGGGGTGAGCATCCGCCCGCGGATGCTGTCTTTGGGCAGATCCGGAAAACTGACATTCACCCCTTTTTCAGAGGAAAAGACAATCCGGTTTTCCCTGTCCGCATGCTGGCGGAAAAAGGCTCCGGCATCCACGGAAAGGGTTTCGGCAATTTTGAAAAGCGCTGTAAGGGAAGGATATATCTGGTTGCTTTCAATCTGGGATATGGTGCTGGATGTGACGCCCACCAGTTTTGCCAGTTCTGTCTGGGAAAAGCCCTGTGCGGATCGGATTTCCCGCAGCCTTTTTCCCAGATCCGTTCGGCGGGGAAAATCCCTGTCAGTTTCAAAGGAAATGTTCATTCCCTCATTCAGATAATGGCAGGGACTGTTGAGTGTGTCCGGAGAGCGTTTTTCGGCCTTTACAAGGGTCAGAGCGGATTTCCCCCTTTTCAGGGAAAGCTCAATGACCACCTGCGCAATCTGATTGATGTGTGCGCGCAGCCGGGAAGAATGCGCACCTTTTTCAATGATCCAGTAGGCAATGGTGTTGAGTTCATACAAATGGGGACAGGAATGGGTGTAAAATTTCAGGATATGATCCTCGCCGCCCCAGAGATCCTGCATTCCGGTCAGACTTTCAAACACAAAACGCACATCCCCCTTCATGGTTTTGTGAAGACCGTATATGGCATCCCTGACTGTTTCCGGTTTTGCCGGTTCATTGACCCTGACAATCTGGTAGGGCCACTGCGCACCGTTTTTTTCATAAAATTTGCTGAAAACTTCGGAACCGTCTCCCTTGCCGTGGGTAAAACAGTCCAAAATGGTGAGATGCTGACTTTCGGCCAGGGGCCCCAGTTTTTCCAGCAGATTTTTTGGAGAACGGTCAAAACTGACATAAATCAGGGGTTTTTCCTGTGTCTGGGATGCCTGTATGAAATTCATGCAGAAGGCATGTGCCAGACTTCCCGCGTCATCATACCATACCACATTGTCTCCGATAAAAAGTCCGCCCAGCAGACGGTCAAGCTGGCTGACGCCTGAAGAAATCCGGTTGAGTTTTGCACCCATTGCTGATCCCTGTTCTGAAAGGCTCCCTTTCCTTCAGGAAAGGAAACCGGGTTTGTCTGGTTATAAAAAAGCAGGAAGTTCTGTCTGCCTGCCATTGTTCTTTCATCAGTCTTTGCCCCATGCAGAAACAGACTTTGGATATTTTTAAGGACAAAAGCAGGAAAAATGACTGTTTCAGGCATACACTGAAACCGGTTTGTCTTTGAAACCGGGTGATCAGCGGATTTGTCCCTATCCTTTCCCGATAATCTCCCGCACTTTTTCCATCAGTTCTCCGACAGTTTCCTCATGAAAGCCCTGTGTGGAAACCGGTCTGTGAATGATCAGCCGCACCCTTCCCGGAAAAATGTCCGCCGTGTCCGGCGGCAGAATTTCCCTTGTTCCCGATATGGTTACAGGCAGAATGGGCAGCCCCAGGTCCAACGCCATTTTAAAGGCCCCTTTTTTGAAAGGAATCAGTCTGCCGGTGCGGCTTCGGGTTCCTTCGGGAAAAAACAGCACGGAAGTGCCGTTGACAATTTTCTTTTTGGCAGCATTGATGCTGGCAATGGCTGCATTTCTGTCAGAACGATCCACATAGATATGTCCGAGTTTTTCACAGGAAATGCCAATGGCCGGGATTTTTCTCAGTTCCTTTTTCATCACCCATTTGAAATCAATGCCCAGCCATCCGTAGAGCAGGAGAATGTCGCACTGGCTCTGATGATTGGAAACAATCACATAGGACTGATTTTTGTCCACATGCTCCCTGCCAAAGACAGACACGAACATGGGAATAAGCAGTCCGTTGAGTTTTGCCCATGTGGCACCGCACAGACGGCTGGGAACTTTCGGATCCATGACAAAGCACAGTGCCGCAGCCGAAAATCCGAACACAAGGGTTGATACAACAAGAAAAGGTATAAAAAAAAACCATTTATAAGGCTGATACAGAATTTTCAGCAGTTTTTTCATGATTTCAGTCTCCCGGTTGTTCCCTGTGCTTCATTTTTTTCCTGTTTTACGATATACCATTCCCTGAAATATGGCAACCAGTTCCCCTGTTTCATCCCTGACCTCAACCGTATAACTGGCAAGTTTGGGATTGACGGAAATCTCGGTGGCTTCGGCAGTCAGGATGCCGCCTGAAACTTTTTTCAGATAGGAAATGCTGACATTTATGGCCAGCGCAGGTATGCCGTGGGAATTGGATGCTGCGGCAAACACCAGATCCGCAAGGGTGAAAATCGCTCCGCCGTGGGCCACACCCATGCCGTTTTTGTGTTCCTCCCGTATTTCCATCCGGGCTTTGGCTCTTCCCGAAGACATTTCCAGCAGATCAATGCCGGTATGGCGTGCAAATTTGTCTTTCTGCATGAATTCCTGACTGGTTATCATGAAATCTCCTCAGGGCCTGCATCAAAATAAACTGTTCCAAACCCTGAGGGTTTTCAAAACCCTGAGGGTTTCCGGACAGGAAAATTGTACAGGTTGTTTTTTTACAAACTCTTAATTCGCATTATCTGCCGATCTGTTCCGGAAACAGTCTGCGGATATCCGCTTCCGTGGCTTTGCATATGCCCCGTTCCGTGATGAAGCCGGTCACAAGCCGGGCTGGGGTCACATCAAACGCGTAATTGGCTGCAGGGCTTTGTGCGGGCGGAAGCAGAACTTTTTTTATGGTTCCGCTTTCATTGTCATAGCCCTGAACACAGCGCACCTCGTCCGGATCCCTTTCCTCAATGGGAATTTCCTTTATCCCATCCCGCAGATTCCAGTCAAAGGTGGTGGAAGGCAGGGCCACATAAAAGGGAATGCCATTGTCTTTGGCTGCCAGCGCCTTGAGATAGGTTCCGATTTTGTTTGCCACATCGCCGGTGCAGGTGGTGCGATCCGTGCCTGTGATGACCATGTCCACCATGCCGTGCTGCATGAGATGTCCGCCCGCGTTGTCTGTGATGACCGTGTGCCTTATCCCGGCCTTTCCCAGTTCCCATGCAGTCAGCCGCGCTCCCTGATTCAGGGGACGGGTTTCATCCACCCATATATGAATGTCAACCCCCGCGTTATGCGCGGCATACATGGGCGCAGTTGCGGTTCCCCATTCAACGCAGGCCAGCCAGCCCGCATTGCAGTGGGTCAGGATGTTTACAGTTTTTCCCTTTTTCTTCCTGCTGATTTCCTGAATCAGGGGCAGACCGCATTCACCGATTTTTCTGCAGTTTTCCGCTTCAAACTCAATGATGGCCTCTGCCTCTTTCTGTGCTGCGGCAATGCGTTTTTTATGCCCTTTTTCTTTCAGAACAGCGGAAAGCATCCGATCCGCGGCCCAGGCCAGATTCACGGCTGTGGGACGCGCTGCTTTCAGACGATCACATTCCTTTTTCAGATATTCTGCCGCCTTCTGTTTCGGAGCCTGGACAGTTATCAGATACACACCGCAGGCCGCTGTCGCGCCAATCAGAGGCGCACCTCTGACATACATTTCTTTTATGGCCACAATAACATCGTCCAGATTTTCCAGTCCCATTGTCACATATTCATGGGGCAGAAGACGCTGGTCAATGATTTTTACCATTTTTTCCTGTGCATCCAGCTCTATGGGACGCATGGTTTTCTGTTCCGCATACATGATATTCTCTCTTATCCTTCCATGATCTTCTGAAATATTTCCAGAGCATAATCAATGTCCTGCGATGTGATGTGATAATGGGTCACAGCCCGGAGCCGTTTTCCCGGTCCCAGGGGAATCACCCGTACACCATATCCGGCCAGATTTTCTGCCAAATCCTGTGATGTCATATCTTCCCGGATCAGATCAAAATACACAATATTGGTACGGACAGTTCCGGGATCAAGGGACAGTCCTTTGATTTCAGAAAGCCCCAGAGCCAGTTTTCGCGCATGTTCATGATCTTCTGCCAAACGCTGGGTCATTTCTGTTAAACCCACAATGCCTGCTGCCGCGAGAATCCCGGCCTGCCGCATTCCGCCGCCCAACAGTTTGCGGTTCCGCCGGGCCTGTTTTATAAAATCCCGGTTTCCGCATAACAGGGAACCCACCGGGGCCGCCAGCCCCTTGCTCAGGCAGAAAGAAACGGAATCCGCATCTGCCGCCAGATTACGGACATCTGTTTTCAGAGCCGCGGCAGCATTGAAGATGCGCGCACCGTCCACATGGATTTTCAGGCCGTATTTCCGGGCCAGACGCCCTGCAGATTTCATATAATCCGCATCCAAAGGCGCTCCGCCGCACCGGTTATGGGTATTTTCCAAAAGAATCAGCCGGGTGCGCGGAAAATGAATATCCTCAGACCGGATTGCGGATTCAATGGTTTTCAGCTCAAGGCTTCCGTCCGGCAGATTGGGAACTGTGCGGGGATGAATGCCGCCCAGCGCGGCAGATCCGCCCTGCTCATAGTAAAACACATGGGAGTGATCCCCCAGAAGGCTTTCATCGCCCCGGCCGCAGTGCGTAAGCTGGGCCACCAGGTTTGCCATGGTCCCGCTTGCCACAAACAGGGCTGCCTCTTTTCCCATCTGTTGGGCCGCCATTTCCTCCAGACGGTTCACTGTGGGGTCTTCCCCAAACACATCATCGCCCACCTCAGCTTCAGCCATAGCCCTGCGCATGGCCTCAGTGGGCCGGGTAAGGGTGTCGGAACGCAGATCAACGGTAAGCATATATTTTTCCGCCTTAAAAAATAATGATTCTGAAATTTTCCGGAACTACATACCGCAGATTTTCTCTGTTTGCAAGAGAAGCATGGGACTGTCCCGGGTTTCTCTGTTTTGTGCAATGAAACTGTTCATAAAAAATAGAATCTGAAATACAGGAATCTGAAAAACAGACAACATTGCCTATTGCCATTTGCAGAATTTTTTTGTATTTGGCACGGGGCAGTTTCGGCAGTACTGCACTTATTTATGAAAAAACGGAGAAATCATGCTGAGCGAAGATAAAATAGTTCCTTATCACACCCAAAACCTGACAGGGGCCAAAGTGCTGGTGCTGGCTCCCCACCCGGATGACGAAACCCTGGGCTGCGGAGGCAGCATCTGCAAGCACACACAGTCCGGAGATCCGGTGAAAATTGTTTTTCTTACCGATGGTTCCAAAGGAGATTCTTCCGGAACTGCGGAAAAAGAGGAATATACTGCTCTCAGACGCGATGAGGCTTTGCAGGCATGCAGATGTCTCGGTGTCACTGACACGGAATTCTGGTCTTACGAGGATCGCAGTCTTTATGCGTCTTTGGAAGCCGGGGAACCCGGAGACAGATTTTCAGACCTCATGGCAGAATACAGGCCGGAACTGGTATATGTGCCGTCTCCGCTGGAAATGCACCCGGATCACCGTGCTGCTGCTTTTGTGGCTGAAAATTATGCCCGAACCTGTGACCGTGATTTCTCCATTGCGTTTTATGAAGTGAGCCAGCCCCTGGTTTTTGTGAACACACTGGTGGATATTACACCGGTTTTGGACAAAAAAAATGAAGCCGTGGCAGTTTATGCCAGTCAGTTGAAAGAAAGACCTTACGGTGAATTCACGTCTGCCCTGAACCGATACAGGAGTCTGACACTGACCAGTGCAGTGAGCCATGCCGAAGGTTTTTTTCTCTGCCATGCAAAGCAGATTCGCGATAAGGGCATACTTTCCTTTTTTTATGAGAATATGCAGCAGATGCAGCCTTCTGCGGACAGGATCGGCAGTGTTTCAGCCGAATCCGTTCCTGTGAAAAGGATTCCTGATGAATCCGCACCGCTGGTCAGCGTCATAATTCCCACGCATAACCGGCCCGACATGCTGAAAACCGCAGTGGAAAGTGTCCTTTCCCAGACCTGGCCGAAGATTGAAATCATAGTGGCAAATGACGGCGGAGAGGATGTGGCTGATATGCTCAATGCCCTGAACACCCGCGGAAATATCATTTATATCCGGCATGAGGAAAACCGGGGCATCTCTGCGGCCAGAAACACGGCTCTGCGCGCGGCCAAGGGAATTTATATTGCATATCTGGATGATGATGATGTGTATTATCCGGATCATCTGGAAACCCTTGTTTCGGTTCTGGAACAGGGAAAATACAAAGTGGCTTACACAGATTCTCATGAAAGAATCCAGACATGGATAACGGATCGCTATGTGACTGTGGAAGAAAAAAACGCGGTGACCGGAGATTTTGATCGCGGACGTCTGCTTGCAGCAAATTACATCAGCACACTGAATATTGTCCATTGCCGCGATATTCTCACGCAAAGCGGTCTGTTTGATGAAAACCTGCCTTCCCATGAGGACTGGGATTTGTGGATACGGTTTTCCATTCATTATGATTTTTGTCATATTCCGAAAATCACCGCAGCCTATACAAGACGGGAAGACAGGACCTCCAAAACACTGGCAGACCGTCAGGAATTTCTTGCCACCCTGTGCCGTGTGCATGAGAGATACCGTCATCTGGTAAATGATCCGCAGATTTTTGCATCACAGCGGCAGGTGGAAAGAAAAATTGAGATGCAGGCGCGGCTGGATGCGCTGAGATTGGATACACCGCGGGATGAATACAAAGACTGCGTGGAATACCTCAGATCGGATATTCGGGAAAAGGAAATTCTTCTGGCAAAGACAGCAGAGGAAAAAAATCAGCACATCCGCAATCTGGAGAATGTGATTTCAGATAAGAATATATCCATCCGCAATATTGAAAACGCGCTGGAGGAAAGAAAAAAGCATGTAAGCAATCTGGAACGTATAATCAGCAGCAAAGAAAATCACATCCGCAATCTGGAAACCCTGCTCAGAGACAGGAATCAGCATGCGGACAATCTGGATTTCCTGCTGAAAGAAAAAGAAAGGCATATCAAAAAGCTCGGAGATCTGATTGACAGCAAGGAGATTCATATCCGGAATCTGGATGCCGTTGTGGAAGACAGAAACCGTTTTATTCATAACCTTGAAAAGAAGATTCAGGATCAAAATCAGGATATTGAGAATCTGGAACGCCGAATTCAGGATGCAGATACTCGTATCACAAATCTTGAATCAGAAATTCAGGAACTTAAACTTGCAAGGCATGAGCTTGAAACTGTCATTGCGGATAAAGACAGACAGATTGCTGATATTTCTTCCCAAAGAGACACCTATGCTTTTCTGACAGATGCCAAAGAAACCCATATCCGCAATATCGAAGCCCAGATTGCGGACATCAGAAACTCCAAAGTGTGGCGAACAGCAGAACTGTTCAGAAAGATATTTTATATCCAACTGCTGGGCCGGGTTCCGCTTCTGCAGAAGGCCGCGCTGACACTCACACGCGAAGGTCTGAGAGCCTTTCTGTCAAAAAGCAGAGCATATCTGAAAAAGAGCAAAACCCCGGTGATTGCAGACCTGATGGAAAGTGATTATGACAGATGGATAAAGAAACATTCTCTTTCTGAAGAACAACTGCAGCATATCCGAAGAAATATCGCTGATTTTTCATACAGACCTGTCATCAGCATTCTGATGCCGGTGTACAATGTGGATCAGATCTGGCTGGAAAAAGCCATAGATTCTGTCCGCAGTCAGTTGTATCCGAATTGGGAACTCTGCATTGTGGATGATGCCTCCCCCAAGCCCCATATCCGGAAAACATTGGAGAAGTATGCAAAAAAAGACAAACGCATCAGGGTGACCTGTTTTGCCAAAAATCAGGGCATGTCCATTGCATACAATGAAGCACTGCGTTCTGCAACAGGTGAATTTGCAGGCACACTGGATCATGATGATGAACTCACGCGGGATGCACTGTATGAAAATGTCAGACTGCTGAATCAGAATCCGCATTTGGATATGATATACAGTGATGAGGACAAACTGGATATGCAGGGAAAACGGTGCGAACCTTTTTTCAAACCGGATTATTCTCCTGATTTGCTGCTGAGCATGAATTATGTCTGCCATTTTACCATTTTCAGACGGGATATGTTAAATGCCATTGGCGGATTCAGAGCCGGATATGACGGTTCCCAGGATTATGATCTGATCCTCAGATTCACGGAAAAGACCAGTCCGGAAAAAATTGCCCATATTTCCAAAATTCTGTATCACTGGCGGAAAATTCCGGGTTCTGCTGCCGCGACAACCGATGCCAAGAATTATGCCTATGTTTCGGCAAAAAAAGCTTTGCAGGATTATCTGGAAAGAAATGAAATTTCCGGGGAAGTGCTTGACGGTCACTTTACCGGTTCCTACAGGGTCAGAAGAAACATTGTTCACGCAGAGAAAGTGTCCATCATCATTCCGTTCCGGGATCAGGTTCAGTTATTGCGGAACTGCATGGAAAGTATCCGGAACAAAACAGATTATCCCAATTATGAAATCCTGCTGGTGAACAATCAGAGCCGGGAGCCTTCCACAATTGAATATCTGGAACAGATACAGCAGTCTGACAATATCCGGGTGATTGACTATGACAGGGAATTTGATTTTTCCGATATGAACAATTTTGCTGTCACAAAAGCCGATGGCAGATACATCCTGATGCTCAACAATGATACGGAAGTGATTTCTTCCGAATGGCTGACTGCAATGGTGGAACAGGCACAGCGGAAAGAAGTCGGGGCAGTTGGGGCAAAACTGCTGTATCCGGACAATACCATTCAGCATGCGGGTGTTGTCATGGGACTGGGAATAGCAAGCCACGCGTTCAAGCATTTTCCTGTGTTGGACAACGGTTATTTCGGGCTGGCCAGTGTCATCCGCAACTGCTGTGCGGTAACAGCCGCGTGCCTGCTGATGCGGAAAGAAGTGTTTGAGGAGCTGGGCGGGCTTGACAAAGACAATCTCAAAATTGCTTACAGTGATGTGGATTTGTGCCTCAAGGCTGTGCAGAAGGGTTATCGCGCGGTTTATACGCCCTGCGCGCTGCTGTATCATCATGAATCTGTCAGCCGGGGTGATGACAATGAGGAAATGCTCAAAGAAAAAAATCCGGAGAAATATCAGCGTGTCATAAACGAAAGACGGTTTATGCAGGAAAAATGGAGAGATTATATTGAAAATGATCCGTATTACAATATCCATCTGACCAGAAGAAGTGACAATTTTGCCATCAGAACTGATTAGGAATTTGGAAATTGCTGATATACCGGTTTTGAGGTTTCAGTGTTCAGGTTTCAGTGTCTGTTTCCTGAAACCGGTATTTTAACAAATTTATGTTCCCTTAGCTGACACAGCGCACTGAATTGGTTGTCTGCTACAGCCAGTTTCCAATGAGCAGAAAGGGAGACCAGAACGCGGGATGTGCATAATTCTTCTCGTGCATCAGCCGAATCTGGGCCTTTTGCAGGGCCTTTGCCTTTGTCAGTCCGGAAACCGACATCTGCCGGTAAAATTCTTCAGCCGTAAGAAAAGCAGCCTGATCATCGGTTTTCCACAGGGTTCCCAGAGAACTTTTGGCCCCGGAACGAAGCGCGACACCGGCCAGACCAAAAGCCGAGCGCTCATCCCCCAGTGCGGTCTCGCACGCGCTCAGCGTAAGCAGTTCCAGAGGATTGCCTTTGTATTTTTCAGAAAAAACAAGCTGATCCAGTTGATTCATGGACAGTCTGCCGTCAAAGGTCAGCAAAAAACTTTCCTCATAATTTCTGCCGAAAACCGCATGAGTGGCCATATGCACAAAGGCAAACTGCCCATTGCCGAGTTCTGTTTTCAGATTCCTGACGGTAAAACTGTCATCAATCAGCATCCTGCCTTTCACAAGGCTTTGAATATTCTCCAGTTCCATACGCACATGGGGCAGAGGGGAAAAACTCTCCTTCCCCTCGGACAGGCCGTTGAGAAGAATCCTCTTTTCTGTGCTTGCATTTTTCCGCACATCCGTAAGACTGGCGGAAAGAATCGTGCCAATCGCGCAGGTTTCCACCAGATAGCGCTCGCCGTCATACAGGGCAGCAAAAGGAATCATGCGCAGGGGCCCGTCCGGTGAAACAAGCAGGGTGTCAATATTTCTTGCCGCAAGTTCAGCTTCAGCCGGACGAATCAGCCAGTCATAAAGGCGGGCAGCTTCTTCTGTGAAATCCTCATCCGCGTCTTCCAAAGCCTCCCGGAAGCGTCTCACGCTTTTGCCAAGCGCGGGAATATCTGCCTCCACCGGGATATAAATCATGTCAGTGCTCTGTCCGGGCTCAGAGAAATCCAGCAGCAGAACCAGCCGATCTGCCAGCAGGATCGGATACAGCAGCGCAGTTTTGCCGGATGCGGCTGAAATCCTGTCCTGCGGAGCAGCAAACTCCGCGATGCACTCATCCTGAAAAAAATCCTGCACTTCGGCTGTTTTCAGGGATTCCACCGTTTTTTTGGCGCTGTTCAGCGCTGCTGCTTTTGCAGAAGGCTCATGTGCCTGTTCTGAGGTTTCCAGATAGAGTGAAACCAGTTCCAGATAAACCGGTTTTACACTCTCTGCAAATGCGCTGAGCGAATCCCGAAGCCCGGTGAAAAATTCCGCGCGGATGGGATGCAGGGTCTCAACAGCCTGTTCACAGGCAGCAATGGCCTGGTCCCTGTCACCTGTCTCACGGAACAGTTTTCCCAACTGCCCCTGCCACTGGTACAGGATTTCCGGATAATCGCCCTGATCTGCGGCAAATACAGCCTTTCGGGTGTGGGAAAATGCCTCAGCATACTCTTTTTTCCGACCGCAATACTGTCCTGTCAGGCCGTAAGCCCAGGATATGATCTGCGGATTTCCAATTTTTTCTCCTATACCCGCAGCCTTTTCAAGCATCACAGGCAGCGATTCCGGAAGAGTATCAGTCTTCTTCGCATTCTTCAGCATAAGAATGGCCAAGGCGATCAAATCCCCAGCCTTTTGCCAGTCATCCGGATTTTTCTCAATGATTCCAAACAGATTTTCAATCTCCTGAAACCTGAAACCTGAAACCTGTCTCCCGCTCTGCTGCTCTGCCCGCAGTATGTTAATCATCAGCCCGGCCTGCAATTCCCTGCCCCTCTCTGACTGCCGGAGAAGGGCGAGTCCCTCTTCCCAGGCCGATACTGCTCCCGCATAATCCCTGTTTACAGAACGGAGAATTCCCAACTGATTGAGAATCCCCGCGATAATCAGAAAATCCTTTGTTTCCCGTGCAGCTTCCAGAGCGGCTCTGACAGATTCTATCGCCTTTTTCCTGTTTCCCATCAGCAGATGCAGATCACCAAAGGCATTGTAAAACATGGCTTTGGATGACAGATTTTCCGTATGTTCCGCGTATGTTTTCTTTTCTTCCAGCACAGACATGGCCTTGCCATAGTATCCGGTGGCACTGTAAGCCCCAGACAGGAGCACGGACTCCGGTATGGTTCTTTCCTTTTTTGCCAATTCTCTGATGATTTCAGGAAAGTCTCCTTTTTCAAGGAGCTGCACCAGCCATTTTCCATCCGGATGTGCGGAGAAATGATGATGGGCAAGCAGCAGATGGGAAGAATGCCAGTCATCAAAGGAAAGGGGAATTCCGTCCCGTCTTTCCATGACAAACCGGCTGACAGTTTCTGCGGATCGCTGCGCGCAGGGCGTCTGCACCCATTGGGAAGCATCCGGATACTCCTCCGGCAGTCCGCTCATGCCCGTGCTGATATCTGTATCCGGCGATTCAATCCGCACAGTTCCGTCATTTCCCCGCCGGGAGGATGCCTCAACCGCGCTGTCTGCGGATTTCAGGTAATTTTGAGTGATGACAAAGACTGCTCCGCCGTCTCCCTCATCTGCATTGGCTTTGACATGGCTGTGGTTGAGGGTGACAAAAACCGGTTCGCCGGTCTGTGCATTGCCGATACGAATGTCCCCCCCGTTTCCCGTGCCTTTGTGCACACTGGTGGAAATTTCGCTTTCAGACAAAGAGATTCGGTTCCCGGCTTCTGCCAAGATACTGCCGCCGCCCGCGCTCACGGCATCGGTGCTGAGCAGCGCGCCATTGGACAGAAAAATGGAATCCTGCGCGCGAACCGTGATGGTTCCCGCATCTCCGCCCCCGGATTCTGCGGTGCTGGCAGAAGACAGGGAAGCGCCGTTCATTGCAAGGGTTCGGGTTTGACTCTCAATATCACCGGCCCATCCTCTGCCGCCCGTTTCTGTGCTTACCCTGCTCTCTCCGCTGAGAAAGAGAGAATCTGCCTGCATGAAAATTGTGCCTGCATTTCCTGAATTTTCTGCTGATCCCGCAGAGGAAGAAACCGCAGCATTGCCCTGCAAATGGATGACAGGTGCGTTCAGCAGTATCTGTCCGGCATTTCCGGTCCCTGCGGTTTCTGTCCGGATACCGGGATCTCCCAGCAAATCCAAAGATGCAGAGGCAGAAATGCTCACTTCGCCCGCGTTTCCGCTTCCTTGGGTATAAGCCCGAATCTGTGTCCCGGCATCAAGCACGACCGCCCCCCCGTTTATGCTGACATTTCCGGCATTGCCCACACCGGTGGTATAGGTGTCTATGAAGCTGTCGGAAACAGAAAGACTTTCCAACGCATCCAGACGGACATTTCCGGCATTTCCTGCTGATTTGCCCTTGGATTCACTCTGGATTTCCGTTCCGCCTTCCATCTGTACGACCGGAGCCTGAATATGCAGAGAACCTGCATTTCCCGATGCTTTGGAACCAATGGAACCCACCCGGAGTTTGCCTGCGGAAATCTGCACATATTCCGAGGCTGTGATATTCATATCCGCACCGTGTGCGCGTCCAAAGGTGTCTGTGGAAAGAATCGTACCGTTTTTCAGTTCCACGGTTTGCGCGCGAATGTCAAAAACAGCCGGGGAAACCTCTTCCGCGAAATAGGGAATATCGGCAAAAATGCCGCTGTTGTCCGCGACAAAACTGCCGCTGCGAATGTAAATGCTGCCGTAACGCACATCAATTTCCGAGGGTCTGCCTTCCTCACTTCCGGAAATAAGCACATTTCCCAGGGTGCTGAAACCGGAAAGATCCGGGCCTTCGGACCCGAGTGTCACCTCACCAGCGGATCCTGTGCTCACCAGATTCAGTTGGCCCCCGTTGACTGTAAGCCCGGAGTGGTCAGTGATGTGAATATCTCCGCCGATAACGGAAAAGGTTTTCCCGGAAAAATCCATGCGGGAATTTTCAAAACAGATGGCTGCCTGAACAGGATTGTCAGAAACACGCTGCTCCAGAAAACCAAAGGCTTCCGGCGGTGCAACAGACAGGATTTCATCCTGCACAGGCAGGGAGTAAAATCGTCCGTTTTCTCCCATGCGCAGACAGTCTGCCGTGCTGACATGAAAGGAGCCGCCAATGTCGAGTTGAGCCCCGGAGCCGAAGATGACACCTGCCGGATTCAGAAAATACAAATCCGCGCCCGCAATCGCGGATCGGAGCAGGCCGTCAATGCGGGATATTTCTCCGCCGGTTACACGGCTGATGATGTTCTGCACAGACGAGGGGCCGGAAAAGGTTGCGCTCTCTCCGGCACTGATGCCGAAACGGAGAAAACTGTGAAAAAGATTGCCTCCGCGCTGCAGCCCGAATTCGGGCCGGATATGGTAATCCGGGCCTTTGAGACTGATCTGTCCGGCATTTCCGATGCTGCCGCCCAGGCTGATTTCCGCAAAAAGGGAAACCGGCAAAAGCAGCAGAAAAAGTATTTGGAGCAACAATATGTTTCTGTTCATGGGAAAAAACTCCTTGTCCTTGTGGCAGGGCTGCAATGAAGAACTTAATACCGATTCGCCATTGAAAATTACTCTCGTTCCCACTCTCTGCGTCAATGCCATTAAGTTAAGGAAAGCCCCGAAGGGGCGGATTGATACAGCCCGGGCCGGCGGCCCGGGAATACAGGATAAAAAATACAATAAGCCCTGAAAGGGCGGATTATATACCGGTAACATTCCGGAAACATTTTTTAATGCGCCCTTTCAGGGCAACTATCATGTTTTATTCAATGTTCCCAGGGCGTTGCCATGGGCTGCAACATAACGCCCTTTCAGGGCTTTGAAAAACTCCTTCTCCTTAACTTAACGGCATTGACGCTCTGCGCGGGAAGGCCGCCGGGACGCTCTGCGTCCCGTGTTCCTGATGCACATGAACATCCCTGTCTGCTGACCGGCTGCATTGCACAGAACCAATGGGGAATCGGAATAACAGCTCTGCTTTTCCTGCTGGAACACCGGGCTATCCGGCCATTTTCCGGCGTGCATAAATGGCAAGTACAAGAAAAATCAGGGTGATTATCCATATCAGGATATAGATGAGAGTTGAACGTCTGGCTTTCTCTTTTTCCAGCCAGGTTCGCGGACGGATGCCTTTGGCAAAAAAAACCACCTTGCACGACAGATTGACACATACCACATTGATGGCCAGCAGCAGGGAGGCTCCTGCTGCAAGATTCAGATTTCCCTGTCCCAGCATCAGACCTATGGTTGCGGCAGGCGGAAGCAGGGCCACTGCCACCATCACGCCCACCAGCACACTTGAAAGCCCGGTTGTAAGGGAAAGAGCAGCGGCGGCTCCGGATGCAAGGGCCAGAACAACAGAATCCATGCCTGCCTCGGTACGTGCCATGATTTCCGGGCCGGAAAGCGGGGAAGGCCAGAAAAAGCCGATGAAAAAAGACAGCGCAATGGGCATTGCAATGCCAATGAGATTGGTCTGCATGGATTTTTGTATCAGTGACATATCCCCCAATGCAGCGCCAAGCCCAAAGGCAAGATTGGGGCCAAGCAGAGGGGCAATCACCATGGCTCCGATAATCACAGCCACATTGTTTTCTGTCAGTCCTATGGCTGCCACCACTGTGGAAAGGATGACCAGCACAATAAAATTGCGATCCAGTTTTGCATTTTTTGCCACACTGTCATACAGAGCCTCGCGTGCGGCAATCTCAGGATTTTTCTTTTTGGAATTTTCTTCCTGCGGTCTGGGAATCACAGTTTCCACTGCCAGAACCGTTATTCGTGCCCAGGGCTGCGCTCCCAGAACATTCTGCAGGGTGTCTATCACAACCTGAATTTTGCTGTTGGGCACAAGCAGTCTCGTGGTCTGCATTCCGTCTGTGCCCACCACTCCGGCGCGAAAATCAAAAGCCTTGTGCTTTTTGGCAATGGCCGCAATGGTTCTGCAACTGCCTGCATCCGCTGTGACTTCCACATATTTCACGTTTGCTTCCTTTCCCCTGCCGGTCAATATAAAAATTTTTCAGCAAAAAGAACCTTCGTGTTTTTGACTCAATCTTGCCGCGAATTGAAAGTTGGTATACGCAACCATTTCAGATTGCTGGATTCCGGCTTTCGCAGGAATGACGAATAAAAGCCAGATTGCTGGTTCCCGCTTTCGCAGGAATGACGGCGCAATTGTCCACTCATCACTCACATTGCTGGTTCCGGCTTTCGCAGGAATGACGGCGCAATTGCCCACTCATCACTCATCACTCACATTGCTGGATTCCGGCTTTCGCGGGAATGACGAAAAAACAAAATCGGATCGGCATGTTTCTCAGCATTCACATTATTCCGCTTCAAGATGCAGGATTGTCCCGGTTTCTCCAACGGCAAACATATCCGCTGCATTGCCTTCGGCAGACGGCCCCCACAGCGCTGACAAAGAACTGCCGGCAAGATTTTCCCATTCTGTCCAGGTGCTTCCGTCATAATGAAGAATGATTCCCTCACTGCCTGCGGCAAAAACGCTGTCTGGGGACTGTCCCCATACGGATTCCAGAAAAAGAATGAAACGGTTCACATTTTTGCTCATTTCCTGCCATGCAGAGCCGTCATAATGCAGAATCACACCGTTTGCACCCACGGCAAACACCCCCCCCTTTGCTTCCCCCGTCAAGGGGGGATTGAGGGGGGTGCAGCCCCATACCCCGTAGAGATGATTTGACGTACCGCTTTCCATTTTCCGCCAGCTCTGGCCGTCATAATGCAGAATCAGTCCCTCTGTTCCCACTGCATACACACTGTCCGCATTTTCTCCCCATATATCCCGGATGTCAGGATTTTCAATGCTGAGGTTCATTTCCTTCCAACTGTTTCCGTCATAACGCAGGAACACTCCGGAACCTGCGGCAAAAATGCCGCTTTCTGCTCCGGCCGGTCCCCAGATGGCATAGAGATGCTGATCTGTCGGGCTTTCCGCAGGCTGCCATTCGCTTCCGCTGTAATGACCGATGACACCGTTATGTCCCACGGCAAAAATATTGTTTCCGCTGCTGCCCCATACATCTTCCAGAAAAACCGGATTTCCTGCTGTATCCGGGCTTATATCTTTCCATGTGCTGCCGTCATAATGCAGAACAGTTCCGCCCCATCCCGCAGCAAACACATCGCCTGAGCCGGTTCCCCAAATACCGCGCAGATGCTTTTGTGCAATCTGCGTTTCCTGATTCCAGGACATGGTCTCAACAAGCAAGATTTCAGCACTCGCGGGATCACCGAGAACCGCACCTCCTCCCGGATCAGACAGGGAAAGGGTGATTTTTTCTCCGCGTTCACGGATACGGGAAACAAGAATCTGTTTGTTCCTTTCCCGGTTTTCAAATACCAAAGTGCCGGAACTGTCATCCGCACCGGTGCCGGAGATTTCATCTTCCACAGTGTAACGAACGCTGATCTGACCGTCAGAACTGTTATAACGGCAGACAGGGATCGCAATTTCGTCATCTTCCTTCCACATGCTGAATTTGGCAGAAGGAAAACGGAGTTCGCCCGGATCATTGTCCGTTATGCTGATTATTGCCTCTTTGCTCTCCCATCCCGGAGCAGAGGCAGTGAGTGCAACTTTGCGCTCACCATTGATTTCCGCATCATCGTTTACAGTGAATGTGAATTCCGCAGAGGACTGTCCGGCCGGAATGGTGACAGTATCCGGGACAGTGATGCTGATGCTGTCTGAAAACAAATCAACGGTCAAATCCCACAGAAGTGTCCCCTCCACGGATACTGTTCCGCTGATGACTGTGTCTGCCTCATTTTCAGACACCTTATCCGGAATTTCAATGATGATTTGGGCTTTTTCATTGTCGGAAATTTCCATGTCCGCGCTGCCGGATGTCCACCCTTCCACAGATGCGGTGATGCGCACAGTCCGGGGACCGTCAAAAACCGTGTCATCAATGATCTGCAGATCAAAATCCGCAAAACTCTGCCCGACTGGAACAATAACGGCATTTGGAACAGAGACTTCTTCCGGACAGTCTGACAGAAGGGAAACACGCACAGGTTTTTGAGCAGTCAGTTCCTCCCCCTCTTCTGTGTGCAGAAAAACAGAAGCCTGCGCTGTCAGAATGCCGTCTCCCTCTCCTGCACTTTCGGGCAGTTGGACATTCACCACAGCGGTTTCATTGTCCGGAACGCGGATAAAGACTGTTCCCAGACTGTAACCCGCGGCAGCGGTGGTCACTGCAACCCGCTGTGTGCCGTCCGCAATGGCATCTTCATGAACCGTGAGATCAAAAAATGCCTCACGCTGCCCGGCCGGAATGACAACGGTATCCGGAACAGAAATCTCCGCAGGATCATGGGAGGTCAGGCGTACAGAAAGATCAGTTTCCGGAGGCACTGAAACAGAGACTTTTCCCATCGCGGCGAGAACCCCTGCTCCTTCGTTCACCTGTTCCGGAACAGCAATGGCAACAGCCGTATAACGCACAAGGGTGTCGAAATTGCCTGCGGCAAACAGGTCAAAACGCGAAAGGCCCCAGACTGCATTGAATATTTTCGGAGGAGCGGGCATCCGTATCCATTCACTGCCATCATAATGCAGGATCACACCGTATCCGGGCACATACACATCTGAGGCGGAACTTCCCCACATGCCCCGGAAAGTGGTATTCGTGTCTGTCCTGATCTCATGCCAGTTGTATCCGTCATAATGGAAAAGCCCTCCGCCCGCGCCGCACGCATACACATCTTCTGGAGAACTGCCCCATATGTCATACAAATCTGTTGCACTGCTTGTGCTTCTGGTGATATACCGGTGATGCCATGTGCTGCCGTCAAAATGCAGGACAATCCCTTTTGATCCTGCAGCAAAAATTTTGTATCCGGCCTCTGTGTCTGCCTCTGCTGCCCAGATACCCTGCAGTTTCAGTTCTGTGCCGGTATTCATGCGCTGCCACTGGTGCCCGTCAAAATGGAGCACGGTTCCCTTATCGCCCGCAATAAACACATCCTGTCCCGAATCCTCCGGCAGTCCCCACACATCATAGAGATTCACATAGGTGCCGCTGTCCTGCCTGTGCCATTTCACACCGTTGAAATGAAGAAGAGTTCCCTCATTGCCAACAGCGTAAATTTCCCAGGGAGATCGGCCCCAGACACCGTTGAGATTCGGATAAAGCCCTTTTCCCTTCTCTTTCCATTCGCTTCCGTCATAATGAAGGATGCTCCCGGCCTCGCCCACAGCAACCGCCTCTGCTGCGTTTTCAGAGGAAAAGCTCCAGATGCCGTTGTATTGTATATCTGCTTCCTTCAGGGTTTTCCACCCGGTGCCGTCATTGTGCAGCACAACTCCCTTTTCACCGCTGACAAACACATTGTTTTCTGAACAGCCCCGGATTCCCCACAGCCCATGTTCGGTTCCGCTGGCCTCCTCCTGCCACTGTCTTCCGTCATAATGCAGGATCAGTCCCTTGTTTCCGGTGGTATACACATTGTCGGGACCGGTTCCCCATATATTGTAAAGATTTCTTCCTGATCCTTCTTTCATGGATGACCAGACCGTACCGTTATAATGCAGAATGGTATTCAGTCCAACGGCAAACACATCGTTTTTTCCGCTTCCCCAGACAGATCGAAGCGTTGCAGTCGTGTCGCTTGTCATCTCACTCCATGTCTGTCCGTCCCAGTGCAGAATCTGTCCTTTGGTTCCTGAAACAAATATATCCTCAGCCGAAGTCCCCCAGATACCGTACAGTTCTGAAAGATTTGGCGGTCCAGTCTCTTTCCACTCCGCTCCATCCCAATGCAGAATCATTCCTCTGGTGGTATCAAATTTGCCCACTGCCCATATATTGTCCGGCGAAATCCCCCATACACCGTTGAGAAGCCCGGCCGGCCGGGTGTAAACCAGGTTCCATGCAGTCCCGTCATACCGGACAATCACAGGGCCGCTGGTATCCCCGCCCACAGCAAAAACAGTGCCTGCATCATATCCCCAGACATGACGCAGGGCTTCTCCGGTTCCGCTGTCCATGGCTTGCCACCGGTTTCCGTCATAATGCAGGATCATTCCATCCCATCCCACAGCAAACACATCCTTTTCCGAACTGCCCCATACAGCCCGCAGAATACTGGTTCCCTCCCGCACAGACGGCCAGATGCTGTCACTGTCTGTTACAGTGATCTGCGCTTTCGCGGGTGCAAAACCGGATGATGCGGCTGTGAGAGAAACGGTCTGCGGATTGTCCGAAAGCCAGTCCCTCACAGGGGAAATTTCAAACACAGCCGAAATGCTGCCTGCCGGAATGGTCACGGTATCGGGAACACGGATTTCGGAAGTGTCATCTGGGGCAAGGTGAATCAGGAGATCAGTTTCAATGGGTTCTGTGAGAGAAACTGTTCCGGAAATCGCCAGATTCTTTTCCGCGACTGTTTTGGGTATGCTCAGAATCAGACCGTAACGGTCATTGTCTGTCACCTGAATGTCTGCACTGCCAGACGTCCATCCGGTCACTGAGGCTGTGACTGTCACAGTCTGTGTATTGCCTTTTTCCCCATCATCTCCAATCAGCAGATCAAATGTGACACTGCTCTGACCTGGGGGAATGGTTGCATTTCGGGGAACAGAAAGTCTGTCCGGATGGGAGGAAAGCAGGGATGCAGACAGTTGTTTTTCCGGAACAGGGCTGACAAAGAGAGTTCCGGAACCTGTCAGCAGCCCGTCTCCCTCAAATACCGTGTCAGGAAGATTCAGACTCAGGGCAGCGGTTTCATTGTCATGCACCCGGATGATCGTGCTTCCGGAATTGCAGTCCGCACACGATGCCCGGATAAGCACAGACCGGGTTCCATCCACTGCGGCATCGTCAGAAACCGTGATCGGAAACATTGCCGAAATCTGCCCCGCGGGAACCGTGACAACTGCAGGGACAGTGATTTCAGACGGGTCATCTGATGTCAGAGAAATCTGGGTGTCCCGGGACGCAGCATAAGGAAGCACCACAGTTCCCTGTGCAGATGCTTCCCCTTCCTGCACAGCTTCAGGCAGAAAAACCGCGAGAGCCGTATACCGCAGAACTGCTCCCTCAGCATTCACGGCAAACACGGATGAAACCCTGCCCGGAGTTTTGGGGATTCCGTGTATATCAAGAATGGGGCTTTCCTGTCCGGTGTATGCTGTATTCCATGTTTTCCCGTCATAATGGCGGATGCCGCCTTTGCGATCTCCGACAAAGATGTCGGATCCGCTGTCTCCCCAGATCGTGTGCAGGGTTTCAGTCTGTCCTGTTTCTGCCAGAGTCCAAAGCACTCCCTCATGGCGGAGAAAATTTGTCTTTTTTTCTGTAATCCGATCTCCCGCGGCAAAGACCGTGACACCCGTTTCATCTGCATATCCCCATACATCATGGAGGTTTTTTTCCACCGGGGTCTGCATCTGCCTCCATTGACTGCCGTCATAGCGGAGAATCACACCATTGTATCCGGCTGCAAACACCTCAATGCCTTTTTCATCTGCAAAACCCCATACCCCTTCCAGCCGGATGCCTGCCCCGCTGACCATCCCTTTCCATTTGCCATCTTTCCGGTGCAGAACTGTTCCTTTGTCTCCCACGGCAAACAGTTCAGACAGTTCACCGGAAACATTCTCATATCCCCATATGTCATACAAATCGGAAGTGGTTCCGCTGTCTGTTTTCTGCCATGCATTTCCGTCATAATGCAGAATGGTTCCGGATTCCCCTGCTGCAAAAACACTGGTTCCGGAACTTCCCCACAGGGCAGAAAGAGATTTTTCCGTGCCGCTGTTCATGGCAGACCAGGCGGTCCCGTCATAATGCAGAATAATTCCGCCTTCTCCCGCAGCAAAAACATTATTTTCGGAAAAAGCCCGGACAGCATGTATTTTCCGGGTCAGATCAGATGCACTCTGCCCCCAGATTTGCTGCCAGTTCCCGCCGTCATAAGAGTAAACTGCCCCGCCCTGCCCGGAATTTCCCCCGGCAGCAAACACTTTGCCTTTTCCGTCTCCCCATATGGCATAAAGGGGAATATCCATGTCTGCTTTGGTATCTTTCCATTCTCTGCCATTATACCAAAGCACAGCCGTCTGACCCGACAGAGAAGAGCCGACCGAATACAGATCTGATCCGGAAGTTCCCCACAGATCCACTATCGGATAAAAATTGGATTCCATGGTCTGCCAGTTTCTTCCGTCATAGTGCAGTACCGCGCCGGAACCCGCAGCATAAATGTCTGAAGAGGAAAATCCCCAGACTGTCCTGAGATTTCTGCCGCCACTGACAGACATCGGATTCCATCGTGTTCCGTCATACTGCAAAATGGTTCCGCCTCCGCCCACAGCAAACAGATCCGCTCCCGGACTTCCCCATATGCTGTAGAGGGTCACTGCTGTTCCGCTGTCTGCAGCCGTCCATGCTGTTCCGTCATACCGGAGAATGGTTCCCTTTTCTCCCACAGCAAAAATGCCGGAGGTGTTTCCCCGGACTGCCCTGAGATTTTCCCCTGTTCTGCTGTCCATTCTCTGCCATTGTACGCCGTCATAACGAAGCACTGTTCCCTTGTCCCCCACGGCAAACACTTTGTCTTTTTCGGTTCCCCATATGTCTGAGAGATTTTCTTCTGTGGGGATTTCCATCAACTGCCATGTGCTTCCGTCATAATGAAGTATGGTTCCGTGATTTCCCGCAGCAAACACATCAGACGCGGAAATTCCCCAGATACTGTTGAGAATCCGGGCCTTTGGCCGGATCATCACAGACCATTGCCCATCTTCGGCAAGACAAAGGCCGGACAGAAGAAAAACAGAAAAAGCAATCAGAACAGACTGTATTTTTTTCATGGTGCAGAATCCTCTTCAGGATGTGTGTTTTCGATTTTTCCATTTTTTTCAAAGTATATCAAAATCTGCGGATTTATCCAGTAAATTGTCAAAGAAGGAGAAAATAAATCCGGAGAATTCTTCCCGGGTTCAGTCAGTTCTGTTCCGATCCTCATTCTTCGGTACGGACAGGAAAGAATTCTGTTGATAAATAATAAAAATAATGTAAATAAATAAGGACTCGGAGAGTTTTCCGCGTGACAGGGCGTAAACCATGATTCACAGGATGAGAGAATTTTCATGATGTTTGCATTCTGTGAATCCGTCAATCCTGAAAATCCGGGTTCAGACAATCAGTTCAGATCATGACAGTCAGGAAACCGGGTTCTCTGCCTGAGTTAATGGCAGCAGGATGGATGCCGGAAAGGAAACCAATACAACATGCTTACAGAAAACTGTGGGGCCGGAACATGAAACCGCGATACATCAGCAGTCTTGCCGGGGGCGACCGGGTGGAGGATGTGTTTGTCATAACGGAAAAAAATCTGTCTCAGAAGAAAAACGGGGAAAACTACCTTTCCTTTGTGTTTGCAGACAAAACCGGAGACATGAAAGGGGTTGCCTGGGACAATGTGGACCAGATCGGAAAGATCGCAGACAGCGGTGACTTTGTCCGTGTCATGGGAACGGTTTCTGAATACCGGGGCAGTCTGCAGCTCTCGGTAAAAGAACTGATCCTCTGCCAAAAGGAATCGGTTGATCCGGCTGATTTTCTTCCGGTTACGCAGCGCAACAGAGAGAGCATGTTCGAACGGCTGAAAAAGACAGTGAATGAGTGCATCAAAGATGAACATATCCGAAATCTGCTCAATGCCTTCTGGCAGGATGAAGACTTTGCCCAAAGCTTCAAAACCGCGCCGGCAGCGAAGAAAATGCACCATGCCTACATAGGCGGCCTGCTGGAGCATACCCTTTCCATGACCATTCTGGCAAAGGAAATTGCCAAACATTACAGCGGAGTGAATCTGGATATTCTGCTGGCCGGGGTCATCCTCCATGATATTGGCAAAACACGGGAGTTTGCCTATGAATACAGCATTGACTATTCAGATGAGGGAAAACTGCTGACCCATATTGTCATCGGCTGCGGCATGGTGGATGAGAAACTCCGGCAACTGAAGGATTTTCCCCAAAAAACCGCCATGCTCATCAAGCATATGATTGTCAGCCACCACGGAAGCAGGGAATTCGGTTCACCCGAACCGCCGAGAATCATTGAGGCCGTGCTGCTCAACCAGATAGACGACATAGATGCCAAGATGAACGGGCTGCGGGAATTCATCGCGAAAGAAAATCCCGCAACCGCCTGGACATCTTACAATCCCATGCTGGGGCGGCATCTGTATAAAGGGATAAGCGGGGATAAAGAGGTATGCGCAGAAGATCAGCCGTGACACCGCCGAGGAGGAAAACAACAGAAATCCTGTCAACAGCAATACGGGAATTGTACACAAATTCCCTTAGATTCAAATGGTAAATCAGGTGAATCAGGATTTTGGGCAGTGGGACTTTTCATTCTGACAGAGCCCATCCCCCCTTCCCTGAAGGGACTATGCTGTTGGCCATAGTCTCCCTCATCACTCCCTGACCAGCCGCAGCCCGAAATTCTTCATCTGATAGATATACAGATCATCCACTTTCAGATACCCGGATGCCCAAATCGCGGGATTTTGCCCTTCCTCAATTCTGGTGATGACCGCATCCACTTCCACTTTTCTGTTTTTCTGAATGATCTGGCCCCGGTAAATCCAGCGGTGCGTGTCATCTGTCACGGTTTCAAAGCAGTGGGTGTTTTTCAGATGTGGCCAGCGATCCAGCGCGGCAAATTTCATCAGTTGAATAAAGGATTCCAAACCCAAAGAACCGGGGCAGACCGGATCCTCATAAAAATGCGCATGGAAAAACCACTCATCAACATCCACCGTTTTCACTCCCCGGAGGAATCCCAGTCCGTGCGGACCTCCGTCCGGTATGTAAATCTCAATCCGGTCAATCATGCGCAGGGCTTTGGCTGGCATGGCAGGGGTATCTGCATGGGTCAGATTTGCATCACGGGGAGAGAGCGGGGCTTCTGTTGCAAAGAGAAAAGACCGGCTCCGTGACATTTCCTCTGCTGACGGCTGATATGCCTTTTCCTTTGCGCCCTGAATGCCCACCTGATTGGCAAGTGCCTGCGCGGAGAAGAAACCGAAATAGGTGTCGCCTTTGTAAATCATTTTCCCGTTCTGCAGAACTTCCATGTCAAAATTTTCAATAATCATGCCTCCTGCTTCCGAAACCTTTGTCATGCGGGAGCGCATGGTCAGGGTTCCGGGTTCGGGGCGCAGATTGCGGTGCAGAACAGCATTTCCGCCCAGATTCCGGAATTTCATGTCAATGTCACTTTTCAGTGCGGAACCCGCGTAAGCCGCAAGCCAGCCGCAGGGCTGCAAGGCAATTTCCAGCAGAATGCAGAACGGCATCCGGGGATTGCGATCTGCACGGAAATACCATTCATTTCCCCGCAGATCATACTCTGCCTCAATCCAGCCGCCGGGTTTCAGTACCCAGGGTTCGGGTTCTGCATATGTGATTCTGTCCATGAAAAAATACGGGGGTCTGGGCAGACGTGCAATCTTTCTTTCCGCATCAAAAATTTTGTACGGTTCCCCAAATGCTTCTGACGGTTTGCCTTCACAGAAAGCCAGCAACTGTTTTTTGGTATACAATTCTTTTTTGTCAGAAGAAACCGGACTGCTTCTGCGTGTCCAGAACTCTTCCAATTCTTCGCGGGTGGTTCCGCTGAGTTTCAGTGACATGTCAGTAAAACGCACAATTTTATGCCCGTCTCCGTACATCAGCGCGTCTGCAATCACATAAGGCTCCGGATTATAGCCGATTTCCTTAATCTCCACTTCATACACCACATGCTTTGTTTCCGGAGTTACCGGCCCCCGGCATTTCAGCACAGCCTCAACGCCAATCACGGGTTCATAACACAAATCCGGTCTTTCCAGAATCCAGCCCATGCACTGGAGAAAAACCCGGAGCGTATGCGCGCAGCATTCATACATCAGGGTTCCGGGCATGACCCTGTCATCCACAAAATGGCAGGTGAGAAACCAGTCATTTGGATGAATATCAGCCTCTGCCTGAATCAGTCCCAGACCGAAACGTCCGCCAGATGGATCAAGGTGCAGAACCCGGTCAATCAGGCGCATTTTTCCTCCGGGCAGACGCAGAGACGCAGGAATCTGCATGTCTGCAAACAGAGAACCGAAACACGCGGCTGCATCTCCCTTTCGCAGGGCTTCAATGGCATCATCATTGTAAGATTCCACTGACATGGGAAGCAGATCACTGAAATCCTTTTTTCCCGGATGGTTCTGCCGGTCTTCAGCCGTAAGAATAATGCCTCCGGAATTTTTCACTTCTTCCGGAGTGAAAAAACCCGCGCAGCCGTCCCGCATGGAAATCAGGGGTTCTCCATTGATACTGCCCTCAAAGCGGAAAAAAAACATGGAAACGTCACCCTGATGCACAAATTTGTCAATGTGAATGTCATACTGAATAATTTCTCCGGCGCGGGGCAGTCCCCGGTGAAAACGCACTTTGGCATCCAGCAGCCGATAGGCTCTTGTGCCTTTGACTTTGAGATCAATTCCCAAATACGAACAGAGAAACAGATCAGCCTGTCCTGCTTCCACAGAAATGCACACCGGCGAGCGGTCGCCGTCCAGATACCATGCGCCGGGAAGCACATCATGCTCGGTAATCACACGTCCCGAAGTCAGGGAACCTTTTTCCCCTTCCACTGCCATGATGCGATCCACCAGCATCAAAGGCTCATCCGGCAGACGCACACGCACCGGATAAGTATCCACTTCCGCAAATTCAGGGCCAAGCACCTTTGCAATGGAACCAATGGCAAATTCCATGCACATTTCTCTGGGGAAAAGAGGAGGAGATGATTTTCCCCCTCCCCTATCCCCTCCCACCAGGGGAGAGGAATAGATAATGTTTTTTCCCTTTTCCTCCGGGGGAGGGGAACTGATATAGTCTTTTTCCTTTTCCAATGGAGGCGGGCTGATAACTCCCCTCCCTTGACGGGAGGGGCTGGGGGAGGGTGAAACCATCATTTTTTCCAGCAGTTGCGTCTGCATGGCAAATGCTTTGGCAAAATTTTGACTCAGTTCATCGGAAAAATCCAGAAACTGCTGATGAATTTCAGCATTCTGTGCAATCAGTCTGTCATAATCTGCCATCACATGCTGATACATTTCCGGCATTGGATTGTTTTTCATTTCGTTAATTGACAACTGATCCGGTTCTTCTTCCGCAGCAGGATGTGGGGAATCTGATGCAACAGAATCAGAGTGCCAAACTTCATGTTGATCAGCAGAGGTTTCCCTGTTCACCATCTCCTGAATATTGAATTTCGGATACTGGATTTCCCTGTCCGTCAATGCTTGCTTGCTTACTGATGGTTGATAACTGTTCACTGATAACTGTTCACTGACATCTGAATGTTGGGTTTCACTTCGTTCCACCACCCAACCTGCAGAGGATTCATTGGTAACTGATAACTGTCCACTGACATCTGAATGTTGGGTTTCACTCTGTTGCACCCGGTCTGCAGACAAATCCCCAGCCCCTAATCCCTTTTCCCCAATCCCTGACACCTGACACCTGACACCTGACACCTTCCCCACAATCCGCGTAATCTTTTCCCCCCGTATCCCTTCCTGCCTGTCTTTTATCACAGTCGGATATGCCTCTTCCCCATACAATTTGTCCAGATTCACATCCACCCGTTCTGCAATCAGAGTGCCAAGAAATTTCAGTACCGTCAGATAATCATCCTCGCCCCGCATACACGCGGAAATGGCAGAATGGAGTTTTCCGTGGAGAATCCGATCAATCATGCGTTTGCAGGAAGACTGAGGCCCCATTTCCAGAAAGATGCGAACACCGTCCGCATATGCCTGTTCAATGGTGGCAGGAAAATCAAATCCGTGCGTGGCCTGCCGGAGAATGGATTCTGCAGCGCTTTGTTCATTGAGATCAATGGCTTTTCCCCATCCGCAACTGTAATAGCGGATACCTTCCGGCGCGTGTGTGGGAAAAACATGCAGGGTTTTGTATGCCTCTGCTGCGGGCAGCGCGGCATCACAATGAACAGTCACCACTCCATCAAGAAAAATGGCTTCGCATTTCAGTTCTTTGATTACTGCCTCCACATGGGATTTCTGACCGCCAATCACGCATTCATCCGGAGTGTTCACAATGAGCAGCCGGGCATACGGCCATTTTCCAATAATTTCCCGCACAATGTGAGCAGCACGGTTGATGACAGCCGCGCACCATTCCGCAGGCTGATTTTTGGGAATTTTCCATGCCTTGCGCAGCGCATGGCATGGCCCGGCCAGTTCTGTTGTAAAAAGATTTGTGTTCCGCATTCTCCTGAGCATTTCATCCCGTTCCGGCCATGCACCTGTGGCAAAATAGCCTGCGGATTCACCCAGACTGTAACCAATGACCGCGCGAGGTTTTATGCCAAAACGCTGCACCAGATTGGACACAATTCCGCCGTGAACCACCTGACCGAAAATCATAAACAGGGGATCAGAAATGATTTTTCGGTACGCGTCTGCCTCCCAGCCCGGTTCCCATGAAATTCGCCAGGGCATGTAACAGGCAGGAACCATCTGGGTTTTCAGGCGCAGGGTTCTGGCATCCATTTCCCGCAGGATTTCGGGCCAGCGCACACCCAGCACTCTGCCCATGCCTGCATAATGATTTCCTGAACCCGGAAACACAAATGCGATTTCCCCCACTGCTCCCAAAGGTTCGGGAAAATAACTCACACCGCTGGGGCCGATCATTTTTTTGGGAATTCCGGAACCCACCGCCCTTTTTGCCTGTTCAATCCATGTTTCCAACTGCCAGTAATCTTTGGCAAGCAGGGAAAGCGCGCAGGGTTTTTCCGGGTGAAGTCCTTTTTTGACCTCATACCAGCCCCGTGCTGCATTTTCCATGTGATCATAATTTTGCGCGTGATTTTTCAGAACCTCCAGTTCCCGGATCAGTTCTTCGGGGCTGTCTGCTTCCACTGCAAAAAGTCCTGCCGGGTGCATTCCCAGGGGACGTCTGCGTTCCTGCATAACCTGACGGGGCATGTGTTTTGCGTATTGTGCTTCCTCCAGAATCACATGTGAACAGTTGCCATCCCAACTCATGGACGCGACACACGCGCAGCGGGGACCTTCTTTTCTGTCCCTAAGCCAGAATTGGGGAAATGCCGGAATATGAAAGATTTCCATTTCCCAAATCTCTTCTTTGGGACTCACATAATTTTTTAAAGGCGGAAGGATTTCCTGATACAGACAAATCGCTGTTTTGACCACCGAGGCCAGACCCGAAGCCGCTCCAGTGTCTCCTGTAAGCGGTTTGAGGGAACCAATCGCGGGCTGGGATTTCCCATCGACAAACACATCATGCAAAGCCTCGGTTTCCAGTCTGTCCTCATTGGGATCACCGCTGCCATGTGTTTCAATATAAGAAATGGTTCCCGGATCTGTCTGCGCGTCAGATATTGCCTGATGCAGAGAATTCACATATGCGGATTTGTCCGGAACCGGATTGTCAATGCCTCCCGCGCACGCACTGCCAAAGCCTTTGATGACGCTGTAAATCCTGTCACCATCTGCCAAAGCCTTATCCAAAGGTTTCAGCATCAGAGCGACTGCGCCTTCTCCCGGAACACTTCCGTCCGCGTTCCGATCAAAGGGGCGTACGGTTTCATTTTTGCCAAAGCCACGGATACCGGACATGGCTGCGATATTGCGCAGATCTCCGCACAGATCAATGGCTCCGGTGAGAAACAGATCGCATTCCCCCTGCTGCAGAGAGCGAACAGCAATCTCCAATGCTCTGATGCCGGATGCGGCTTCTGCTGATACGGTGTAACTGGGACCGCCAAAACGGAATTCCCGTGCCACCCGGCTGGCAACAATGCCGCCCAGAGAACCGAGAACCCGTGAAGATGTCAGGGGTTTGCCAGTCTGATCCCGCATCTGCTCCAGTTTTTTCGCAGCCTCAGATTCAGAAAGACCGGATTTGCGTTTTTCCATTTCATTGAACAGATTCCAGCGCAGATGAAAATCCGTGTCTTCCATGTCAAATTCCATGCCAATGGTGACACCCATCCGGGGACGGTATTCTTTCAAAGGCAGTCCAGCGTCTCTGAGCGCGGCTGCGGCAACTTTGAGCATGAGCAGTTGCTGGGTCAGAATGTCGGGAATTTCTTTGGGCGGAATGCTGAATTCTCCGGCATACAGAGAAAATTCTTCCATGTATGCACCCCAGTTTCCCTGTTCATTCAGAAATTCCTCTGCAATGTCATCAGCCTCTCTCCAACGAAATTCAGGACGTTTTCGGATTGCGGATTCCCCGTTGAACACAGCCTCCTGAAATTCGCGCAGGTTTTTCAGGGTTCCGATCCGTGCTGCCATGCCGATTATAGCTACAGGACAGTTATCAGTGTTCAGTGAACAGTTATCAGTTATCAATTCATTTTTTTTCAGGTTTTCCCCGACACCTGACACCTGACACCTGACACCTGACACCTTATGTTCTTCAAACAGCAGATGCGCATTGATTCCGCCAAATCCGAATGCACTGACAGCCGCGCGTCTGGGAATGTCCGCACTCCGGGTTTTCCATTCCTCTGCTGCGGTCTGCACATGGAAAGGACTGCTGTGCAGAGGACTGTTTTCATGGGGCTGTGTGAAATTCAGGGAAGGGGGAAGAACATGATGGTGCATACCCAGCAGGGTTTTGATCATGCCTGCCGCGCCTGCGCCGGTAAGCAGATGACCGATCATGGATTTGATGGAACCAATCGCGCACTGCCCCGGATGCCAGACCGATTCTCCCCATAAAGTGTTCAAACTGATCAGTTCCGTGCGATCCCCGACCGGAGTGCCTGCGCCGTGGCATTCAATCAGATCCATGTCAGGGGGAGTCAGTCCCGCGATTTCATAAGCCCCGCGCATGGCACGAACCTGTCCCTCAGTGTCAGGAGCCAGCAGATTGCCCCGCATGTCATTGGAAAGACCGATTCCCCGGATGACCGCATAAATTCTGTCTCCGTGCGCCAGAGCGTCTTCCAGCCGCTTGAGAACCAGAATGCCCGCGCCTTCTCCGACCACCAGACCGTCTGCATTCCGATCAAAGGGAGCGCAGATGCCCGAAGGGGAAAGCGCACGAAGCTGACTGAATCCCACCTGCGTGTAAAGGCATTCGGGACGGGAAACTCCGCCTGCCAGCATTGCATCTGCCCGTCCGGACTGCAGCTCGTCACAGGCCAGTTTGACTGCGTACAGGGAAGACGCACACGCGGCATCCAATGTGAAACTTCCCCCTCCCAAACCCAAGGCTCTGGCAAGAATGGCTCCGGGCAGACTGGTCACCCGTGCGGACAGGCACTGGTTTCTGCTCAGGCTGAGTTTTCTCCCGGATTCCGCTGATTCCCCGAACAGACGTCTGTACAGTGCAGACCCCAGAATTTCCCGGCAGAGAAAAGATGCTGAATCTGTGGGCAGCGCGATGGCGGCAAGGGCAACCCCGATGCGTTTTCTGTCCGTTTTCTGCATGGCGCAGTCTGCAAAAGCCGCACGTCCGGCATGAAGCACCATATGATACAGGGGATCCAGTTCCCGGATCAGAGAGGCATCCAGATCAAATCCATCCGGATCAAAACCGAAATCCGCTTCCACAAGACAGGCTCTTTTGGAGACGGCTTTGTCCGGCATGGGCAGGGGATGAAACATGGCATACGGAGGAACTATCCATCTGTCTTGGGGAGCTTGGGAAACAGTCGGGGTTTTGGAGACAATATTCTGCCAGAAGGTATGCAGATCAGATGCGCGGGGAAACACTCCGCCCATCCCTACGACGGCCACAGGTGTTCTGTTTTTCATGGTTTGGGTATCCGCTCTGTCCTTTGTCTGAGAATCAGGGTATCGGGATTCAACGTCATCATGTCAGGATAGTTCATTTGCCATCCCGTATCCGGGAACGTCCTTGTTTTATACCTGAGTCAGTCTTTTAAGGCAAGAGGCAAAACTGTTTTTTCACAGGCATCTTTAATCCTTATTTCTTTCGGATTTCAATGCATCAGCCTGTTTCCCCTGTGTCTTATTTTTGCATTTGGTCTTGACATAACTGCATAAAATTGTTTATAGCATCCGTTCCGGAATATACAGGGCAGGGGATACAGTATTGCCACGTCATACTGTCACCGATCCCGCGGTCGGAGATGAGGTATTGCTCTGGGAAACGGGGGTCAGGAGATTTCCGGAAAAGAACATCCCTCAGATTTGACAACTTTCCAAAAGTTGTCAAATCTTTCAGGTGACTGAACAGGGACATTCATTTTCAGAACTCACTTAAGGATATGCGGAAATATACGGTTACAGTGTCTGGCATGGAAAAAACACAAACTGCGGGGATGGGAATCTGAATATGGGACTGGAAATACTGCTGGCGGAAAAAAAATCTGCCGTTGTGAAGAAATGGTTTGAACATGTTGTGGATACCTATCCGCCTGATACTTCAAGGTTTCTGAAGCAGCAGAAGGACCCTTTTGCCAATCCGGTGGGCAGCACCACCATGGAAAGCCTCAAAGGGGTGTTTGATGAGATGCTGAAGGCACAGCCGGACAGGGATCTGCTGTCAGCAGTTCTGGATCCGGTGATCAGAATCCGGGCCGTGCAGGCCATGTTTACGCCTTCCCAGGCTGTAAGTTTCATTTTTTTTCTGAAACAGATTGTCAGGGAAGATCTGCACACGGAACTGAAGGATATGCAGAAACTCAGGGAACTGCAGGATTTTGAGAAAAAAATTGATGAACTTGCGCTCATTGCTTTCAATATATACATGCGGTGTGCGCAGACCATTTTCCAACTGAAGGCAAGCCATGAAAAAAGCAAGTTTTACAGCGCATTTTCCAGGGCGGGGCTGGTGGAGGAAATTCCGGATGATGGGCCGGGATTTTAGGCAATAATATATTAATTCAAATCTGGTTTGGGGCGGTCGTCAGACTGTCCGAAGCCGCAAAGTGAGGTAATGCTGAATGAATGTAAAGTACTTGTTTTCCTTCATGACAGTGATTCTGCTCTTCCTCCTTGCGTATGCGGGTGTTGAAGTGGCAGGGCTTCAGGTTGTCTTCGGTATTGTGATTCCGTATGCGGCCCTGGCCGTGTTCATTGCGGGATTTGTGTACCGGATCATGGGATGGGCCTCTTCGCCGGTGCCCTTCCGGATTCCCACAACCTGCGGTCAGCAGAAATCGCTTCCCTGGATCAGACAGTCAAAACTGGACTGTCCGGATACGGCCGGCGGTGTGGTGATGCGCATGATCCTGGAAGTGGTGCTTTTCCGTTCCCTGTTCCGGAATCTCAAACTCCGGATCAAAGACGGCAAACTCTTTTACGGTCTGGAAATCTTCCTGTGGCTGGGCGCGCTGGCTTTCCATTATGCCTTTTTTGTGACAGCCGTCCGCCATCTGAGATTTTTCACTGAGCCTGTGCCGTTTTTCATCAAAATTGTGGAAAAACTCGACAGCTTTTTCCAGTTCGGACTGCCCATCGTTTACATGTCCGGTCTGGTGCTGCTGGGTGCGGCGATTTATCTCTGCCTCAGAAGAATGCTGACCCCCCAGGTCAACTACATCTCTCTGGCAGCGGATTATTTCCCGCTGTTTCTCATCATCGGCATAGCCTTTACCGGCATTCTGATGCGCTATTTTGTCAAGGTCAATGTGGTGGCAGTAAAAGAACTCACCATGGGCCTGGCAACCTTCCATCCCGCGATCCCCCAGGGACTCGGCGGGCTTTTTTATGTTCATCTTTTTTTTGTGTGTGTGCTGCTGGCCTATTTTCCCTTCAGCAAACTGATGCATATGGGCGGCATCTTCATGAGCCCGACCCGCAATATGCCATGCAACAACCGTGCCGAACGGCATGTCAACCCGTGGAATTATCCTGTAACTGTACACAGTTATGAGGAATATGAGGATCACTTCAGGGAACTGATGATTGAAGCCGGTCTCCCGGTGGACAAGAAGGAGTAAAGAATGTCGGACCTTCCCAAATCAGATGAACTGTTTGGGGGGCTGGATTACAACCCCCGCAAACGCAAAACAGAATGGATGGACACCCCTGTGAATATTCGCAAGGGGATGTACTGTTATGCGGCCAATCCCAAAAGCGTGGAAACCCTGGGAATGCCTTTTGCCAGAAACTGGAATCCCCTGGATGAGGACTGGAAACTTCCGGAAAACTGGCAGGAAATCATTCATAAGGGCTTTAAAGAACGCCTGGAAAAATTCCGCTCTTTCAAAGTGTTCATGGACATCTGCGTGCGCTGCGGCGCGTGCGCGGACAAGTGCCATTTCTTCATCGGCACAGGCGATCCCAAAAACATGCCGGTGCTGCGGGCTGAACTGCTCCGCTCGGTGTACCGGAATGATTTCACCGCATTCGGCAAACTTCTCGGCAGAGTCGCGGGCGCGCGTCCCATGACAGTGGATGTGCTCAAAGAGTGGTGGTATTACATGTTTCAGTGTTCGGAATGCCGGAGATGTTCGGTTTTCTGTCCCTACGGCATTGACACAGCGGAAATCACCATCATGGGCCGGGAACTGCTCAATCTTCTGGGACTCAACATTGACTGGATCGCTACTCCGGTTTCCAACTGCTACAAAACCGGAAACCACCTGGGCATTCAGCCCCATGCCTTCAAGGACATGCTGGATTTCTTTGTGGATGACATTGAGGAAATCACGGGTGTCAACGTGGCTCCGAATTACAACAAAAAAGGAGCAGACATCCTGTTTGTCACACCTTCGGGAGACGTGTTTGCCGATCCCGGAACCTATACCGCCATGGGCTATCTGATCCTGTTCAAATATCTCAAAGACAGATACGGTCTGGATGTCACCTGGAGCACCTATGCCTCCGAGGGCGGAAATTTCGGTTTCTTCACCTCCCATGAGACCATGAAGCGGCTCAATTCCAAGATATATGCAGAAGCCAAACGCCTGGGCGTCAAATGGATTCTGGGCGGCGAATGCGGTCATATGTGGCGCGTGCTTCATCAGTATATGGATACGCTCAACGGTCCCGCGGATTTTCTGGAAGAACCGGTTTCCCCCATCACCGGCACCAAATTCGAGAATGCCAAATCCACCAAAATGGTGCATATCTCCGAGTTTACAGCAGATCTGATCTATCACGGCAAACTGGAACTCGATCCTTCACGAAACGACAATCATATCATCACTTTTCACGATTCCTGCAACCCGGCCAGGGGCATGGGAATGTTTGACGAACCCCGGTACGTGATTCAGAACACCTGCAATCATTTCTATGACATGCCGGCCAATACCATCCGGGAAAACACCTTCTGCTGCGGTTCCGGTTCCGGTCTGAATGCAGGAGAGGATATGGAACTGCGGATGTGCGGCGGTCTGCCCCGGGCCAATGCGGTAAAGCATGTGCGGGACAAATTTGGCGTGAACATGCTGGCCTGCGTATGTGCCATTGACCGGGCCGTGCTGCCGGATCTGATGAAATACTGGTCTCCGGGCGTAAATGTCACCGGTGTTACGGAACTTGTGGGCAATGCCCTGATCCTGCCGGGAGAAAAGGAAAGAGAGACCGATCTGCGCGGCGAACCCTTGCCGGGAATGGAGGAGGACGACGATGCCGAATAAAATCTATCATAAAAAACTGGTGATGACCGGTCTGGCCGTTTTTCTGGTCATGATGACCCTTCCTTTCTGGTACAATTACGGAAAGGCAGCACCTGCGCCCAAGCTGGAACTGACCAAGGAGGCCAAAGAAGCCAGGGTGTGCATCCGGCCCACAGATATCATGCGGACAGATCACATGCAGATGCTTGATGAATGGCGGCTTGCTGTTGTGCGTGACGGTGTCCGCATGTATGTCAATGAAGAGGGAAAGGCATTCAACATGAGTCTGTCCAACACCTGTATGGAATGTCATTCCAACAAGGCGGAATTCTGTGACAGATGCCACAATTACACCTCGGTTGACCCGTACTGCTGGGATTGCCACATTGACAACCCGAAGGAGAAAAAGGATGAGTAACAGAAGAGAATTCTTAAAGGTTGCCGGCGTAGCAGCTCTTGGCCTCAGTGCCAGTCCGGTGATAATAAACGCGGTTGCCTCGTCCGGCGGGGAGCAGAGTGGAAAACAGGAAGTTCAGATACATAAAGGTGAAAATGCTCTGAGTGCCAAACAATGGGCTATGGTCATTGACACCCGGAAGCTGAAAACTGCCAAGGACATTGAGCCTCTGATTGAGGCGTGTCACAAAATCCACAATGTTCCCAAGCATGAAATCAAGCGGCATGAAATCAAATGGATCTGGGAAACCGAGTTCAAACATGCGTTCCCGGATATGAGTACGGAATATCTGAGTGAAACAGCAGAGCATACGCCTTTCCTGGTGCTGTGCAATCACTGCCAGAATCCGCCCTGCTGCCGGGCCTGTCCCACCAAAGCCACCTTTCAGCGGGAGGACGGCATTGTGATCATGGATTTTCACCGGTGCATAGGCTGCCGTTTCTGCATGGCAGCGTGTCCCTTTGGGGCCAGAAGTTTCAACTTCCGGGATCCCCGTCCCTTTATCGCGGAAACCAACAGAAAATTTCCCACCCGCATGAAAGGCGTAGTGGAAAAATGCAATTTCTGTGCGGAACTTCTGGAAGAGGGAAAGATGCCTGCATGCGTGGAGGCTTCCAATGGTGCGATTGCCTTCGGGGATCTGGCTGATCCTGAATCCGAAGTCCGGAAACTTCTGAAAGAAAATTTCACTATCAGACGTAAACAGGGTCTGGGCACCGAACCCTCTGTTTACTATATTGTGTGAGGGGGATTATGCTTGAATTAGCCTTAAAAGGAAGCAAAAAATATTACGGATGGCTGGGAATCCTGTCTGCTGCTGCGGGCGCAGGTGTGCTGGTCTGGCTGTGGCAGTTGCAGTTCGGTCTGGGAATCACCGGCATGAGCCGGGATGTTTCCTGGGGATTCTATATTGCCCAGTTCACCTTCCTGGTCGGGGTCGCGGCCGGAGGCGTGATGGTGGTGCTGCCCTATTATCTTCATGATTACAAAGCCTTTGGACGTATCACCGTCCTGGGCGAGTTTCTGGCGATTTCCGCGCTGACCATGTGTCTGCTGTTCATCATGGTGGATCTCGGTCAGCCCATGCGGATGCTCAATGTGCTCCTGTATCCCACCCCCCGTTCCATGCTGTTCTGGGACATGATCGTGCTCAACGGCTATCTTTTCCTGAACATTGTCATCGGCTGGAATGTGCTGGAGGCAGAGCGCAACGGAACCCACTACGGGAAATGGCTCAAACCGCTGATTTATCTGTCCATTCCCTGGGCTGTGGGTATCCATACCGTGACAGCCTACCTGTACTGCGGTCTGCCGGGCAGAGGTTTCTGGCTCACAGCCATCCTGGCTCCCCGCTTTCTGGCCTCGGCCTTTGCAGCAGGCCCGGCCCTGCTGATTCTGCTGTGCCTCATCATCCGGAGAGTGACAGACTTTGATCCGGGCAGGGAGCAGATTCAGTCCCTCGCAAAGATTGTCACCTATGCCATTATCATCAATGTGTTCTTCTTCCTGTGCGAGGTTTTTGTGGCCTTTTACAGCCAGATTCCGGAACACATGGATCACATCAGGTATCTGTTCGTCGGCCTGCACGGTCACGGTTCCCTGGTTCCCTTTATGTGGACATCCATGATTCTGATGACCGTTGCCATCCTCATGCTCCTGCCCTCTGCCAACCGGCAGAATGAGGGGCTTCTGGCTGTGTCCTGTGTTCTGGTCTTTGTGGGGACCTGGATTGACAAGGGCATGGGCATGATCTCCGGCGGTTTTGTGCCCAACCCCCTGCACGAGGTCAATGAATACGCACCCACCATTCCGGAACTGATTGTGACTCTGGGCGTATGGGCTGTGGGCTTTTTGGTACTGACGCTGCTGTTCAAAATGGCCGTGTCCGTGAAAGAGGAAGTGAAAGCCTAGTGATGAGAAGAAACCGGATTTTTTTAAAAAATCCGGTTTCTTCTGACTTGGTTCCCATTCCGGTGCTGAAAAAAAACGGATTTCTCGAAAAAATCCGGTTTTTCTCTGCTCATTGCAAAAAATCAAAGCCCGTTCCCTTTTGGGGAGCGGGCTTTTTTTGTTATACCGATTTCCCCATTGAAAATATAATTTGTTCAGATCGTCAATACCGCCAAATCTGGCGGAAAATGATCAATCGGAGTCCCTGACTGAAAGTTTGGGATGCCTGCATTTTCTGCCAGACTTTCAGTCCGGCACTCCGGACATTCCCTGACCCGGCGG
>CAZDIU010000008.1:0-44503 GCA_964505535.1 uncultured Desulfobacterales bacterium | reverse complement strand
GGACTCGTCGAAGCGGTGAAGAGCGGCCCCCTGGCCCTCGACGTGCCGCATTGGGGACAGCAGAGGAGATCAGCGGAAAAGACGGGATGATCCTCGTGATTTCCGATCACGGGCCTTCAGGAAATCTGGATTCCCGTATCGTATGGCAGGCTGTGGGAACTCCGCTTTCCAATGCCGGATTTGTCAGCGGTGTGCGTTCCTCTGCCGGAGACACAGATCGGATTCTGCTGGAAACAGGCAATTTTTCCAATCAGAAGATGAAAACAGGTCTGAAAATGGATGGACGCGATCAGCAGATGGAGATGGAAGCCCGCGGCACAAAGCGCATGACATTTGAACTTCCCGGAAATGCAGACAAACCCATTGCCTTTCAGCTTCCGGAGGATGCCCTGGCCGAAGACAACCAACTTGTTCTTTTTCCTCCGCAGGTGAAAAAAGCAGGTGTGGAGGTTCGCATTGTGAATCCCGGACTCCATGCCTTGGTAAAAAGAGCGGTTCAGGCTTCAGGACTGGTTTCTGCCCATTTCCCCGTGATCCCGGATATTCTTTTTACAGACAGCAGAGAAACAGTTGCGGCCAATGGCAGAACCTGGACAGTGCAGATGATTTCGGAAAAAGAGGCCCGGCCTTGCAAAGGGCCTTTTGTCCTTGACAATTCTCATCCTCTGATGAAAGGCATCAGCCTGGAAGGAATCATCTGGGCCAGTGGCACAAAAGCACAACTGCCGGGAATCCCGGTAATATCCATCGGAGACATCCCGGTTCTCACGGATCTCCGCAAACCTTCAGGTGTGCATGAAATCCGTGTGCGCATGGACGGAAACCGGTCTACCCTGCCCATCACACCTGCATGGCCCGGCCTGATCTGGAATCTGATTCACTGGCGGATTTCCGAACTTCCGGGCATTCGGGAAAGCAATGTGCGTACCGGCACACTGTTGTGCTTTGTTCCGGAAGACCGGGCTGCCAACGTGGGAATCATGCTGCCTGACCGGACAGAGCAGAATGTCCCGGTCACAGACGGAACAGCCTGCATACAGGTTTATCAGCCGGGCATTTATACGGTTGCATCCGGAAACAGGGAAACCCGGTTTGCCGCCAACCTTTTTTCACCGGAAGAATCAGATCTTTCCATGTGTGTGTCCGGAAAATGGGGAAACTGGGATGATGACGCAGCCGTGCGCAGCGATTATCTTCCTCTGGACTGGATTTTTCTGCTTCTTGCCCTTGCAGGACTGGCTGTTCATCTGATGATAACAACAACCGGTTGACAATATGTGATTTTGGTTTTACATAATTTCCTCTTCCCAATACTTCGGTAATTTTTTTGCTTTTTTATTATGCGAAATTTCAGACAGTTAAAATATGAAGCTACAAATTTTGGAGCTAATCTGCCCTGTATTTTATTTTTTTCAAACTCAGATTTTGACCTGAGTTGAAAAATATTAGGGACTTATATTGTAACTGCCTGATTTGTCGAGTTACACAGCAAAAAAATATTACCGAACCATTGCTTCCGGAACTTTGAAAAAACTTATTTGAATGCATGACGGCAATGGGGATTCGATCCCTTCCTTTTTTACAGATTGTACGGAGATGTGCTGATCCGACCTGCAATTTCTGTTGAAACCAGAATGCAGTATTATTTTTCCGAACATTTTGAAATTTTTAAAAATTTACGGCAAATGGGAAAATAAAAGGCTGTGAACGAATCCCATAATATTTTTGCAGGATCCGCTGCTCCCTGTAAACGGACAACATATATGCTTTCTTCAGAAAACACATCAGTTTTTATCAGTTACGCGGAGGCCGACAGCCAGAAGGCCGAAAAACTGTATCAGGATTTGAAAAAAGCCGGAATATCCGCATGGTTTGACAAAGTATCCCTGCTGCCGGGACAAAAAGTGAATCTGGTCGAAAAGCAGGCTATTAAAGAACACCTGTTCTTTGTTGTGCTTCTGTCCAAAAATTCAGTAAAACCCGGAAGGGTGATCAAACAGATCAACTGGGCTTTGGATGTTTCGGATGAAATGCCGGAATCCCAGGTGCATATTATTCCGTTGAAACTGGAAGACTGCGCTCTTCCCCATGAACGCTTGAAAGATTTGGTTCCGTTGGATATGGAAATGGACTGGCAGAGCGGAATGGAAAAAATTATGACCGTAATCCGGGCAGCCGGAGGCAATGCAGATGTTTCAGAAGATTCCCCAAAATCAGATGCCGCAGGAAGGGGAAATTCCTTTTCTTCCGTTCCAAAATCCGCAGAACTGCCCGGCCCTGTCCGAAACCGATGGGCTTTGCTGGTGGGTGTAAACCGCTATATTGATCCAGCCTTTTCCACTCTGAAATTCTGTGTCAATGATGTGCTGGCTTTGGAAAAATCCCTGAAAGATTTGGGTTATACGGTCATCTGTCTTCACGATGATGCAAAAGAGGAACGACTGAAACCCACCCGTGACAATGCCGAAGCCGAACTGATCCGTATCTGTGAAATAGCGGAAAAAGATGATCTGCTTATGGTTCATTTTGCCTGTCATGGCAAAATCACAGACGGAAATGCTGTACTTATCACCCGTGAAATCCGTCAGCCCACATTGGCAAAAAAAGCTCTGCCCGTTGCCGAAGTCGAGAGAATCATGCGCGGGAGCAAAGCCCGGCGTCTGTTTCTCTCTTTGGACGCGTGCCATACGGGTCTGGATATGGGCAGGGATGTGAGTGATCCGGAATTTATTAAAAATGTGCATGACAGCGCAGAAGGTTTTGCCCTGATTGCGGCCAGCACATCCCAGCAGATTGCGCAGGAATGCAAAGACAAAGAACACGGCATATTTTCCTGGTTTCTGCTGGACGGACTCAGCGGCAGGGCGGATCGGGCCGGGAAAAGATTTGTGACAGTGGATGATCTGAAAAACCATGTGCTGGACGGCCTGAAAAAATGGAATGCACAGCACGGCGGCGCAATTCAGGAACCCACAGCCAGAAGCGAAGGTCTGGGGGATATGATTCTTGCGGATTTCCGGGAGAAAGAATCTTCTGCAAAAAAAGGCAGAGTGCCGCGGGATATGCCCAATCCTTTCGGGGATATGGGAAGAATTGAAGACCCGGATCGCTTTTTTGACCGGGAGGAAATCATGCGCCGCATTTTTGAGGAACTGAAAAAAGGCAGCAATATTTCTTTGACAGGAGAAACCCAAATCGGAAAATCCTCAGTGCTTTCCATGATCTGCAAACAGGGGCCGGAAAAAATGAACCTGCCGCCCGAAAATTTTGTGTATCTGAGCATGGAATGGGTGGATGATGAGGAGGATTTTTACAAAGTGCTTTGTGAGGATTTGAAAATTCCGGACTGCCGGGGCGGAAAACTCATGCGGGCATTGCGGGGAAAGAAATATATTGTCTGTCTGGATGAAATTGAAAAAATGACTTGGAAAGGCTTCAGTGTAAACGTGCGCAGCCATCTTCGGGGACTGGCAGACGGTTCTGCTGCCCCGCTGCGGCTGCTCATTGCGAGCCGATCCCCATTGGACAGTCTTTTTCCGGATTCCCCGAAAATGACATCGCCATTGGCCGGAATCTGCATGAAGATGAATCTGGAGTCTTTTTCAGAAAAAGTGGCACGGGAGTTTATCGCACACCGCCTGAAACCAAGCGGAATCAGTTTCAGCAATACGGAAATGGAAACTTTGCTGAGGGAAAGCGGGGGACATCCCGCAAAATTGCAGCGCGCAGCAGCGGATTTGTTTGAAACATACCGGAATTGAATGCAACCTAACCCCCCTGCCCCCCTTCCCTGAAGGGAAGGGGGGGAACAAAACGGAATATATAAATCTCCCCTTCCCTAAAAGGCAATGCTGTTGACTTAAGACTCCCCTCCCTTGAGGGAGGGGCAGGGGGAGGGTGAAAACGTCATTTTATTACAGGATGTTATTTTTACCCCTCCCCTAACCCCTCCCACAAGGGGAGGGGGATTATTCTGTTAAGTCAACAGCATTGTCCCTGAAGGGAAGGGGGGGGAACAAAACGGAATATATAAATCTCCCCTTCCCTTTAGGGAAGGGGCCGGGGGTTAGGTTCTGATCTCAAGCAGGTTGGGTTAGCGAAGCGTAACCCAACATTATCATATATTTTTGTCGGGTTACGCTTACGCTAACCCGACCTACTATATACCATAAGCAGGCAAAGCACAAAAAACCACCATGAAATACACCTACAATATTTTCAACCCAATGGACTATCTGAAACTGCTTTATTTTGTATTTTTCAGATGGGCAGATATGCCAAAACCAAAAGATTTACGATTACAAATAATTCTTATTTTACAAATAATTCTGTTGTATTTTTTTGTTAATATTTTTGTAGGTTATATCACAGCTTGGGGGAAAATATGGTATTACTTCTCTCCAATTTTATTGATATTTGTGATGTCCGGTATAGCAATAATTTCTTCAACAGCAATAAATAATATCTCAATGGAAAGATTATTTTTCATTGGCAGTTTTAGCTTTGGAATGACTGTCGGCATTTTATTCCAAGTATCTATTATCATATTAAGTATCCCACTTTTCATATTAATATCATTATATAATAAAATTGATAAATATCTAATCTTAAAAATAACATCTTCCAAATTTATAGTTGTAGTTTGTGCAATAGGATTTGTAGTTGGAATAACTACTAATGAACTATTTGAAACTATAGAGGTTCCAATTTTTATATGGAATTTCTGTATAATGTTTGTTAATAGCCTTTATTTAGGATTTATCTCTTTTACTATTACTTTCTTTATGTTCTCAGGAACATTTCTAATTGTAAGATTTAATAAAGAAATTAATAATAAAAAAATTAACTATTTTGAATTATATATAATAATAATACTTTTACTTTGTAGCTCTACAGTTGGTAGCTTTATTCACAAATCGCAATATATTTTCCTGTCAAACTTAGGAATAGAGAAAGGATATCATGAATGGCTTTCATTAACAGCTTTATTATGTGTTAGCAGAATTCCATTATGGCCAATTGAAGCGACAATATGCACAATAGGTTACTATTCAATAATATCTGAAAAAAATTTTGAAAAATTTTTGGATTCATATAAAAATTGGTATTTCGATCATCACATTGTTCTTCCATTACCATTTGAAAAAAAAATATTACAACATTTAGCATCATTAGACTGGAATAAAGGAATTGAAGTAATATTCTACATGCTTACAAAATCAGGACATTATTTCGTGTCAATTAAGACTCTGCAATTTCTTGCCAAAGAAGACCCTTATGGGGTGCTGATGTATTTTTATAGCATTAATAAAGACGATTATTTACATTTAGAAGGTATTCTTCATTTTATTTATGAAAATAAATCTGAATGTTTGAAACTTATAAAATCAGCCTATGAATCTTTGAATTGCGCTGGAGATCAGTATTCAAAAAATAACAAATTTTCCTCTGAAGCGATAAATTGTATTTTCAGATCAGTAGAAAATATGCACCTCGCCAACCGTCTGGCCGGGGAAAATGGCATCCGTCACGGTAAAGAAATGTTCAGTTTGTATGAAGGTATCAAAAATGCTCTGGAATATTCCGAAATTCCCGAAATCTCCAACTTCCACGCCCCCTTTCTTCCCAATAACGAAGCTCCGCTTCTTTTTCCCCCGATTCTCTCTGATACCCTTTCAGATATGGAAAAAATCGCCAGAATCATTGAATCTTTCAACCAGGCCACCAGCCCTGTCACCAAGCAGCGCATTTTATTGGAAGCCAATGAAAAATTCATTCCATTGGGAGAAAAGGTTGAAGAAGTTCCAAAACCTGCCGGGCCTTTGCTGGCATTGGTTATAGCGCACTGGCAAAAACTCATTGCCGAAGGAGGCGGTCAACTGGCCCGTGAACATAGAAATGAACCGGTTGCAAATCCCTATATTTACGGCCCCCCGGTTCGCGGTTCTCTTTTTGTGGGACGCAGGGACATCATGACCCAGTTGGAAGAACTTTGGAGCGAATCCGGGCAGAATTTTTCCGTTGTGCTGTACGGACACCGGCGCATGGGCAAATCTTCCATTCTGCAAAATATGGGAACGCGTTTCGGGCCGGATACCATCATCATTGATTTCAATATGCAGCGGGAAGGCAATATTTCAAATACATGGGAACTGCTGTTCAGCCTGTCCCTGTCCGTGTTTGATAAACTTCCGACAGAGATAAAGAGCCAAATCCCGGAGCCTGAAGAGGAACACTTCACGCAGCACAATCCCCATACTTCCTTCAACCGCTTCCTCAAAAAACTGGACAGTATTCACGGAAACACCCGTTTTATCATCACCATAGATGAATTTGAACTGCTGGAAGAACGCATTTCCGAAGGAAAACTGAACCCGGATCTGCTGGATTTTTTCCGCAGCCTGATCCAGACATATCCCTGGTTTGTCATGGCTTTTGCGGGGCTGCACACGCTGCGGGAAATGACGCAGGATTACTGGCATCCTTTGTTCGGCAGTGTCAGGGCCATTCCGGTCAGTTTTCTCCGTCCCCCATCCGCTTATAAACTCATTACCCAGCCATCTCCTGAATTTTCCATTGACTATGATCAGCAGGCAGTGGAGCATATCATTTCCCTTACCAATGGACAGCCTTACCTGATACAACTCATCTGCCACGGACTGGTAACGGCCTTTAACCGCCAGACCTTTGAGGAAGGAAAAGAACGGGAACGGCGGTTTTCCCTTGCGGATGTGGAAGAAATCATCAGCGCGCCGGAATTTTTCCGTGACGGCATTGCCTATTTCAAGGGCGTATGGGTGCAGGCCGAAACTACGGAACTGAACAGTCAGACCAAAATACTCCGCACTTTGGCTCCGCACAAACACGGCCTGCCGATGGAAAGCATCTCCCAACAAACCGGGATTTTCCCCGAAGATGTGCAAAAGGCTTTGGACACACTCAAAGCCCATGATGTGGTAAAAAGCGATAACGGCAAATGGAAATTCACGGTGGAACTCATGCGCCGGTGGGTTCTGCAAAAGGAGGGAGATACAAAATGAACAAAAACTGTTTTTGGTCAATTGCAGCTTTTTTCTGTGTTTTTTTCGGCAATATCCTGCTTTTTCCGGCCTGTGCCGAGATTTCTGTCAGTCCTGCCCAACTTGCGGTCATGGGAATACAGGGAAACACAGAAACAAGAACACTGGTTCTGAAAACAGACAAGCCACTTGCGGATCTGAAAATCATTTTTTCTGATCTGAACAGGAGCGATGGAAAAACCGTATTTCCCTCGGCTTCCCTTGACGCAAAAATTTCTGAAACCCGCGCTGAGGGAATTCTTTCTGTGGCAGTCACAGTGAAACTTGCGAAAGTCCCCTGCGGTGAATTTACCGGGGAACTGCTTCTGAAACACCGGGACGGGCTGCTTTCGGTTCCCTTGACCGTAAAGGTCAAATCCGGGCCTTTTTGGCCCCTGATTATCATTGCCGCGGGTGTGTTTCTGAGTTTTATTGTCACCCGTTACCGGACATCCGGCAGACCCCGTGATGAAATCATGGTGAGGATCGCGCAGGTCAATGCACAGATCAGAAAAGATGCGGAACTTTCTCCCTGTTTCAAAAACCGCATAAATGCCTGTATTGTTGACGCGGAAGCCGCTCTTCCCTCTGAAAAATGGAGTGATGCCCAAAATTCTGTACTGCGGGCAGAAAATTTGCTGCTCCGATGGCGCAAAGCCCGTGCAGACTGGCAGGAGCAGCTTGCCTATCTGGAAAAACTCAGGGAATCGCTTCAAACAGTGAATCCCAATGCCATGTATTTTATGTGCATGGATCAAAGAATCAAAGACACAGCCCGCAATGCTCCGGATCAGGAAAACCCGGACGCGTTTGGAAAACAACTGTCCGGACTGAGACAGCAGATCAATGCGTATTTGGGATTGAAATCTCTTTTGGATGAAATGAACGCAGTGAGAATGCAGTTGAAAGACGATCTGCAGGAGCAGTGGCGTATGCGGATTTTTGATTTTGAACGCAGACTGGATGCGCTTTCACCGGAACAGGAGGAGGAATTCAGGGCATTGCGGAATGAGGCTCAAACTGCTCTGGAAAACATGAAAAAAGATATTTCTGAATCCGGAAATCCGAACATGAGAAGCGCAGAGATTCAGGCCTCTGTGCTGACCCCGCCTTCTCCTTCCACAGGTGTTGTTTTCACGGAAGAGGCAGATGAAAGAAAAGCCCGAATCCATCTGAAACTGTTTACTTATACCACATACGGCCTTGCCCTTGCATTTCTGGCCGGGACCGGGTTTAACGAACTTTACCTCAGCAACCCGGTTTTCGGTGCAGAACTCTGGAGTGACTGTTTTGCGCTCCTGGCCTGGGGATTCGGCGCGGAAGCCTCACGGGCATCAGTTACAGACATGGTCAAAGGCTGGGGATTGAAAACCGGCTGATATATTGATCCAATTTTGGTTTTTTCCTCATTCCCGCGAAAGCCGGAATCCAGTCTTTTCAGTCTGTTTTCAGTTCTGTCCGCTGTCTGGATTCCGGCTTTCTCCGGAATGACGGAATCTGCAGTAACCTGCTGATTTCTTAAACTGTGACGGAACATCAGTGATGAAAGGATTTTCATGATGATGCAATCCTGTGAATCCCTTAATCAAGTAAATCATGGTTCAGACAATCCCCTGTCCTGAACACTACTGTGAATCCTGTATAATCCTGTTCAGACAACACAGCAATCCTGTGAATCCCTTACTCCTGTGAATCCCGGTTCAGACAATGTGGCTGTCTGAAACCCGATTCACAGGATAAAAGGATTATCCGCTCAGTGCATCTCAGGAATTCCTATTTCAGCGAATCCACAATCCTGCCAGTTTCAGGATTATCCAGAATTTCAATCAGCTTTTTCTTTCTTCTGTGTTCCGTGCGTATGCGGCTGATGTACTCCTGCCATTGCGCTTCCCGGTTCTGCGCTTTCATGGTGTCATGAACCTTTGCCAGATACCGGGCTGCGGATTCATAGGATTTAGGATTCACTTCCGCAATCAGGCGTTCTGCCTTTTCCTTCCATATTTCCACAGCATGGTCAGGATAAGCCTTTTTGATGATTTCCGCAATCCTGTCCAGCGAATGCACATGCCATCTCTGTCCCATTGCCCTGTGCTTTTCATACCAATGCAGCACTTCGGCAGGCCGGTTTTCCGCAATGGCAATTTCCGCAAGAATGTTTGTGTCCGGAAAGGCTGGGGAAAAACGGGATGACTGCTTCCTGCTTTCCGGTTTTGGCAGGGGCCAGGCTTTTGCAGGCAGTTTTCCGGTTTTCAGATACGTCAGCACCCCTTCCCGGACTTCGGGCCAGATGTCTGCTTTTTCCGATGCCGCTTTGAGCTGCTGATAAATTCCTGTGCATGGATTGTGAAAAAAATCATCCGCATGCATGGCAGCGACAGAAATCCAGTCTCCGTCCTTTTCCCGGATTTCCCTCAGTTTTTCCCGAAGATCGGAGGCAATGCCCGGATACTCCTCTTTTGTGGCTGCAATGCCTTTGTGAATCCATTCCTCTGCCTCTTTCCACATCTGATTTTTTGTCAGACGCTCAACCAGCCGATCATAACTGCCGGTAAGGGGAGCCTCTGCTGCACAGAGGGGAATCACCTCTGCCTCGCGCCCCGAGTTTTCCAAAGCCTCAATCGCATAATTGCAAATACGATCCCGCATGTAATTGCGTGAGAAGGAATCCTCTTTTTTGCTCAAAGACGCTTTTTTCAGACGTTTCAGAAGTTCATCCGCGACCAGACTCCAATCTTCCTTTTTATGGGGCAGGGACAGAAAGGAACGGTCATCACAGAGATCGTATTCATCCCTGATATTCGCATCGATTGCCCACAGGATCTGTTCACACGGAGAAAGGGAGGAGTTTGGCAGAGCCGCAAAAACAGCCTTCATGCACGAAGCGATTTCCTCTGCGGTTTCTCCCTCATCCTCACTCATTTCCACCTGCCGGGTTCCGTATTCCAGAAGCTGATTGCCAATGGCAAGCACTTCATCCGCATATCCCTGTGCAGACAGGGCTTCGATTTTTTTTCTGATTTGGGAATAATCCGGGATATGCGACTCACTGTCCCAGTGATGGCTCCAGGCCGGTTCTGCGCTCACGCTGCGGATTTCTTTCCGAAGTGTTTTCAGCACATCTTTGACATTTCCTGCACACAGGCGGATCTGATTTTGAAAATCCTGCAGAACAGCAGGATGCTCCAATGCCATTTTTTTTATGATTTCTGTCAGTTCCTCTTTGCTCTTTTGCTTCAGAAAAGACTCCAGTTCCGCAATTTCCTTTTGGGGAACCGTATTTCTGCCGGAATGCCGGGGATCATAATCATCGGCTTCATCGGCTTCATCCGAATATTCAGATTCATCTTCAAGAATCTGAAATCTCAGATCATTTTCATCGGTTTCCGGAATTGTCTCTCCCTTTTTGATTCTGCTGAGATATTCCAGCACAACCGCCACCGCGTGTTTGCAGTCCGACCAGTAGGGACAGGTGCATCGGGAACGCAGTTCACCCTCTTCATAACGCACTGCTGTCACATATCTTTCCGTGCCGTTGACCCATGCAATGAGTTCGCCGTCCCGCGCAAGGGACAAATCCGATACACTGCCGTTTTTCTGGTAAGATTTCCCGCGGGATACAATTTTTTCTCCTGCCCAGTCTGTCAAATCAGACCAGCTCAGTTGCGCAAAAGCGCTGTCCGTGTTCTGTTTTTCTGTCATAACTGCACTTCCGAATCAGTTGGTTTAAGAGAGGATCAGAGTTCAGGGATTGGGGTTTAGGGGTTGGAGGACATAGATTTGACAACTTTTTAAAACCTGTCAAATCTCTGTTCCCTGACACCTGAAAATTTTTGAATTGCTGTTTTTATCATTTCCGGCAGGATATGGAAAGAAAAAATCTTTTTTCTGAAAAACCGGCAATGGGCAACTGCTGACTTGAGACTTGACAGCCGCGGGAAATTCTGTCAGTTTGCAAAAATATTTAACGGAAGCAGAAAACAGAATTAACCCATATGAAATCATAAGAAAATTTAATTGCATAAAAATCAGGAAAGAGAGACAATGAGCAGACTGTTTGAAAGTACAAAAATTGGAAACATGACACTCGCGAACCGTTTTGTGCGCTCTGCCACATGGGAAGGACTGGCAGGCGAAGACGGTTCCGTGACGCGGGAATTGAAAGATGTGATGGCAAATCTGGCAAAAGGCGGGGTGGGACTGATTATTTCCGGTCACACCTATATCCGGCCTGAAGGTCAGGCCGGACCTAAGCAGATGGGGATTTACAAAGATGAACTCATTGGCGGACTGAAAGAACTGGCTGATACAGTTCATGAAAATGGCGGAAGGATTGTGCTGCAGATGGCCCATGCCGGAAATTTTGCCGCAGAGCAGTTCGTGAAGGAACTGCCCTGGGTTCCCTCAGCATATGAGGGACTGGCAAAATCACCGCGAAAAGAGATGAGCAAAGAGGATATTCATGCTCTGACAATCTCTTTCGCGGATGCTGCCAGAAGAGCAAAGGAAGCCGGATTTGACGGTGTGCAGATTCATTCCGCGCACGGTTATCTTCTCAGTCAGTTTCTTTCCCCCATTTTCAACCGCCGCGAAGATGAATACGGCGGAGCCATTGAGAACCGGTGCAGAATTCATGTGGAAATCTGCAAAGCCATCCGGAAAACTGCGGGGCAGGATTTTCCGGTGCTGATCAAACTCAACTGCCGGGATTTTGCCCAAAACGGACTGGAAACAGAAGATTCCCTTGCAGCCGGAAAAATGCTGGCTGAAGCCGGGATTGATGCAATTGAACTGAGCGGGGGGCTGCTGACAAATGCCAAACTTTCCCCTTCCCGAATGGCCATCAAATCTCCGGACAAAGAAGCCTATTTTCAGGAAGATGCGCTGCGTTTCAAACAGGAAGTCCCGGTTCCCCTGATTCTGGTGGGCGGAATGCGCTCCTTTGAAAAAGCCGAAGAAATGGTGGAAAAAGGCGTGGCAGATTATATCTCCATGAGCCGTCCTTTGATTCGGGAGCCGAATCTGATTCAACGCTGGAAACAGGGAGACCGGAGAAAAGCCGAATGTGTATCAGACAATCTCTGCTTCCGGCCCGGATTTGAGGGCCGAGGGGTTTACTGCGTGACCCGTGAACGGGAGCAAAGCAAAAAAACGGACGTGTGCTGAAGTTTTTCTGAAACCCTGAGGGTTTTCAAAACCCTCAGGGTTTATACAGACCATCAGGGTCTGTCCCATACATTTTCATACACATCCGCAATCCGCAGTTCGCATCCAGCGGCATCCAGATGCAATTGCGGATTTTTTTCATCTGATTCATCCAGTTCCCAGTATCCCCGCTCATTTCTGAAAAAGCGCTCCATTTTTTCCCGGTTCTGGGAAATGAGGATGTATTCTTTCAGGGAAGCAAGAGTGCGGTAATTTTCGAATTTTTTGCCCCTGTCATAACTTTCGGTGGAATCTGAAAGCACTTCAATGATAATTGCAGGATTGAGGAGCATGTCTTCTTTTTCATCAGCAAATATCTCCTCTCCGCAGACAATCAGCACATCCGGGTAGGTGTAAAGTCCTGTGGTTTCGATTTTCACGCGCATATCCGATGGATATACCCTGCACCCAGTGTTGCGCAACTGGTTGCCCAATTCCCGGATGACATTTGCCGTAATCAGATTATGCTTCCGGGAAGCTCCGGCCATGGCAAAAATCTCACCGTCATAATATTCATGCCGGATATCGGATTCCCGCTCCATGGCAAGATATTCCTCTTCTGTGATATAATTCAGGGCTGGCTGCTGCATGTTCTGCTCTCCTTTCTGACGCCCCTTTGGGGGAAATGTTCCCTCTGGCACAAAGACGCAACGTTTCACAAAGGCTTATTTCAGATGAATAGCAGGACAGGAGACTTTTATCAAGAAAAGAATCCGGATGCGCGGAATTTCAGGCTTTTCAAAAGGCTTCTGTTTCTGTATAATCCTTTGGGTGGTGGGTCAAATCCGTTGACCGTCTTTAACTAACCGCAGAGTAACACAGCGTTTGCACAGAGTGACACAGAGTTTTTCTGCAGAATGCGATGCTGATCAACGGATTTGATCCACTGTCAATCCTTTGTTCAAAGCTTATACCGAATCGCCATTGAATTTATGCAATATTTCTCTCTGCGTCAATGCCGTCATGTTAATGAATTTCCGGAGTGCCAAACTGAAAATTTGGCAGAAAATGCAGGTTTCCCAAACTTTCAGTCTGGGACTCCGGATTGGTTATTTTTCGCTTAATCCCGCGACATTGAGGTTGCAAATAAAGCATATTTTCAATGGAGAATTGGTATAAGCTGAAGAACGTGAACCGCGGGAGATTCAGTTGTCAGGGAATACTTGACAACTGCGGGGACGGATTAAAGCAGAAGGAGAAAAGCAATGGAAAAAACAGCAAAAAGAAAACCCATGCCTGCGGGCATATCGGATTTCACAAAACTGATCACACGCGGATATTATTATGTGGACAAATCGGATTTTATCCGGGAAGTGATTGAGGCCGGAGCCGAGGTCATTCTCCTGCCCCGTCCCCGGCGCTTCGGCAAAACCCTGAATCTGGACATGCTCAGAGTTTTTTTTGAAAAGGACAGACCGGACACAAAACCCCTTTTTCAGGGACTGTCCATAGAAAAAGAGGAATGCTTTGCGCTGCATCAGGGAAAATATCCTGTCATTTCATTGACTTTGAAGGATGTGAAACAGACAGACTGGGCGTCCTGTCTGGAGAACATGAAGACCGTTGTCGGTCAGGAATACACCCGGCACCGCTGTCTTATGGAAGGCGATCTTCTGTTTCCGGAGGAGAAGGCGCGTTTTGAAAAAATTCTCAACGGTTCGGCCCATGTCACGGATTATGAAAGCTCCCTGAAATTCCTCAGTGAATTTCTCCACAGGCATCACGGTCAGCCCCCTGTGATTCTCATAGACGAATACGACACCCCGCTTCACGCGGGATACAGCAAAGGATATTATGAGGAAGTGGTCGGATTCATGCGCAATTTTCTGTCCGGCGGTCTCAAGGACAATCCGCATCTTTTCAAGGGCGTGCTGACCGGCATTCTGCGTGTGGCAAAGGAATCCATTTTTTCCGGACTGAACAACCCCGGAGTTTACACCATTCTGAGCGGAAAATTCTCCGAATCATTCGGATTCACGGAAACCGAGGTCAGGCGCATGCTCACAGACTGCGGCATGGAATCCCTTTTTGACAGGGTGTCCTTCTGGTATGACGGTTATGTGTTCGGGAAAACCGTCATTTACAATCCCTGGTCTGTGATCTGCTTTCTTGACAGCCGCGGTGAGGAAAAACCGTACTGGATCAACACGGGCGACACATCCCTGATTGACCGTCTTGTCACAGGCGGCGGAAAGGAGATTCGGGAGGAGATCGGGCGTCTGCTGGAGGGAAAAACAGTTGAGCGCCCGATATACGAAAGCATTGTCATGCGGGATCTGGATCTGCGGGATGATCTTCTGTGGAGTTTTCTGTTCTTTTCCGGATACCTGAAACCTGTCCGTCAGACTGATGATCAGACTTGGGAACTGAACATCCCCAACCGTGAGGTTTTTCTTTCCTACCGGGAAATGGTGCAGAGATGGTTTGCCGTGAAAGTCGAGCATAACCGCCTTCTGGACATGATCCGGGGACTGGAGACCGGGGATGCGGTTCTGTTTGAGCGTGTGCTGCGCATGGTGGTCATGCAGATCATGAGTTTCCATGATCTGGATCGCAGGGCGGAAAAGGTTTACCACGCGCTGGTTCTTGGCATGCTGGTGTGGATGTCCGGCAAATATGACATCCGGTCCAACCGGGAATCCGGCTACGGCAGGTTTGACATCATGCTCAAACCCAAAGACATCCGGAAAACCGGCATTGTGATTGAATTCAAGATTGTGGACGGAACAGGGGAGGAGGATTACAGAGAGGTGCTGGAAGATGCCATGAAACAGATAAGCGACCGCAAATACGCGGAGGAACTCACAGCCGCAGGTGTCACGGACATGCTGGAAATTGCAGTGGCCTTCCGGGGAAAAGAGCTGTGGGTGAGGCACAGGAGAAACGGGAAATGATAAATTGTGAATGGTGAATAGTAAATTGTGAATGTTCTTTCGTTCCTGCCCGTTGCGTCAATGCTGTAAGATTAATAGCAAAGGAGTCCCGAACTGAAAGTTTGGGACTTTGGGATGATTGATGAAAACAGTGCCAAACTTTCATTTCAGCATTCCGGTGGCGGTCAAAATTCCGTTTCACTTCATTTCGGCACTCCGGAAATTCTTTAACCTGAAGGCATTGGCGCGGAGCATGGGAACGGGGTGCAACATAAATGAATAAAAGGAAAAAATTTTTATGAAAATAAAAGAAATATCCGCAGGTGCCAGTTCCCTTCTTCTTTATACCACCCCTGACGGAAAAGAAGAAATCGAAGTCCGTCTGGAAAATGATACTGTCTGGCTGACGCAGGCCTCCATATCGGAACTTTTTCAAACGACTCCGCAAAATATTACTATGCATATCAAAGAGATATATTCAGAAGGAGAGATGTCTGAATCCTCAACCTGTAAGGAAAACTTACATGTTCAAATGGAAGGGAGAAGGGAAGTAAGCCGAAAGAAAAAATTTTACAATCTTGAAGTAATTATCGCAGTTGGCTACCGGGTGAGATCGCACCGGGGCACCCAGTTCCGAAGATGGGCCACCGAGCGGCTGAATGAATACATGGTAAAGGGGTTCACCATGAATGACAAGCGGCTCAAATCCGTTGACAATATCGGTTCTGACTATTTTGATGAAATGCTTGAGCGGATTCGGGATATCCGTTCAAGCGAAAAACGCTTTTATCAGAAAATCAGGGATATTTACAAACTCGCTGTTGATTATGATCCCAAAGCTGAGGAAACATTGGAATTTTTCAAAATCGTCCAGAACAAACTTCACTTTGCCGTATCAGGAAAGACTGCCGCAGAATTAATATCAGAACGGGCAGATGCAGGCAGGGAAAATATGGGGCTGACATCGTGGAAGGGTGAAAAAGTCCGAAAAAATGATGTCACCATTGCCAAAAATTATCTCAATGAAGAGGAACTGACAAATCTGAACCGGATTGTCACCATGTACCTTGATTATGCCGAGGATCAGGCCAGACGGCACAGACAGATATTCATGCGGAACTGGCGGGAAAAACTGGATGCATTTCTGAAATTCAATGAATGGGATATTCTCAGGAATGCGGGAAAAATAAGCAAAGAAGTGGCAGATGCACTGGCATTGGAGCAGTATGAAATTTTCCATCATCATCGTCTGACCGGGGAAGCCCGGCAGGAATCTCTGGATGATGACAATGCCTTGAAAGCCATAGAAGAAAAGATAACAAAACGGCCAGAAAAATGAAACTGAAATTTGATTCCGGCCTTGATTGCCAGCCTGCGGCCATAAAAAGCGTGACCGATCAAATCCGGCAGTTGCGGATTACGGTTCATCTGCACAGAACAAACCGGATTTTCTGGAAAAATAAGGTTTTTGCGGATTACAGATTCAACAACTTTCAGACTGCGAAAGGAGAAAAAAATGTCCAAAGACAGAAAATCGGAAAAAGTACCCAAAGAAATGCAGGAAACATTTGAAAACATCACGCGGCTGAGCAATGAATTCTGCAAAAAATTCCTCAATGAGGAATATGCACAGCTTATCCGCCATGCTGCCGCAGCCCTGTGCCGCAAACGTCCGTCCCCTTTGGCAAAGGGCAGGGCAGACTCATGGGCATGCGGGATTACCCATGCCCTGGGCATGGTCAATTTTCTCTATGACAGAACCCAGCAGCCTTCCATGAATGCCTCAGATTTGTATGAGGCCTATGGCGTAAGCCGCAGTACAGGACTGGCAAAATCAAAAGCCGTGCGCGATCTGCTGAAAATGTCACAGTTTGATCTCACCTGGTGCCTGCCCAGCCGTATGGATGACCATCCTCTGAGCTGGTTTATCATGGTAAACGGTTTCATTGTGGATGCCCGGCAGATGCCCAGAGAAGTGCAGGAGGAAGCCTTTGAAAAAGGATTGATTCCCTGTATTCCTGATGACAGGAAAGGGAAAAAGGGGGAAAAATGAGCAATTCTCTGATAAAGGAAAAAAGCCCCTATCTGCTGCAGCACGCGCACAATCCGGTCAACTGGCATCCCTGGGGCGAGGAGGCATTTGCACAGGCACGGATGCAGGACAAACCTGTTTTTCTTTCCATCGGATACGCCACCTGCCACTGGTGTCATGTCATGGAAAGGGAATCATTTGAAGACGCTGAAGCCGCAGCAAGACTGAATGAAACCTTTGTGTGCATCAAGGTGGACCGCGAGGAACGGCCCGATATTGATGCAGTGTATATGGCTGTGTGCCAGATGCTGACCGGCAGCGGCGGATGGCCTCTGAGCATTTTCATGACCGCAGACAAAATTCCTTTCTGGGCTGCCACCTATATTCCCAAAACCGGCCGTTTCAATCAGGGCGGAATCATGGAACTCTGCGCGCAGGTGCAGAATCTGTGGAAACACAAAAGAGACAGCATTCTCAATTCTGCCGCAAATGTGGCAGAACATATGGAAAAACCCTTTGCCTTTTCTCAGGCCGATCCCGTGAATGCAGACACGGCAGATCAGGCATTTCAGGAAATTGAAAACAGTTTTGATGCCCGTTACGGCGGATTTGAAACTGCCCCGAAATTTCCCACCCCGCACCGGCTTCTGTTTCTTCTGGGGCATTATGAGCGAACCGGCAATGCCCATGCTCTGGAAATGGTGAACAAAACCCTGAAAGCCATGCGCATGGGCGGGATCTGGGATCATGCGGGATTCGGATTTCACCGCTATTCCACGGATCAGCACTGGCTCCTTCCCCATTTTGAAAAAATGCTTTATGATCAGGCTCTGCTGGCTTTGGCTTATCTGCAGACATGGGAGATCAGCCGCGAACCGGCATGGCAGCAGACTGCGGAGGAAATTTTTTCCTACGTGCTGAGGGATATGACCGATCCCGAAGGCGGCTTTTACAGTGCCGAGGATGCGGACAGCGAAGGGGTGGAAGGCAAGTTTTATGTCTGGTCTTTGGAGGAATTCCGCTCGGTTCCGAAATGGAGCAATCCGGAAGAAGGTTCTTTATGGGAAAAAGTTTTCAATCTGTCTCCGGAGGGAAATTTCCGGGAGGAGGCAGGAGGACACAAAAGCGGAAACAATATTCTGCATCTCAAAGAATTTTTGGGAGAAAAATCTGAACGCTGGAATGCAATCCGATCTCAGCTTTACGAACACCGCAAAAAACGCATACCGCCTTTCAAAGATGACAAAATTCTTGCAGACTGGAACGGCCTGATGATTGCGGCTCTGGCATACGGGGGCAGAATACTGGAAAAACCTCTGTATGTTGCGGCTGCACAAAAAGCCCTGACCTTTATTGAAACGAAAATGACAGACAAAGAGGGCCGTCTGCTGCACCGTTTCCGTGACGGAGAGGCCGCGATAAAGGCATTCGCGGATGATTGCGCGTTTGTCATCTGGGGCGTGCTGGAACTCTGCCGCGCGACCGGAAATTCAACATGTCTGAAAAAAGCGGAGCAACTGCAAAAGCAGATGCTTGATGATTTTTGGGACACAGCCAATGGCGGTTTTTTTCTCACCTCTGCGGACACGGAACTGCCGGTGCGTGCCAAAGAACTCTATGACGGCGCACTGCCTTCTGCCAATTCGGTTGCCCTGCACAATCTGCTGCAACTGTCTTCCATGACAGGCAATATGCAATGGAAAGAGTATGCGGATGAGCTTATCCGTGCCTTTTCCGGTTCTGTAAATCAGCGGCCTTCGGCCTTTTGTCATTTTCTTACCGGAGCAGGATATGTGCAGGAAAAGAGCAGGACGATTATATAGCCATTTGGGATCATACATCCTTCTTTGACATTCATCCCTCCTGTTTTTTTGAAAAGACAGGAGAGACGAAAATCCTTGTATTTCTCAGACAGATATGGCAGAAATTATCTGTCTTTCATGCCTCCCCGCTTATCTGACTTCCGCTTAACAAGTTTGGGGCTGTTTTCCGAATTCTCAGGGCTGTTTTCCGAATTCATAGGGGATATTTTTCCGAATTCATAATTTTTTTCAACAATGATAAAAAAATACAGGAGGATAACATGAAAATTTCCAAAAACATCAGTGTCACTGCGTTTGCATTTGTTCTGTTTTTTTGTGCTGCCACAGGTTTTGCCGCGCCGAATATCCTGAATTATCAGGGAACCCTGACAGACAATTCCGGCAATCCGGTGAACGGAAGCAAAACCATGGTGTTCAGGGTGTATGATGCTGCCGCAGGCGGAACCGCGCTGTGGTCTTCCAGTTCCATGACTGTCAATGTGCAGAACGGGCTGTTCAATGTGGCTCTTGAGGGATTTTCCTCAACACTGTTTTCCGGCGACAGCAGATATTTGGAAGTTGTTGTGGCCGGTGAAACGCAGATTCCGAGGAAACGGCTGGCAAGTGTGCCGTATGCCATAAATGCCGGAAGTGCCTCTTCCAGCGGGATTCCTGCCGGAGTGATTGTTATGTGGAGCGGCAGTACAACCCAGATTCCACAAGGCTGGACTTTGTGTAACGGACAAAACGGAACACCGGATTTAAGGGATCGGTTTATTGTGGGGGCTGGGAATACCTATGCAGTTGGAAATAAAGATGGGGGAGCCAATAGTCATAATCTTTCTCACAGCCATACAGTGAACAATCATACACATGAAGTAGTTGGAGAATCTCCGGGAACGAATGGTTCGGGAGATCATACCCACCATATTGATGTGCAATTTTATAACTGTATTGGAGATTGCATTGATTCAAGAGACAAAGGTAGTGATGATACCGGATCAGACAGTCATGGACACCATCTTATTACAGATACATGGGGTGGCGGAAATCACTCTCATACGGTTAATTTCCATAATCACGGCGGTGCTACAGGCGGTTCCGCTCCGGCCACAAACAGCCAACTGTCAGCAATAGATAATCGGCCACCATTTTATGCTCTTTGTTTCATCATGAAACTTCCATAATTTTGAAGTTCAGCATGATAAAAACTTCTTTCAAGAGGTGTCTATGAAAAAATTCCGCATAATCATTCTGGCTTGTCTTTTGTCCGGCATGGCTTTACCGGCATATGCCTACAAAATCCAAAACGACATGATTTCCCCCAGCGGAGGCTCTGTTTCCTCTGCTGCTTATACTGTCCCCAAACACAACATGCAGCCCTTTGCGCCTTTGACCCAAAGCGATTTGAACACGCTGTATGTCACTGCCACAACCTATTTGAATCAGAACAGAAGTTTCAAAGATTCCCTGACATTCTATAACTGCCAGCCAAGTGCATCAGGCCCGGTTTGTGACAACCGGCTGAAAAATCTGCTGCTGTATCCGGATTACAATTATGAAACAGTCGGTTTCACAGCCCAGTTTCAAAACGGCATTGAGGCAAAATACCTTGAAGCCATCAGACTGCTGGCTGTGCTTGTGGACAGAAACTATTCGGATTCTATGACGTATCTGAAAACCGCCATCCGGGATTTGATGACCGTTTACATGATTTTCGGGGATGAATTCCTCATAGATGCCCTTGATCTCAGAATCCCGGCAGCCATGAGCAATCCCCTTGCGGATGATTATATTGATGATCAGATTAATCATCTGGAAAAAGCAGTGGAATATTACCGTTACGCTTATGACAGATTCACAGAAATCTGGCTTACACCGGTCTGCTGTTCCGGCAATACCATCGGCAAACTGCTGGGCGCGGATGAATGGAAACTGTTCACCTTTCTTTCCCAGCGCATGTTTCTGGCTTTGCAGGAAAAAGCTTCCAGAGAAACGGTCATGGGAGACCCCAGCACACTTCCGGACGATGCCGCAGAACTTTATTTGCAGATGGCGGCCATTTCCACAACAGTCGGATCTCAGTTTTATGCTTATGGCGGCGGGCAGTTGCTTGCGGAACTGAATCTGCTGAAACAGCAGGTGCGCAATATCCGCAACGGACTGAATCCGCTGGGATATGATGACCGCTACGTGCCGCTCAATGATTTTGAATCTCTTTACAATCTGGCGGATGCTGCTCTGAACAATGGAACCGGTTCCTGCGTGTACTTGGAAACCCAGTTGAAAACCGAGCAGCGGGATTATGATTATGTGCTGGATAAAGTGACCGATCAGTCCAATTCCCTGAATACTTCCTACGGTCAGCAGTTGGCTGAACTGACCGGGTGCAGCCTGTCGCTCCCCCAGGCTGATTTTGTATCCTGCGTGGAAAATGCGGATGCAGGATTATATGACTGCCAGATGGAAACAGACCCGGCTGCATTTGAAACCTGCGTAAAATCCAAAACAGCGGGAAACAGTGTACTGGGAGCCAAATACCGGCAGATCAAAGATGCGGATTTGAATCTGGATTTGGCTGTTCTGCGCCATCAGAACATCGGAACCCGGATTGATAATGAAAATGAACGGGTGAACAATACCATTCAAATCTGGAAGGATTACACAGGAGCGCAGAAGCAGGTATTGTCAGCGTATCGGGAAAAAATGAAAGATGCAGTGCAGATTACCAAAACCAAAACAAAGGTGAAGGGCAAAAAAAAGGTCTCCACAACCGTGAAAACCTTCACCGTTCAGGATGATGCGCTGAAAATTGCAACGTGGAAAGAACAGGAACTGCTGGAACTGACCCAGAATTTTCAAATCAGAATGGCACTTGACAATAACGATTCCGCTGTGAAAGACCTGATGCTGCAGGAAGCCGAGGCATTGCTGGGCATTGATATGGCTGTCCAGAACAAAAATGCAATGGTGGCGGCCTATGATGCGGCAGTGCGGCAAAAGGACAATCTGCTGTATCTCTGGCAGCAGAACCTTGAATTCACAGCCAGTTACTGGCAGAAGAAACTCCCGGTCAGCCGCCTGATCCAAAGCAGTCTGAATCTGAAACTGTCCAAACGTTTCCATGAACTGCGGCATATGTGCTATCTCGCGACCAAAGCTTTGGAATACAAGTATATGGAAAAGATGGAATGCCTTTCCATGGGCGCATTCGGAGAGATAAACATCTCGGATATTTTCAAACTGCAGACCGCCATTGATTTCGGGGAATATCTGAGCAGTCTCAACACCTACAATGTGATGAGCAGCCTGCATGACACCTTTCAGCCCCAGGATTACAGCATTTCTTTTTCCAAAGATATTCTGGGGATTACAGCCGCTGATGAAACAGCACGGCATAACAGTTTTCAGGAATTTGTGAATTCCCATCTGGATGCACAGGGCAATCTGGTTTTTACATTCACAACCGCTGTCAACCAGCAGGTGTTTGAGGATTATTTCATGACCAATATGAAAATATGGCATGGAACAATTCCGTATTCAACTTCCACCACAAGGGGTTTTACCGCAAGTCTGTTTTTTAGAGGAGCGTATGGAACAATCATTCCGAGACTGAAAGTCGCACAAAAGGGAATGCAGAGTTTTTACAGAAAAAACTGGGAACCGGCCACGTATTATCCGGTAAAGATTTTTGCCATGATGACGGCCAATGATACATCGCCTGAACCGTCCACGCAGATTACGTTCATTCCGTTTACAGGCAAAGACCCCCGTTATGACATAGATCCGCTTGACAAAGGGGTTTGGACATCTGCTTTCACCAACCGCAGTGTGGCAGCAACCCAGTGGGAAGTGATTTTGTATAAAAAATCCGCTTCCGGAGTGAATGTGACAGATGTTCCCATGAGCAAACTGACGGATATTTATTTCTTTTTTGACACCATCGGTTACGGAAACTGAGAGAATATTGTCTGAACCGGGATTCACAGGATTAAAGGATTTTCATGATTTTTTTTTTAACGGTCAATCCCGGTTCAGACATTGGCTGAAACGAAGACTGAGAATCATACATCTGTTTTCAACTCACAAAACCGGACTTGACAACGCACAGATATTCTGTCAGATTTGTTTTTGTAACCGGACACAGCGACATTCACCAATAAAAAATAATGTATTTCAATACATATATGAAACTGCCAAATTTTGAAAAAGCTGTTGTTCCAAAAGCAAAGATTACAGATTATCTTCTGTCTCTGCATCATCGGGATGGATGTGGCAAAGCCAAATTTCTAATCCAGTTCGGTTTTTTGACAGAACAATGGGAAATTCTGGCAGCGGCATTAAAACACCATGCCAGTCATAATGAAATTGCAAAAACTGAAATATCATATTTTGGAATGAGATATGTTATTGAAGGAAGACTGCTTTCACCTGATGGAAGAAATCCGGCAATCCGTTCCGTATGGTTTATTGAAAACGGGAATGCCATACCATATTTTGTAACCGCATATCCGTTGAAAGGAAAGGCAAAATGATTCATGAATTGGACAGTGTTGTTCTGAAAGAGGATATAAGGAGCCTGAATCTGGAAAAAGGAGATTTGGGAACTGTTGTTTTCGTCCATAACAATGGTGAAGGATATGAAGTTGAATTTGTAACACTTGACGGAGATACAATAGCAGTTGCAACTCTTTTGCCGTCACAGATTCGGAGAATTCAGCAAATGGAAATTGCCAGCGCACGGCCTCTTGAGTTGCTGGCAGCATAACTGTCAAAAACAGACTTGACAACAGACTGATATTCTGTCAGATTTGTTTCTCAGTATTCAGTATATCCGATTTTCCTGAAAAACTCTGTTTGTCCGTTACCACGCTCTGCCTCAATGTCATTAAGTTAAGGGAGGATGAGTCCCGAACTGAAAGTTTGGGACTCTGAAATGATTGGGGAAAATCCGGCCAAAATTCCGTTTCACTTCATTTTGGTACTCCGTAAATTCCTTAATTTAATGACATTGACGCTCTGCGTCATAACAGGACGCGGAGCGTCATGAAGGTATTCCCACGCAGAGCGTGGGAACAAGAAAGAAAGATCAGTTTGCCCACAGGAATAATTCCGGGCCGAAAAAAGGAGATGAACCAAATGGAATTGCAGAGCATTTCACGTACCGATCTTACTGAACTTATCAAACAGGCTGTTATCGGTGCATTGACAGAACGGAAGGATTTGCTTGAAGATGCTGTTTCAGAGGCTATTCTGGATTTCAAACTGGGTGTTGCAATGGAAGTGGGAGATACAGGGGAGTATGTCAGTGAAACAGAAATTTTTTCCAAACTTATGGAATAATTTATGAAACTGCTTTATGGAAAACAGTTCAGCAGGGATTTGGACAGTATTCAGCATGATGCAAAAACAAAGAAACGCCTTATGGAACTGATCAGCAGCATAAGGAACGCTGAATCACCGCATGATCTCAAAAACATAAAGAAAATTGAGGGATATTCAGATTATTACCGTATAAGGACAGGTAATTACAGACTGGGTATCAAAATCACAGAAAACCGGGTTGAACTGATCCGTTTTCTTCACAGAAAAGATATTTACAGGATGTTTCCATAAAAACTCAATTTTTCGGCATGAACAGGAAAGACAGTCGCCCGGTAACGGAGAGCATGGATGAAATAGGAGGAAAATATACCATTACGCAGAAGATTGAATATTGCAGCCACGAATTGCACAAGTTACACGACTTATGGTTTGTACGATTCGTGCAGATTCGTGTTATTCGTGGCTGATTTACATAATGTTCATTTGATTTGTCTCATTTTTGAAGTCCGGAAGTTCCGGACTGCCAAAGAAATCAAAGTGAAATCCAAAACGGAGGCTGTTATGAAAAAAGGTTTGTTTTTTTGTCTGCTTATGGTTGCCGAAATGGTCATGGTTCCTTCCCTGTCCTTTGCAAGCCCGGCACTGTTCAATTATCAGGGAACCCTGAATGATGCCGCAGGAAAACCGGTGACAGGCAGCAAAAAGATGGTTTTCCGGATTTATCCGGCTGTCAATACTGTGCTGGCAAATGCGCTGTGGACATCCGCAGAAATGACGGTGAATGTCAGCAGCGGGGCATTCAGCGTAACTCTGGGAGAAAACCCGGCTTTCCCGGCAAACCTGTTTTCCGAGGATAACCGCTATATCGGTGTCAGCGTGGAAGGAACCGAACTGCTTCCCCGTCAGAGAATGGCAAGTGTGCCGTATGCGATTCAGGCGGGTATGATAAAAATGCCTTATAAAGCCAGAGCATACAGGAATGTCCGTCAGGATTTTTCCCATCAGGTACTGACAAAAGTGCAGTTTAATCAGGAAAGTTATGATCCGAATAACAATTTTGACAATGTAAGCAACTTCAGATACACAGTGCCGGTAAGCGGTTATTATTTGGTTAATGTAAATCTGACATACAGACAAGATTATCCGGGGAAATTAGGATGGGGAAATATTCACCTGCGTATAAATGGCAATACTATAGTGGTGGTATCTGCTGATACCTGTGTCGGATGTAACGCATATTTTCTTCAACCAGTTCTGTCTGATATATTTTACTTTAACCAGGGAGATTTTATTGAGTTATTCGGTATGGTTTCCACATCAGATGGAAGCAGTGCCTATATTTATACCACTGGTGACAGTAACAGTTTTACTGTTCATTTAATGAGCCAATAAAAATAAAGAAGTGCCTCTCGTTCCCACGCTTCGCTTCAATGCCGTTGACTAAAGGGCAGAGGAGTCCCGAACTGAAAGTTTGGGACTGTCAAATGATTCAGAAGACAGGGATAAAAAATGCCGGTGATTGACAGTCTGATTGCTGCCACAGCAATTGTTCATCATCTTATCCTTGTCACCAGAAATATTAGAGATATTGAAACATGCGGAGTGAAAATTTTCAACCCGTGGACATTATAATTGTCATGTTGGTAAAAAAATCCTGAAAATCCTTTAATCCTGTGAATCATGGTTACTGAGCTTGCCGAAGTATGGTTCAGACAGAAAGGTTGTCTGAACCCGGATTTTCAGGAGTAAGGGATTGACCGGATTAAAAAATCGAGTCATTCAGGAAGGTTTGATATGAATGGGATAATAATCAAAGATGTCTATTCAGAGGTTTTCCGGTATCTGGGCGATATGCAGGCTGCGGTTGACAATGCGCTCAGAAATTATGCCATCGGAAAAATCAATGAAAAAATTGCGGAACTGGGCATGAAAGTCGGGATATGGGAAAAACGCTATGGCTGCACCTATGATGTTTTCAGTTACCGAACCGCCACAGATGAGGAATATGTCAAAGAACTGAATCAGAACCCTTCCACTGCCATGTGGGAAGGAGACATGCTCATGTGGGAATATCAATCCGGAGAACTGGCAAAATGGAGCATATTTCTAACAATATCAGGAGAAAAAAGCAATGCAGATGATTACAGTTGAATCAGATCAGATAACACTTCCCCTTGAGGTTCTTCAGCAACTGAAAGGGAAAAAAGTTGAATTCATTCCATATCAGAACGGCTTTATTATGCAACCTGTTTCCGACAGCATCAGAGAAGCCAGGGGGTTTTTAAAAAAAGGCCGTTTTTCCACCCAACGGTATTTCCAGATGAAACAGGAAGAAAAGAATCTTGAAAAATGATAAAACCTATATCCTTGATGCATGTGCTCTGATTGCATTCTTTAATGATGAAAACGGAGCCGATGTTGTTGAAGATTTGCTTATCAGGGCAAATGCAAATCATGTCAGTCTGATAATGAACATAATCAATATATTGGAAATATATTACGGTGTATGTCGTGAAGACGGTATGGATATGGCAGATATACTGATGCAAAAAATTGAAAATCTGCCCATAACCATAATTGATGCCCTTTCAGATGAGGTATTCAGGGAAGCCGGAAAACTGAAAGCAACATGCAGAATATCACTTGCCGATGCCATTGCTCTAGCAGAAGCAAATGTCAGAATGGCCCGGATTGTCACGGCGGATCATCATGAATTTGATGAACTTGAAAATTCAGGAAAAATAAGTCCTTATTGGATAAGGTAAAAGATGTTGAATCTGAAACAGCACACCCAAACTGCGAAAGGAATCTCATACAATTATGAAAGAAATACGCATTCTTCTATGTGGAATATGGCTCTGCCTTGCATCCGGCGCATGGGCAGCGGAAGGCGATTATTACGGCTCTGTGGCTGTGAATTCTCCAGCCGGGCTGGGCAATATTGATCTGGCTTTTCACCTTGCCGTCAATGACAGCACCGGAGTTTTTGATCCGCAGAAATCCTATATCATTCTGGACAAAACCATTCTGTTTCCCAAAACAGCGCAGGTGACAGTCAATCAGGTTTTGACAGATGTGGGACCAGCAGTGCAGAGCGGTTATCTCACTTCTTCGGCTTTTCATCTGGAAACACAGTCCTTTCCCGGAAAAGTTTCCAGCAGAACCGTAAGCCGGAGAATCGTTCTCGAAGGCATCCCACAGGATGGGGAAGGCAACACCGTTATCGGCACATACACAGAAACCATTTCCGGATTTCTGCCGGAAAACATCATTGTCAGCGGCGATTTCATTCTGTCGCGGCCTGTATCGGTTTCCAAAGAAAAGCTCACAATGGATTTGCAGAGTGTGATCAAAATTCTGCAATTGTGCGCGGGAATGAACGTATCTTTGGACAAAAGCGATGATATAAACGGCAATGGAAAAATTGACATTGCGGAAGCGGTTTACATTCTTCAGACTGTGGCAGGCATACGGCAGTAATCAGATATTTTCCCTGAAAACCCTGAGGGTTTCCCAAACCCTCAGGGTTTTTAAGACAGGCATTTTCCATACTTGTGGGAGTCATACTCTTATGAAAAAAATTCATGTTCTCATTGTGCTTTTTCTGTTTGCATCAGTGCCAACTGTCCGGGCTGCCACGGTTTTTATCCGTATGCCGGATGGCAATCCGGGCAGGCGTGTCACAGCGGAAATCGGATTTGAAAATGCGGAAAACATGAAAGCCTTCCGTGTGACACTGGATGTTTCCAAAGGCGGCATTCTGAGAACCGACCCCGGAGAATTCAGCAGAAATGCGGATTTTTTTCCCGCGCTTGTCCTGCGCGGCCAGGAACTGAACTTTGTCCGTCATGGGGAAAACAATACCCTGCATATCATCGGTCTGATGCCGAAACTGTCTTCCCCTTATGCAGGCACAGGAAAAATCATCTTTGATATTGCTGAATCTGCTGTTCCCGGCAATACGCAGGAACTGACACTCAGCGGTCAGATATACACCGATACAGGAAACATTCTGGAAATAACCCAGCACTCCGCAACTTTTACGGTGATTCCTTTTGCAGATACGGACGGAGACAGTCTGGATGATACATGGGAAAAATATTATTTCGGATCACTCACGCAGACCGGAACTGAAGATTATGATTTTGACACAGACAGCAATCTGGACGAATATCGCAACGGAACAGATCCCACTGACAATATACACAAAGGCGATACCAATCGGGACGGGGAAATCAGTCTGAAAGATGTGATTGCGGCTCTGCAGGTCTGTGCGGGAATGAATCCGGAAGTCTGCAAAGCCTCTGATGTAAACCGGGATGGAATTATCAGCATGGAAGAAGCCATCTGGCTTCTGCGGATGCTTGCCGGAACCGATGACTGAAAAATGTGCGGACAATGCAGGAGCATGTTCGTTAGCGAGAGCGCGGATTGGCGATCTTTGGCCTTTTCCTTTTTTCCCTTCAGGATGAATTGGGATGAATCTGACAGTCCGGAAAAATTTCATACAGGAATATATGGATCCGGAGCAGCAGTTGAAAGCCCTGTGCAGAGCCAATCCGGAGATGGAAGCATATCAGCAGGAGATTGATTTTTATCTGGATTGTGCCGGAAATGCGGAAAACCGGATGGCTGTTCTTCGATTTCTGACAGAAAGCAGGCTGATGGAACTGCACAGACAGTTGAGCGAAATGATAAACCTTATGGGCAGGATATGCAAATGAGACTCCTGCCCTTCACGGCTGCTGAAAACATGCCGGGAAAAAATTTTCGACATGAAACCCTGAGGGGTTGAACACCCTCAGAACTTTTTGGACAGACATTGTCTTAAACGCTTCGGATTTTCAGGGATATTATGTTTTCTGATTACGGATATTCTGAGGAAACGACCCTCGGCAAAACCTATGACCTCAGACTGCTGAAACGGCTGTGGCCTTTTACCCGGTCTTACCGCGTTCACCTGCTCTGCGCGGTGCTGCTGATTATTCTCATCACCGTTCTGGAACTGGCCATGCCCTATATCACCAAGATCACGATTGACCGCTATATTGTGCCCCGTCCGGAAGCATCAGGAGAAATAGCGGCAGCATCTGAACCGAAAAGAGTCCGGTGGCTGAACGCAGACACCTCTGTCAAAGGCATGAATGAACTTATCCGCAAATATCCTGATCTGTTTCACACAGAAAAGGGAAACACGCGGATTGCGCTTGATGATGTGTCCAAAATGGAAAGGACGGATATTGCCATTCTGCGGCAGAAGGATATCCGCGGGGTGGAAATCATGGGCGGAATATTTCTGCTGATTGTGCTGCTTGATTTTGCGCTGAATTTTGTCCAGGTCATGATCATGGAATACGCTGGACAGGGTGTGATGCATGATCTGCGGATAAGCCTTTTCACACATATTCAGGGACTTTCCGTCTCCTTTTTCAGCCGCACACCTGTGGCCCGCCTGGTGACGCGCACCACCAATGATGTGCAGAACATGTACGAACTCTTCACTTCTGTCATTGTTTTTGTGTTCAAGGATCTGTTTCTGCTGATCGGGATCGCTGCTGTGCTGGTGAGCATCCGCTGGCAACTGGCCCTGATCTGTTTTACGCTTCTTCCCTTCATCGTATGGATTTCTCTGTATTTTTCAAGGCGGATCAGGGAGTCCTTCCGGATGCTGCGGATCAAGACCTCAGAGATCAATGCCCGTTTTTCGGAAACCATCGGCGGTATAAAGGTCATCCGGCTTTTCCGGCAGGAGCAGGCCAATTTTGAACGGTTTAAAATTGTGAATCATGAATTTTATCAGGCAGGTATGGATCAGATCCGGATTTTCGGACTTTTCATGCCCCTGATTGAACTGTTCAATGCGGTGGCGCTGGCTTTGGTGATTTATTACGGCGGCCGGGGCGTGCTTTCGGAAGAGGTTTCCCTGGGCATACTGGTGGCCTTTATCTCCTATATGCGCATGTTCTTCACTCCCATCCGGGACATAGCCGAGAAATACAATATTCTCCAGAATGCCATGTCTTCCGCAGAGCGGATTTTTCTGCTGCTGGACACCCAAGAACGTCTTCCTGACCCTGAAACAGAGCCGGTTCCCCTGCAGGGCATTGACAGCATTGCATTTGAAAATGTGTCCCACAGTTATGTCAAAGGAGAGACAGTGCTGCGGGATATTTCCTTTCAGGTGCATGCGGGGGAAAGCGTTGCCATTGTCGGCCCCACAGGAGCCGGAAAAACTTCGATCATCAACCTGATCATCCGTTTTTATGATCCGGTTTCGGGTCGGGTGCTGATCAGCGGAAAGGATATCCGGGATATGGAAATTGCCCGTGTCCGCGCAAAAACAGCATTGGTTGCTCAGGATCCTTTCCTTTTTTCCGGAACTGTCCGGGAGAATGTCTTTCAGAAGGACTGCGGATTTACCGAAGGACAGATGCGGGCTGTGCTGGAAAAGGCCAACTGCCACTTTGTTCTTGAGAAACTGCCGGAGGGGATGGACACAAACCTTTCCGAAGGCGGTGCGTCCATTTCCAGCGGTGAACGGCAGCTCATTTCCATTGCCAGAGCCTTTGCCCGTGATCCGGAACTGATTCTGCTTGATGAGGCCACCTCCTATATTGATTCGGAAAGCGAAGTGAAAATTCAGGCAGCCCTGTCCAATCTTATGCAGAACCGCACAGCCGTTATTGTGGCCCATCGTCTGTCCACTGCCCGGAGCGCGGCCAGGATTATTGTGATCCGGGGAGGCAGGATCATTGAGGCAGGATCCCATGAAGAATTGATGAAAAAAAAGGATTTTTATTTCAAACTCAATCAGTTGCAAAGCATGTCCTGATACGTTGGAAACATCCGGATTCCCGACCCGGCCATATTTGCCAAAAAATTCCTGTCCTGATTTTGTTTTTTCTGGCATAATAAGTCAAATTGCCTGATCGCCGAACCGTAAGGGCCCCCTGTTGTTTTTTTGACTCCCAGGGGGACGAAAAAAACGGCAGCATGATTATGGCGGTGAACAGCAGGGCAATCGGAAAATTCTTTCGGGGGCGGATCCCATGAAATATGATCGGAACAAGGTGCTTATTGAAACCATCAAACGTCTGCTGAGAAGAAACGCGGTCTCCCACCTGCGCAAAATTGTCAACAAAACCCACGGTGCAGACCTTGCAAGAGTTTTTCCCTCCCTTACACAGCCGCAGCATATCAAACTTTACAGTTTTCTGTCAGATATCGAGCAGAAGGGCATTCTCCTGAGTGAACTCCGTGAGATTGACGCGGGTATTCTGGAGCCGCTGATCCAAAATCTGAAAATTGATGACATCGTTCCTGTGCTGGAGGAAATGGCAGGGGACGATGTGGCAGACATTCTGGGAAAGCTGCCTGATGAACTCTCTGACGCGATTCTGACAAAGATGAAAAAGGAAGGGTCTGAGCAGGTGGAGGGACTCCTCAGCTACGGAGATGACACGGCAGGCGGGATCATGGTTCCGGATTTCATCGCGCTGAGGGAAGACATGACCGCTCGGCAAGCCATTGAATCCATCCAGAAAGAGCATGCGGATGTGGAGATGCCCTTTTATCTGTATGTGACGGATGAGTACGGCAAACTGACCGGTGTATGCTCCCTGCGCCAACTGGTCGTGGTGCAGCCGCACAAACCTCTGAGAGAATTCATGTCAACCGATGTTTTCTCAGTGCGCACCGGCACAGACCAGGAGGAGGTGGCCAAACTGGTGGCCCGTTACGACATCCTGGCTGTGCCTGTGGTGGACAACACCAACAAACTGGTGGGGATTGTCACCGTGGATGACGTCATTGACATCATGCGGGAGGAGGCCACAGAAGATATTCTGAAAATGGCCGGTGCCGGCGCGGAGTTTGTGGAAACCAAATCGGTTTACAAAAGCACAAGAATCCGCCTCCCCTGGCTTTTTGCCAGTTGCGTGGGCGGACTTGCTGCAACCATCATTATTGGCGGATTTGAGGAAAGTCTCAAAAAAATTGCTGCACTTGCAGCCTTTATTCCGGTCATCATGGGTATGGGCGGCAATATCGGCACCCAGTCTTCCACCATTGTGGTCAGGGGGCTTTCCACCGGACTGCTCAATGTACGGGATATCTGGGCTGTGGTTGCAAAGGAACTGTCCATCGGTCTGCTGCTGGGCATAATCTATGGCACTCTCATCGGTTCTGTGGCACATTTCCGCTACAATATGTTCCAACTGGGAGGAGTTGTCTGTCTGGCTGTCATCTGCTCCATGTCCACAGCCGCGCTGGTGGGTTCGCTTTTTCCCATGATTTTCGCGAGACTCAGCATTGATCCGGCAGTGGCCACAGGCCCCTTTGTCACCACAGCCATTGACATCCTGGCCGTGTTTCTCTATTTTGAAATAGCAGCGCTTTTTTTGGGGATATAGTGCCTTGTCAGGTTTGATTCTGTGATTTCAACTGTGCAGAAAAACCGGATTTTTTGGAAAAATCCGGTTTTTTGCAGGTCACAGATTCAAAACAGACAGTCTGTCCTGTCGGGTGCATTCTGACGGATTGTAACCGCAAAGGTCACAATCCGTCAGTTTCATTTTGACAAAGCACTGGTCGGAAGAATGTCTATGTCCATCCATGCGGCGGATCGGAAAAGCGCAGACTTTCATACAGGGCAATGCCCACAGCAGTGGAAAGATTGAGGGAACGGATTTCCTGTGAAACAGGAATATGATAAACTCCATCTCTGTACGCTGACAGCAGCGCATCAGGCAGTCCCCCGGTTTCAGAACCGAATATCAGAAAAGACCTTTCTGCCCAGGAAGCCGAGCGGAAGGATTTTGCCCCCTTTTTGGCAAAGAGAAAAACCTCATCCGGCAGAAGATTCATTTCTTTGCGGAAAATTTCAAAATTGTCCCAGACCGACATTTTCACCTTTGGCCAGTAATCCAGCCCGGCTCTTCTGACATGCCTGTCTGAAAGGGAAAAACCCAGCGGCCGGATGAGATGGAGAAAAGCCCCTGCTCCGAGGCAGGTTCGGCCTGCATTTCCGGTATTCCAGTGCACGTCCGGACAGACCAGCACCACATGCCGCTCCGTCTTTCTCCCGTTCATGCCTTTTTCCCGCAGAAGGGACAGTACTGAAATTCCGGATGCAGGGCCCTGCCGCAGTGTCTGCACACTGCATCCTGCTTATTCAGGAACTCCTCATATTCAGCGCCCATTTCATGGACATTCCGTTCGCAGCGTTCACACATGAGAAAGGGTTCCCCCTTTTTCACGCGGAACAGGGGAATGAAAAAAAGGCTGAGCCAGTAATCCGCCCTTTTGTAATAGGCCTGTGCCAGACCGCAGACCGGGCAGATCACGGGTTTTTCGTCAATCACTTTGATTTTTGGAGAAACACCTCCGATAAATATCATGATGATTCCTGTGCATCTGTCTGATTGTCATTTGTAAAAGGGGATTTCGCTTTGCAGGTTCCACCGCCCGCCCCCGCGGACTTTCCGATTTTGTCTGATTTGGCAAACAGCCCGGATTTTTTGTCAGGCACTGTGCGGATTCCATACGGCACACCTTTCAAAGACTACTTCATTTCCTCGATGCTGTCATAAACCTCCTGAGCGGTGTTTGACAGCAACTGAAACAGTTCCTCTCTCATTCCAACTGCTTTGGCAGCGGCTTTGTTGAAAGCAATTTTGGGAGGTGTTTCACAAACCTGAGACAAATCGCGCGGTTTGGCTCCGTTGATGATTTTGGCCATGACTGCCGCACTGAAATCTCCGTAGATTTTCATGTTTGAACTGGAAGAAATGCTCATCACAGCCCCCTGCCGGACCTCTTCAGAGCCGGATTGGGAGAAAACAGGGACTTTGGCTGCGTTCATGGCAGAAATAATCAGGGGCAGGGTTTCCCGGTTCACGCTTGCCTGGGTTGTAAGATAGAAGGCATCAATTTTCGGGGCAAGTTTTTGGGCGCATTCCACTGCCCTTGCGTTGTCTTCCGGAGTGGCCCCACCCTCGGGTGTATGACATTCCACAATCTCAAAATTCCGTCTCTGCGCAATTTTTCTTGCATCCTCTATGGCCGCATAACTTCTTCCGGTGACATTGTCCGTATACATGATACCAAGTTTCTTAAATCCGATGACATCATGAAAGGCATAGATTTGTCTGAAATACCGTTTGGGGTCCACACGCGCGTGGACATGATCAAAACCGGAATCCTCTGCACTGGGGATAATTTTCGCTGCTATCGGATCAGACACGGAACACACCATGGTGGGAACGGCATGTTCATTGTTTGCCAAATCCTGTCCGGCCCATGTGCCCATTGCAATCATCAGATCAATGTCTTTGGATTCCCTCAGCCGTTTAAGAAGGGTTTGCCGGGTCTGTTCCCGGATATTCTGGTCCCAGTTGTCAGAATAAAACGCGTCTGCCGGAAATTCAAGGTAACTGCTTTTGACATTGGCCGCCAGCCATGCCCACAGCCCGGCCATATCATCTTTTGGCGAAGGGACAGTCAGGGGTGCTATCCAGCCAAGGGAGACAAGGCCGTTGAGCAGGGCTGTCAGAGTTTTGGGATAATCCTTGTAGAATCCGCCCTCATAATATCCGATCCGCCATTTTTTTTCCGGATGGGCAGGCGGAGATGTGGGATAGGACTTTTTGTCAGCCGCGAATCCCATGGAAAATGAGAGCGACAGGGTCAATGACAGTGCAATAAGGAGCTTCATACGGTGACATGCTTTCATCATTGTTTCCTCCTCTGATTAAAAGATGTAAGAGAATTGAAAATAGCTGATATGCCGTCTTCGGATTTCAGTGTTCAGTGTCTGTTTTCTGACACCCGAACACAGTGGCATTTTAAGATGGTTCACTTTCCTGAGATGGAGATATGTTTTTGAACACAAAGTTTTCCGCTTTGAGCGCTCCGGAAAGGCAGATCCCGTCTTCACGCCGGATCCTCCCTGACAGAGTCAAGGATCAGGCCGTAAAAACTGCGTCCGCCGCCCGACTGATACCGCCATCCGAGATGTGCGGAACAGTTTCCGCACAGGGCAAAGCGCCAGGCAAAGCCTGCAAACCAGGTGAATTCCATGGTCGGTTCTCCCCGGTTCACGCATCCCGGTGCAGAGGCAAAACAGCCGATTTCAAAAAGATAACCCGCGGGATTGTTGAAAACATGGCTATGGTGGCCCTCCATCTCAATCCGTTCCTTCGCTGTGGTGATCCCAAAACCGCAGTCTGCACATCGGATGGCCTTTTCCTTTTCGTCATCGGCACCGGTCTTTTCCTTTTTTTCTGTCACCTTCAGAACGTTCCCTTCGGGAATCTGAAAGGTCTGAAAGGGGATCATCCGGAATGCGGAGAATGCTGGGCAAAGGTTCATGGCTATGCTCCATTTTCAGGTTACAGACATTAAACCACAATTGTCATCCGGAATCAATGCTTTTCAAAGCAGGGAACGGACAGATTCTGTTTCCACATTTTTTCAATCTTTGCTTGATATTTTTACCGCTGTATGTATATATTCTGCAAAAATGCAGTTTCCGAAAATAAAACACCGGACAGTTTCGGACAGGATTCGGGCTGTCAAAAAATAGTCGCAGGGCCGGGACAGAAGGTGCGTCAGGGGACGAATCAGATTCCGGTCAGGCAGAAAACAACAACCGTTCAGTTCAGGAGGGGCATCATGAAACAATATGTTATGGGATTTGCGTTGCTTCTGGCAGTTTTCACGTTTGCACCCGCGGATGTTTTGGGAGCAAATCCGGGAGAGCATGACTGGTGGCTGCTGGGAACTGTTCAGGGAAACAGAACAGGGGAGGCTGTGATTACGCTCCGACTGGTCAGGGACGGAGACAGCGCGGAGAATCATGTTTCCATCACATCCACCAATAAATACGGTCAGTATGCTTTTTCAGATCCGGGGCAGGGGCTTCCGCCCTCTGCCTACAAACTTGTGATCTATGTCGGCTCTGACAGGATTATGGAGGTTGACATTGACAAAGTGCCCCGGGGCGGACGGGTTCCGCCCATATCCCTTCATTGGTGAAAACTTTTCTTGACAAATGTTCAGGATAATGGTATCAGGCTATTTTTATAAAGGCACGTAGCTCAGCGGGAGAGCACTACCCTGACACGGTAGGGGTCGTTGGTTCAAACCCAATCGTGCCTACCAAAAAAACAAAGGGGTTGCAGTGAATACTGCAGCCCCTTTTCTGTTTTCTCATTTTGCGCTGCTGCTCTGGCCGTCCATGCCCTGCAGAAGCTGTTTCATATACCATATCTGCTGATCAGTGGCCGTTTCCCCCTCTTTGAGAAACACACTGCCGTCCTGCCAGTTGAGGGGGCCTTTGAAAAGATTGATATTTCCTGCCCCCATCTCTTTGACAAAAGCAGCAAGTTCCTTTGCGGCTGTTTCGGAAAGCGCGTTGCCCTCTGCAAATCCGACTGTGCTGGTTTCTGGTTTGTTGATGTCAGACCAGTCCGGCCCCAGCAGTATCCATTCGGATTTCCAGTTTCCGGTCATGGCCCGTTTCACCCTATCCGCATATCCGGGTCCCCAGTTGAAATAAGGAACACCCAGACAAGTTTCAGGCGATGTCTCACAAGCCCCTTTGTAGTCATAGGGAACAGCCCACACCTCTTTTCCCTCTTTGCGCTTCTGACCTGCCACCACTGTGTTTTCCGTGGTGTCAATGCCGGAAATCACCACATCATAACCGGTATTGTAAAAATTCTGGGCCACCTGGGTAGGGTCTGCTGTAACGCCCGGAATATTGAACCAGAAGCCGATCCAGGTGACCTGAAATTTCAGATCTTCCGGCTTTTTGTTCAGAACCTTTTCCCATGCGTATTTTGCGCCCAGATAACTGGATGCGGCCAGTCGCCGGGTTTCCTCATTGATCAGGGGGCCAAGATAGCCGATTTTCCCGGTTTTTGTGGTCATGGCAGCCGTGAAACCGGCCATCATTTTTCCATATTCCATGCGTCCGAAAAGATTGGTGAGATTGGCCGGGGCTTTGCCGGTAAGCACATCATCGCCGGAGCAGTGAACAAAGAAAACATCCGGGTGCATGAGTGCGGCCTCCCGGATACCGTCTTTCATGTCATCAGAATTCGCAATAATCAGCTTTGCCCCTTTTTCCACCATGTCATCCACAAGCTGGGGAATGGTGACGCCAGCCCGATCCGCAGGATTGACCTTGTCAATGTAGATCATTTTCGCACCCGGCACAGTCTGTTCCACATACTTTCCGCCCTCATAATGGGCCTGACTGTAGCCGTGATCATTGTAAGGCCCCACCAGAAGCAGACCAAAGGTGAATTCTGATTCCGCTGACAGAGCATAACCCCAGCAGAAAAACAGCAGAAACAGGGACAGACAGACTGTTTTTTTCGCCATACGGCAGTTGCGCATGGTTCCTCCTTCATTAAGGTTTGGTTGATAAATAAAAAATGCCTGTCTGATGGACAGGCCGACAGAAAAAACGGAAAACACTTTAACAAAAAATATGCCTGAAGACAAAACTTTTTCCGGGCGGTTATGGCAAAATTTGGAACAAGGTGCACGCAGCGGGTCAAAAAAGCTGAAGTTTATTTAATCCCGCGGTTGGCACAGAAAAAACTCTGTGTGAGTCTGCATCAGGTTGCGGTTAGGAAGACTCTGGCAAACGGTTTAACCCAGTGCCTGCCGGAACAGTATTTGATTCCTGCCCGGATTTTTTTATATTGATTTTGAATAAAGGGCAATATAAATTGATTTCCGTCACCTTATTTTTGTGAGCATGGGTTACAAGTTGAAAAAATACACAGGGCAGCAGATGGAAAAGTCTCCGGAACCGCTTTCAGACCGATCTGCTGAAAACTTTTCGAGCTTCTTGAGGGATGAAATGACAGACAGTTCCGGAAAAAAGGGCCAGCCTCTGATTTCCTGTTCCATTACCAGACACAAACGCACATGCAAACCCGGTTTCAGCGGTGTTTACCGCAATGCGGGATGGGAACCCTGTTATCCGGGATCGGGTGAATACCGCTTTACAGGCCAGGAAATTGAAAGAAATCCGATGTATCAGTATAAAATCAGTCTGGTCCAAACCGTCAGAAACAAGGGGCAGATACAGAAAAAGCGTTTTCATATCGCCACGATTGCCTACTGGGATATTGTGGAAGATTTCCTGGACAGTCTGCGGCGCAGCCGGGCCTGGCAGAAAGATGTGCGGGGAATTCATGAAAGCAGGATTGTGGACGGGATAAAAAAGACCTTTCCCCATCTGGGCAATGGTCAATGCGCACAGTATCTGAATCTGGTTTTTCAAAAATTTGAGACCGTCAAAAAACAGGTGCTTGCCGAGTACAGAAAATCGGAAGAATATCCTCTGCAGATGTGCAAATGCAGGAAGGTGAACGGAAACAGCGGGGAAACCGATCCCCGAACTGCTGCGGACAGTGCTTTCCAAACCAAAGCCGGCGAAGCCCGGAACCGGCAGGCCAGATGTGACAGAATATTAAAGGACATTGTCTCATTCAAAAGCATTTCCAATAAAACAATGGCAATGGAAATCGTAACTTCGGGATATAAAAAAATGGCCCGGAAATACCATCCGGACAATGGGGGGACAGTTGGGGAGATGCAGGAACTCAATGAGGTGAAAAAAGAGATGCTTCGGCTTCTTGGCGAGTGAAAAGTTTTGTCTTGCCTTTGCCTCTGCATAAACAGTATAAAACCTGTCAGGGACTTGGAAAAAAACTGAAATTTGCAGGCCGCAATTCCTCCTCTGTTTTGAACCGACAGAATATATGTCTAAGGTGAAAAATGAATCTTGATCTGCAGTCTCTCATTGACAAGCTCAACCCGGTCTGCCGCAGGGGATTGGAAAAGGCAGCGGAACTGTGTGTTTCGCATACCAATTACAACGTGGAAGTGGAGCATTATGTTCTCGCGATTCTTGACATTCCGGACACCGATCTGCAGTTGCTGCTCCGTTATTATGAGATCAGGGCCGAGGACATCAAAAAAGATCTGACCCGTTTTATTGAGCGTTTCCGGCGGGGCAACAGCCGCACCCCCGCGCTTTCCCCGCATATTCTCCGGCTTTTGGAGCAGTCCTGGATGCTTTCCTCGCTTCATTTCAATACCCCGAAGATACGTTCGGCTGCCATTCTTCTGGCACTTGTTGACCACAATGATCTCCGCATGGTGATTTTTGAATCTTCCCCGACGCTCAAACGGATTCCCCGCGAAGCCCTGAAAAATGACATCAGCGAAATCATCCGTCATTCAAAGGAGGATGCAGACAGTCCGCCCGCCTCCCGGTCAGAAACTGTTTCCGGTGATCCGCTGCCCAGGTCGCAGACACCGAATCTTGACCAGTACACCATTGACCTGACAGCCCGTGCACGGAGCGGTCTCATTGACCCGATTCTGGGCAGGGATATGGAAATCCGGCAGCTCATTGACATTCTGACCCGGCGCAGGCAGAACAATCCCATTCTGACCGGCGAAGCCGGTGTAGGCAAAACTGCTGTGGTGGAAGGATTGGCCCGGCGCATTGCCAAAGGGGATGTACCGCCGCCCCTGAAAAATGTATCGCTCCGGCTCCTGGATCTGGCTTTGCTGCAGGCCGGTGCTGGCATCAAGGGCGAATTTGAAAAACGGCTCAAGGCAGTAATTGACGAAGTCATCAACTCTCCGCTGCCCATCATTGTGTTTATTGACGAGGCCCATACCCTGATCGGCGCGGGCGGCCCCGCGGGCATGGGAGATGCCGCGAATCTGCTCAAACCCGCGCTGGCACGGGGGGAACTGCGCACCATTGCTGCCACAACCTGGTCGGAATACAAAAAATATTTTGAAAAAGATCCGGCCCTGGCCCGACGGTTTCAGGTGGTAAAAGTGGAGGAGCCGGATGAGGCCAGTGCTGTGGAAATGCTCCGGGGGCTGGCACCCCATCTGGAAGCCTATCACAATGTCCTGATACTGGATGAGGCCCTGCAGGATGCGGTCCGGCTTTCCCACCGCTATATCACGGGCCGCCAACTGCCGGACAAGGCCATCAGTGTGATGGATACAGCCTGCGCACGGGTGTCCATCGGACAGAATGCCACACCCCCGGAAATTGAAGACCGGAGCAGGCAGATCGATCAGTTGGAAACAGAACTCAGTCTCCTGTACCGGGAACAGGCCACAGGACAGGATCATGGAGAACGCATTGCGGATCTGGAAAAAATCCTGACCGATGTCAGGATACAAAAAGAGAAACTGGAAAAGCAGTGGGAAAAAGAAAAGGAACTGGCAGGCAGGATTATTGATCTGCAGAAAGGAATTGCAGCGGAATACAGCACCGCGCGTGCGGACAAAAATCCTGGGGACAGTCACCGGAAAGAAGCCGGGGAACTCACGGCTCTCAAGTCCCGGCTTGCTGAAATACAGGGGAAATCCCCCATGGTTCCCACCTGCGTGGACAGCGGAACGGTGGCACGGGTGATTTCCAACTGGACCGGCATTCCGGTCGGGAAGATGATGACCGATGAAATCGGCACGGTTCTGGAACTCAAAGAAAAACTGTCAGAGCGCATCATTGGTCAGTCCCATGCTTTGGAAGCCATCTGCCGCAGAATCAAAACCTACCGGGCCCATCTGGATGATCCGGGAAAACCGGTGGGGGTGTTTCTTCTGACCGGCCCCAGCGGCATTGGAAAAACCGAAACCGCCATTGCTTTGGCCGATATTCTCTATGGCGGAGATCGGAACCTGATTGTCATCAATATGTCTGAATATCAGGAAGCCTATACGGTTTCAGGACTCAAAGGCTCTCCGCCCGGATATGTGGGGCATGGAAAGGGCGGTGTCCTGACCGAGGCCGTGCGTCAGCGTCCCTACAGTGTTGTACTGCTCGATGAAGTGGAAAAAGCGCATCCGGATGTCATGGAGCTTTTTTATCAGGTTTTTGACAAAGGCATGATGGAGGATTCCGAAGGACAGGCAGCGGATTTCCGGAATACGGTGATCCTGATGACCTGCAATGTGGGAGCGGCCACCATGCTCCATGTCTGCTGCAATGGTGCGAGACCTCCGGAACCGGATGAGATACGGGAAATGATACGGCCCGAACTTCTGGAGTATTTCAAACCCGCGTTTCTGGGGCGGCTGGTCATTGTTCCCTATTATCCGCTCACGGAAAAGGTGATCGCTGAGATTGTCCGTCTGAAAATCCAGAAGATTCAGGAACGCTTTCAGCAACATCACCGCATTCACCTGTCCTGTGCACGGGATATGGCAGTAAAGATCGCGGCTCGATGCACAGATGCGGATACAGGTGCGCGGAATGTGGACAATATCCTGACCCACAGTCTTCTGCCGGAACTGTCCGGTGAACTGCTCCGGCGCATGGCACGGGGCGAACAGTGCGAGGAAATTCATGTCTATTTTGATCCGGACGGACATTTCGCCTATGAATTCAGGACAGAAGACCAGATTCCCTATACCCGTGCGATCAGGGAATTCGGAAGTTCCCTGCCCCGGTATTTCACAGACGGCCTTCAGGCTGAAGACACAGAAAAGGAACGTCCGCGAGTTCCTGCACCGGAGCAGAAACCTGAACCTGAATTGCCGAACCCTGCATTTTCAGACTCGGGAACAGGAGATGACGACACTCACGGATTCCGGAAAAAACGGAAAAACTGGCTGGATATTTTCCGGAAATAGAGGTTTTTCTGTGAAAAAGAATTCAAAACCGCAGAGGGGTTCAGGAAAATCAGGATGGAACAATGAGCAGAGAATACAATGCGACCAATGTATGGTTTTACATCACCACCCCGCTGGATGGCGCGGCCCGCAAATTCCATCTGGATCATGTGAAGGGAAAGGAACAGATTTCCGGTCTGTTTTTTTACAAAGTCACCCTGAAAAGCCATGATGACAAAGTGGATTTTTCCCAGATCATGGGAAAGGCCGCTGCTGTGCACATGGAGTGCATGGACGGGGAAAACACCCGCTTTATCAACGGCATTGTCACCCGTTTCATCCAGGCCGAAAGTGATAGGAACGTTGTAACATATTATGCCGAACTCCGTCCCTGGCTCTGGCAGCTCACCCTGTCCAAAGACTGCCGGATTTTCCAGAACAAAAAAACAACGGAAATCATAGCCGAGGTCTTTGATGAACTGGGATTTACGGATTTTCAGGACAAGACCTCCGGAACTTATACGCCCAGGGAATACTGCGTACAGTATGGGGAAACCGACTTCAACTTCATCTCCCGGCTGATGGAGGAGGATGGAATTTTTTATTTTTTTGAGCATACCAAAGAAAAGCACACCCTGATTCTTGCAGACAACAACACCACCTGCGAAGCCTGCAAAGGGTTTGCCTCTGTCCGGCTGCGGGATGTGGACCCGAAGCAGGATGATCTCGCGACAAAATGCGGTTTGGAGCAGGAACTGGTAAGCAACAAATATGCAAGCAAAGACTATAATTTTGAAACACCGGAGACCAGTCTCCTTACAAAAGTGGACGGCAAAACCGATGGCAAACTCGAGGTCTATGAATATCCGGGCGGTTTTTCCAAGACAGATGAAGGGGAAAAGGTGGTCAATCTCCGCATTGAGGAACTGGAAGTTCCGGGAAAAAGGCTCAGCGGTGAAAGTTTTTGCCGGGGATTTGTGACCGGATACAAATTCACCCTTGCCGAACATTACCGTGAAGACTGCAATGCCACTTATATTCTGCAGAAACTCAGCATAGATGCCACGGATAAGCTGTATAAGAACAGATTTGAGGCATTTCCGGAATCTGTGGTGTTCCGCCCGCCCCAGGTAAGTCAGAAAGCCAGAATTTACGGAACACAAACCGCCACTGTTGTCGGCAAATCCGGTGAGGAACTCTGGACAGATGAATATGGCCGGATTATGGTGCAGTTCCACTGGGATCTGGACGGCAAAAAGGATGAAAAAAGCTCCTGCTGGGTACGGGTGGCACAGGTCTGGGCAGGAAAAAGCTGGGGTTCCTTTTTTGTTCCCCGCGTGGGAGCGGAAGTCATCATCAGCTTTCTGGAGGGAGATCCGGATCAGCCCCTGGTCATCGGTACGCTGTACAATGCCACCCAGACGGTTCCATACACCCAGCCGGATGAGAAAACCAAAAGCACCATCAAGACCAACTCCTCCAAAGGCGGAGGCGGTTTCAATGAACTCCGTTTTGAGGACAAAAAGGATTCGGAAGAAATTTATGTCCACGCGCAGAAGGACATGAATGTGGAGGTGCTGAACAATCAGACTCTCACCATCACCAAAAACCGTACCACAACCATCAAAGAGGAGCATGAGACCCTCACGGTTGAAAAGGGAAACCGGACAACCGAAATTTCCAAAGGCAATGAAAGCCTGACTGTGAAAGAGGGAAACCGGACGGTTCAGGTGAGCAAGGGAAATGAAACCCATTCGGTCAAGGGAAAACGGGATATTACCGTCACAGGCAAGGAAAGTCATACCAATGAGGCGGATTTTGTGCAGACTGTAAAAGGCAATTTTACGCTCAAGGTGGACGGGGATCTGACCATTGATGTCAAGGGAGCCATCACCATCAAGTCCGCAAAGGATGTCAAGATCGAAGCCAGCATGAATATGACCAGCAAAGCCGGAATGGATATGAAAAATGAAGCAGGAATGAATATGAACAACAAGGCTGGGATAAATATGGAAAACAAGGGCGTGTGCATAACCAATGATGCCAGCGCGAATCTGGACAACAAGGCCGGAGCCATGATGAACAACAAGGCCAGTGCCATGCAGACCGTTGACGGCGGGGGGATGCTTATTGTAAAAGGCGGGCTGGTGAAGATCAACTGAGAAATAAGGGACTCGGAACTTCCCAATATACCGTTTTTGATTAAAGATTAACTTTATCCATAAAGGACAGCTTTTTTATAAACGGTATATCAGCATTTTCCATGTCCCTAAGTAATCTGCTGTGTTCTGTATTTAAAAGAGTTCAAAAAAACAGGAAGGTTTCCAATGTTCTCGCTGGAACGCCCAGTGAATCCCTTTGGATATGCTGTTGCACATTGAACACCTGAAACCGAACACCTGACACCTGAAACCGAACACCTGACACCTGAAACTGAACACCTGACACCTGAAACTGAACACCTGACACCTGAAACCGAACACCTGACACCTGAAACCGAACACCTGACACCTGAAACCGAACACCTGACACCTGAAACTG
>CAZDIU010000007.1:0-47391 GCA_964505535.1 uncultured Desulfobacterales bacterium | reverse complement strand
CTGTGCCTTTTCTCCGCGGATCCAGTCCGAGAATTTTTTTGCCAAGTCCGCTTTGGCCTTGGGGCAGCGTTCCGGATTGACAACAATCACGCTGTACTGATTCTTCAGAACATCATCCCCTTCCACCAGGATTTTGAGAGGAGGATTGCCTTTTGCATCAGACTCATATTTGATATAAGTTCCGCGGTCTGTAATGGTATATCCATTGCGTTCCGCTGCAATATTGATGGTTGAGAGCATTCCCTGGCCGGTCTGCACATACCAGTTCTCTTTTTCCGGCACGGTCAGTTCAGCGGTTTTCCACAGACTCAGTTCCAGTTGATGGGTTCCGGATTTGTCCCCGCGGCTGGCAAACACGGCCTGTTTTTCCTGTATGACTTTCAGGCTTTCTTTTACTGTTTTTCCTTTGATCCCGGCAGGATCGGATTCAGGGCCGATAAGGATGAAATCATTGTACATGATTTCCCGGCGATCTGTGCCAAAGCTGTCTGCCACAAATTTCATTTCCGCGTCAGGCGCATGAACCATCAGCACATCCACATCACAGTTTTCGCCCATTTTCAGAGCCTTTCCGGTTCCGGTTGCAGTCCAGCGAAGTTCAACTCCGGTATCAGTTTTGAACAGGGGGGCAAGATAATCCAGCAGTCCCGTGTCATCTGTGCTGGTGGTTGTGGCCATCATCAGCACCGGGGTTTCCTCTGCCATGACAGGCATTGCCATCAGGCAAAGCATTGCCACTGCAAAAAACACTTTCACTTTTTTCATTTTCATGTTCTCCTTTTTGTCAATGAGTTATCAGCAATGCGATATTTTCCATCGCAGGTCACAGCATTAACACAGTTTTAATGGTCATACTGTTTCGCATATTCTGCATCATTGTACAGCCCCTCCCCATAGAGCGGCACACCATAACTTCGGGTAATCTCCTGTCCTTTTTCAGATATGACAAAATCAACAAATTCAGAAGCGTATGACTGCATGGGTGTTGCGGATTCAGGCTGGCAGAGGGTATGATAGGTATTGATCAGCATGGGATCGCCCCGGAAAAGGATCTGCAGATTTGCCATTTCTTTTTTCACAGCCGCCCATGTGCTGCTGTCTGTCATGAAGTAACCTTTCATTTCATCGGCTTTTTTCAGCGTGGCTGCCATAAAGGTTTTGGTGACAACATACCAGTCACCTGAAGGCTCCACACCGGCCTTTTTCCACACATCCATTTCCTTTTTGTGGGTTCCGGAATTGTCCCCCCGTGACAGAAAAGGGGTTTTGGATGAAGCGATTTTGGCATAGGCTTCTGCCGCACTTTTGGCTGAGCGGATGCCAGCGGGATCGGCTTCGGGTCCCACAATGTAAAATTCATTGGAACCGATCAGATGCCGTTTGACTGCCCATCCTTCCTCCACTGCCTGTTTTTCCGCGGCAGGCGCATGAACCATAATCATATCCGCCTGCTTTTCCTTGAGAAGTTTCAGGGATTCTCCGGAACCGGCCTTGATCCAGCACAGGCTGATTTCTTTGCCTTTGCTGAATTCCTCGGCCAGAGCCTTTACCAGCCCCAGTTCTCCGGGACTTCCGGTTGCCAGCCGGATCATATTCTGTCCCATGCCGTAAACCTCCGTGCATTTGTCTTGGGCAAATGCTGTGGAAACAAAGAACACAAGGGCAAACAATACAAAGCTCTGTTTGCATCGCAGTGAAATATTCATCCTTATTCCTCCTTTTGATTGTTTGAAATGATAAAACGTCCTACTTTCCAAGCAATGTTGAGAGAAAGCATGAACTGCCGCCTCCGCTGTCTGTATCCTCAGTTTCCGCTTTTTCTCCGATCCGGTATATCCGCGAAAAAATGTTTTCGCTGTATTCCTCATCATCATTGGCTGCGACCAGATAGACATTGCCATCTGCTTCAAAAGATTCCCAATCCCGTATGCCATAGGTGGTAATAACCTGATTTTCAGCAAATGCGGAACCGTTCCATTTGTAAATCACAGAATTTCTCGTGGGCGTTTCATCATCTTTGTTGTTGGCAACAGCCAGAAAGGTTTGATCGCCCACAGTGAAACTTTCACAGTCATGCGCGCCATATGTGAGAAGAGATTGGAATTTTGCAAAAGAAGTGCCGTCCCATCTGTATATGTCAGAGGCTGTTACACGGGAAGTGGCACTTTGGTTGTTGGCAACAGCCAGAAAGGTCTGTCCGTCAATGACAAAACTTTCCCAGTCCCGTGCGCTGTGGGTAAGAACAGACTGAAATTCTGCAAATTTACTTCCATTCCATTTGTAGATGACAGAATCCACATTCCGGCTGCTGTCATTGCGCTCGTTTGCCACAGCCAGATAGGTGGTTCCGCTGATGACAAAACTTTCAAATTCACGAGCGCCCTGTGTGGGAAGAGTCTGATACAGTTCAAATTTTTTCCCGTTCCATTTGTATATGGGAGAATCAGCGAGACGCGTACTCTCATCTTTACGGTTCAAAGCCAGTGCCAGATAGGTTGAACCGCTGATAACAAAACTTTCCCATCGTTCAGCCCATCTGGTTTCCACAGACTGAATTTCTGCAAAAGATTTGCCATTCCATTGGTAAATAACAGAATTTCCGCCCTGATTGGCTGCTGCCAGATACGCTGTTCCGTCAATGGTAAAACTTTCCCAACTCCGGGCTTCATTGGTGTCTATCTGCTGGATTTCCTCATAAGGCAGTGCTTCTGCCGCTGTATCCTGTCCTGCAATCGCGCCATAGACAATGATTTTCTCCTGATCAATGTAATTCCATCCGGCTTCGAGCAGATCAATGTCAGTGGTTCCTTCCGGCAGAGGCTCCACCCGGATCATGGTGACTGAACGGGTGCAGGAACCTGCATTGTGATCCCAGTCCTCATTGTAGGGCCAGATCACATCCTGATTTGCCGAATTGCTGGCCTGATCAGGCGGATTGGGCGATTTCTGCGGAACCACAACACGGTAAGGACCTTCTCCGTCCAGTTTGTTATCTTCGGTAAGATAACCGGTGTTAAGGTTATTTCCTTCCCTTTTTCCGGCAAGAATCATTTTCAGACCGTTTTTCACACTTATGCTTTCCCCTGCCGTCCGACCCGCGCATGAGGATGCACTGTAATCACACCAGCCGGTATCCGGAGATATTCCCGCATCAGCCTGCTCCGTATACTGATAAACCGCTTCCGGATATGTCCAAAAAACAGGGTACATTTCAGGAGTTTCATCATATTCCAGAGGATGATACTGCGCCCATCCGTCCGGAGCAAACACCGTGATGCCTGTGGCAGTTCCCATAATTCCTGCATCCAGCAGCAGATTTTCCACAGTAACGCCTGAGTACTGGGCATAAAAATCACCGGATTTGCTGGTATTCATCAGCATAAACTGGGTATGCTGCGGCAGAGAATCCAGTTGCTGACGGGTATAGACTTTGAAGGGCGCGGTTTTCTGGGATGGATTATCCTCTGCATTTCCCGGATAAGTCCCTGCTTCAATTTCGCTTTTGTTGGTATAACCATCTCCGTCCGAATCCAGTTCCGCTATGGCACTGATGGCCGAGGCACTGCGGCCTTTTGCCAGATAATCCCGGCCATAGGCATTCAGGGTTTGGGCAATATCGCCGCTTTCATCATAACCATAGCTATGATGACACCACTGGCAACTGCCCATGCTGACCCACTGACCCGGTTTTTTCTCATATTTTCCTCCGGTATGGCATAAAGCGCAACTGTCCACCTTGGCTCCGGCTTTGCCCGGCCACACACTGAGAAAAACATCGGAATCCGTATCGCCCATATGGTGATACGCAGCCGACGCAGCGGCTGCCCACAGCAGAAACAGCAAAGAAATTCCCGCTACAAACCCTTTTGACATAATCCCTCCTGATCCGTATCTGATGGGTAATTATTGGTAATATTTTTATCTTATACGGGAAAAAAAGAGATGAATCAAGAATAAAAAAACAAAAACATCAGAAAGAAACCGGAAAAATCAGAAAGCAACCTGAAGCGACAGGCAAAATATGAATCTGTTTCAAATTGGGTTTGGCATAATCCATGTACATGGACATTATCGAAAAAAAAGCAGAAGAGGCTTCCCGTCTGTTCATGCCTTCCATTACAAATTGGATATCCTCCGTGATTCCGGAATCCGGAAATTCCGGTTTCCTCAGAACGCATCAGAGTTAATCCGATCAATGAGCAGCCGGAGTCTGCCAAAGGAGATCCGGTTGAAGTCAATGAGCAGCCGGGGAAGATGTGCGATTTCCGGTTCCTCGGATTCCTCGGGCAGCGTGCAGGACATGGCTATGGTCCCGCCCGGTGTCAGAATATCGGCAAAATCCGCTTTCATTTCCGCAATGATCCGTTCCGGGATTTCAGAAAGCATGCGGATGAGAAGCTGCTCCCTGACATAACGGAGACTGTGATACCGGTAATAAAACCGGTTGATGTGCTCCACCGTATCTTCCACAGAGGCAAGGCGCACAAACAGATTGAAATCATCCGGACTGATAAATCCCTGCTGTGTCAGCTCTGTGCGGATAAATTCCAGCCAGCGTGACCAGTAACTGCTGCCGGGCGGATCAATGAAAACCAGGGGAATCATATTGCGTTTGCCTGTCTGCACCAGCATCAGGGTTTCCATGGCTTCATCCAGCGTGCCGAATCCGCCCGGAAACAGAACCACCGCGTGGGCCTCCTTGATAAAGGCCACCTTGCGGTTAAAAAAGTATTTGTAGGTAAGGGTTTTGGGATTGCCGTCAATCACAGGATTGTTTTTCTGCTCAAAGGGCAGACGGATGTTGACCCCAAAGGAATAATCCGCGCCTGCTCCTTCGTTGACAGCCTGCATGATGCCGGGGCCGCCTCCGGTAATGACCATGTATCCGGCTTCCCGAAGTTTGTGTCCCATTTCCACTGCTGTCCGGTATGCCGGCTCATGTGAGCGGGCACGGGCAGATCCGAAAACTGTCACCTTTTTCACATGTCTGTACGGGCCGAACACCTTGCCGGTAAAACGCATTTCTTTCAGGGTGGTGTTCATCAGTTTGAGATCCGCGCTGTTTTCATCTTCCTGACCGGCCTTGAGTGCAGCGATGATCATTTCACGGATATATTTGGGTTTGCGGATGCCGCCCACCAGATGCATCAGATCCTCTATGGCTCTGTCTGCCACCCCGTTGGATCTGTGGAAATACAGGGGCATTTTTCTCATTTTTGTATCAGAATTTTTTTTTCTCATGCAGATAAGTGCTCCTCAGCAATGGATATTGGCAATATGGGAAAACAGATGTACAATAGGTTTCAGATGTCCGGTCCTGACCGGGCAGATTGGCTGAATTTTATTCCCATGCGAAAATTCATTGCCATTGCGTTATGACATTTATGGAGTCCCAAACTGAAAGTTTGGGACTGTTTTCCGGACAAATTTCAAGTCTCACAGAGGTTCCGTTCGGGGTTCCGGGCATCTGAAGCCTGAACCGTTATACAATAAGTATGAAAAGAATGAAACAAAAGATGTATCATCCGGATACTGTCTTAAACAAAAGAAATCCGCCTCCTTTTCTGATGGGCGCCGCCCTGCTTTTCTGGGGATGGCAGGGCGGCCTCCTGCACATGGCCGTGCTCATGGCATTGATACTTGAGGCTGTCCCCCATATCCGGATCCGATGGGATTTTTCCGCGCAGGAATTCAACCGGATTTCCGATCTCTGCGCGCTGATATTCATCGGCATGGCTGTTTATCTGTTTGTGGTTCACCGTTCGGTCTATATCATCTTTATCCTTCTGCAATGGCTTCCCATGGCGTTTTTCCCTCTGATTCTTGCCCAGAACTTCCATATCCGGGGAGAAACAGACATCAGTGCCATTTCTCTTCTGATGCGAAAGCGGAAAATTCCGGGAAAAAAAGAGGCCCCGATCGTTATCAACCTCAACTGGCCCTATTTTGGGCTTTCCATTGTCTGCACCGGGTTTGCCAATATCCGGGATGACCGTTTTTATCTGGGGATGATTTTTCTTTCCGCATGGGCACTTCTTTCCATCCGTCCCAGGCGCTTTTCCCCTTTGCTGTGGATTTGTCTGTATCTTGCGATCTGCACAGCCGGATACGCGGGGCACAGGGGGCTGAACCTTCTCCAGCAGATTCTGGAAGTCAGGGGACTGGAATGGTTTTACAGTCTGGACCGGGATGACCCGGATCCCTATGAAAACATCACGGCCATCGGTTATATTGGAAACCTCAAACCGTCCAACCGGATTCTTTTCCGTGTGCATCCGGAAGCGGATACCGCGCTGCCTCTTCTGCTGCGGGAGGCATCCTATAACAAATACAATTTTTCCAAATGGTTTTCCTCAGATTCCGGTTTTGAGGATCTGGAGCCGGAATTGGACGGCAGCACATGGAACACCGGGCCGTATCAGAAAAATCAGCAGCAGGTTCAGGTCTCTCTTTCCCTGAAAGAGGGAAGAGGGATGCTGAAACTTCCCGCGGGTGTCTTCCAAATTGAAAATCTCCCGGTCATGCAGGCATCCCGGAATCATTTTGGTGCAGTAAAAGTGAATGAGGGGCCGGGACTGGTGGTATACAATGCCCGTTTTGGCTCCGGACCGACTGACAGTCCTCCGGGAAAAGAGGATCTGGTGATTCCGGAAAGGGAACAGCCCGCGGTGTTTCAGACAGCCGGAGAACTGGGGCTTGCAGCGGCAGATCCCCAGGATGTTCTCAAAATTCTGGAAAGTTTTTTCACAGACAGATTTTCCTATTCCCTGCGTCTGGATCCGGGTCAGTTTCCCACACCCCTGGCTGATTTTCTTCTCCGATCCCATACAGGCCACTGCGAATATTTTGCCACTGCCGCTGTTCTCCTTTTACGGGCAGCAGGCATACCTGCCCGGTATGCCATCGGTTTTTCAGCGCATGAATACAGTGAACTGGAAAAGCAGATCGTTGTCCGGGAGAGGCATGCGCATGCTTGGGCTCTGGTCTGGCTCAATGATTCCTGGCAGGATGCTGATTATACGCCCGGAAACTGGCGTCAGGATGAGGAGGAGGCTGTCTCCTCCTGGCAGTTCCTCAGCGATCTGGGATACTGGATGGGCTTTTGCTTTTCCCGCTGGCAGTGGAATACGGAAAGACAGGAATTTCCCAACTGGCCGGTCTGGCTGATCATTCCGCTGATGCTGATTCCGGCCCGCCGCCTCTGGCAGAAAAAACGGATCAGCATGTTGGCGGAATCCGGAGAAAAACCCGGAGAATTTTCATCTCCCATGGGAAAGGATTCCCCTTTTTATCAAATAGAAAAGCGTCTGAACATGATGGGCTTTCAAAGGCGGCCCGGACAGCCTCTGTCCCGGTGGCTTCGGCATATCCGGGAAACCGCACCTTTCCCCCTGTTTCATGGAACATCCTTATTATCTGTGGAGAACATTTTGGATATCCACTATCGCTGCCGTTTTGATCCCAGGGGGATTGCGGAAAAGGAAAAAGAGGAACTTGACATTCTTGTCAGGGACTGGCTGGATGCGCTGGCCAAATCCGAACAGGGAGAGGAATGAGAATAAAATCTGATTCACAATTTTCAGTCAGATTCAGGAGTTGCGTGGTTTTCGCGTTCAGATGCGGGTTTTCAGGGCTTTTGGAGTATGCTGCAAAAAAAATGAACAAAAAATGCACGCAATACCGTAACAACTCTTTACAAAATTTACAAATACTGATATTTATAACAAAAGTGCGTCTGCAAAGGGAAAAAACCGGATTTTTCCGGCTTCGAAGACTCAAACCGGACAGAAAAGTTCTGGCAGCAGGCCCGGAACCGTAACACAAACAAAAGCGATGGCCGGTTTCAGAAAAATTGCATTATCCCAGAATAATCAAAAAAAGGAGTGAGATCACCATGACCCTGACAAAAGCCCAGATTATTGATAACATTCAGGAAGAACTTCGTTTTTCCAAAAAAGAGACAACCGACATTGTGGAAAAGCTTCTTGAGATCATGAAACGGACCATGCAGGCCGGAGATGATGTTCTGATCAGCGGATTCGGCAAATTCTGCGTAAAGGACAAGAAAGAGAGAAGAGGAAGAAACCCGGCCACAGGGGATGACATGATGCTGGCCCCCAGACGGGTGGTCACATTCAAATGTTCGGGCAAACTCCGGGAAAAAGTCAACGGCGAATCTTCTGAAAAATGACAGCGGAACATCCTGCAGCAAACCCGGAAAAGGAAAAGGGCATGGCCCGGCTGGTGGTGGCCGAACTGCTGACCGGGCTTCCCCTGAGATCGCGGGACATTTCGGAAAGCCTGAGCCGGAAGACCGGACAGGAAATCAGCATCGGAAGTGTTTCCCGCATCCTTTTCCGAATCAGTGATCCGGAAAAATGCGATCTGGGTCATTTCATAGGCAAACACAGACAGGGAAATGCCCTGGTGTATACCCTGGTTCCGGAAGCTGTGTCACTTTCCGAATCCAGAGCCTGTGATCTGACACGGAAAAAAGGAGCAGACCGATATACACTGGAACAGGTTTTGGCTGATTATCCAAGTCTCCAGAAATACACGGGTCCCTCCCCCTCAGTCCGGCCAGTTTTCCGGGTGATGAAAAAAGCCGTGGACAAATCCGTGCCCACAGGTATCATGCACTTGGAAAAACCGGCACAGCATGCAGGAAGGACAATGGAATTCTCCCTCCGCTATTCTGACCGTTACAAATTGTCTGTCACTGCATCTTTCACCACCTTTGTCCTTATATGCTGTGTGCTGCTGCTGTTTTTTGGGCTGTGCTGTTTTGCAGTGTATACCTTTGTTATGCCCATCCTGCTGACGGCTGTCCTTGCTGCTGCTGTCTGGGGCATAGGAATTTTTTTGCATAAGAAATATGCCGGAAAAGGGTAAGCAGCCATCTCTGATTTGCCCGCAAAGGACACAGCATCTTCGGCTGCGGATTAAAAGACTGACAGGGCTGCATGGCTCTGTCAATTTTGTTTTTGTGCATTATGCCTCAAAACGGGACGGCAGGTCTGCTGATTCCGGAAAGCAGCACCCCGGCAGTTCTGCCTGTGCCGCGACTGCGGACTTGTGGAAAATTTCTGTCTGAGAAACCGCAGGATTTCCGGATGACAATATTTTTATAAAAAACAGTACGTAAGGAATATTATGAAATCTGACATGCATACTGCGGATTCTCCTGCGCGGGAATATCTTGCCGCCACATCGATCCTGGACAGCACTCACCCTGACATTATCCGTTTTGCACAGGATGTTGCGGGAGACAGTCTGGCTCAGCCGCTTTCCGCAGCCGTGAAACTTTATTACGCGGTGCGCGATGGCATCTGGTATGATCCCTATACGCCCTTTTACCGGCCCGAACATTACCGTGCCAGTCAGGTCCTGAAAAACGGACGCGGGTTCTGCATCAGCAAGGCCGGGCTGCTCTGCGCGCTGGGCCGTGCCTGCAGCATTCCCACCCGCGTGGGATTTGCCACTGTCCGCAATCATCTGGCCACCCGGCAACTGCTGGAGCATATCGGCTGTGATCTGTTTGTGTTTCATGGCTATACCGAATTTTTCCTCAATGGACGATGGGTGAAGGCCACACCTGCCTTTAACAAGGAACTCTGTCAGCGTCATGGCGTTGAACCTCTGGAATTTGACGGCAGGGCGGATTCTGTCTTCCAGCCGTACAATGCGGAAAAAAAACGGTTTATGGAATATGTGGAATATCACGGGGAATATGCGGATATTCCGGTGGATGAAATCCTGACCGCATGGAAAAAGGTCTATGGAGAGGAAAGGGTGCAAAGCTGGATTAAGCGGCTGGAGAAAAGCGGAGAAAAATCCTGGCGGAATTTTGACACGGAGGATGTTGTCACCTGATGATCAGCGACTATTCCTTTGGGAAAATTGTGGTGCACGGAGAGAAATATCATAAAGATCTGCGCATTGTCCGGGGGAAAGTGATTCCGGACTGGCGGAGGAGAAAAGGGCATACTGTCTGCACCGAGGATGTCCGTGATATGCTGGAATCCGAACCGGAAATTCTGCTCATCGGCACAGGATATTTCGGCATGATGTCAGCAGATGATGCTCTCCGTGAACTGGTGTCACAGAAAGGGATTGTCCTGATCGAGGAAAAATCGGGTGCTGCTGTGAAGACATACAACTGTCTGGTGACTGAAGGGAAAAATGTGGCAGCGGGATTTCACCTGACCTGTTAGGATCTGTATAAAAATAACTTGTTGCAAACCCTGAGGGTTTTCAAAACCCTCAGGGTTCAGGACGAAATTGTGCAGGTTATTTTTTTACAAACCCTTAATCTTTTGTCAGCCTTGAATCTGTGAGTTGTAAAAAACCGGATTTTTCCAAAAAATCCGGTTTTGCTGTGAAGGTGAAATTCCAAAATCAAACCTGACAGCGCATCAGCTTTTGTTGATATTTTTCCCCGGCTCTGCCGGCCGTTTGTACCACAGTCGGCAGAGGGTTCTGGAAAAGGGCGCAAAGGGAATGATGAACACAGACAGGGTGAAAAGCCAGGTCTGAACCGGCGAAAACCAGTGCAGTTTCCGCGGTGAGGACACGATGAATTCCTCCTGGATGATGCAGAAATCCATTCCCCTCTTTCTCCCCCACCGCCGGATTTTCAGAGAGAAACCGATTTCCTCGGATGCATACACCCTTTCGTCAAATCCGCGTACCGCCTCAAATGCCTCCCGCAGACAGAAGACAAAAGAACCGGCTGCCAGCCCGAATTTCAGGGAGATCATATTCCACAGGTCAACAAGGCTCTGCACAAAACGCGGGGAAACCGTTCCAAAATCCACCCGGATACCGCCCCCGCAGCATGTCCCGCTTTCCAGTCTGTTCAAAGCGGCCTTCAGAATCGAGGGGGTGACAAGGGTGTCCGCATCCAGAAAAATCAGATAATTCCCTTTTGCAGCTTTGGCCCCGGCATTGCGCGCGCGGGCAATCTGGTTGACTGGCTCAAAAACCACCCGTGCGCGGTATTCACGGGCAATCCGGCCTGTCATATCCGCAGAATTGTTGTCTGTCACAATGACTTCCCCGGTCATGTCTGTTTCCTGCATGGCAGTGTTCAGGGCAGCCAGTGTGCGGGGCAGCCATTTCTCTTCATTGTATGCAGGAATGATGACAGAATATGTTTTTTTCATGCAGCCTTTCAGAAATTGGCAGTTTTCAAAAAAACTGTGGCACCGGGTCAGATCCGCTGATCGTCTGTTTTTGACCGCAGAGTGACACAGGTTTTTTTCTGTGCGAAATTCAAATGTAAAAAAATCAACCGGTTTGACCCAGTGTCAAAACTGTACACAAATTTTATATTATTTGCAAGAGGGTTATTTTTATGAGACATATATCTGTTTTTCTTTTCATTGTTCTGCTGCTGTCAGGCCGTGACTGTATCCATGCTGCTGAAAAAACCTTTTTCATCCGCAACCATGACATTGCCCATGATGTGAGCGGTTCCGCTCCGGATTTCCCCAAATACAGCACTCAAATCATGAATCTGGCCAATCAGAACGCACAGGCCACAAGACCGAAAACAGTGGGACAGATCTCTGAACTGATTCAGGAATTTCCGGGAAGGGAATATGAGGAATGGGTGCAGTGGTACACAGCGCAGAAACCGCAGGCCATTGATCAGGCTGCGGAAAAGATATATGATATGATTGTAAAACTCCGCAGGGCAGCCGAAGAAATTGACAAAGCCCTTGTGAAAAAATGGGTGGAACATCTGGTTCTGACCCAAAGCTATGGGGGACTGCGTTTTCAGAAAAGCATCCTGAAACAGATTGCGGATGCAAAAAAAACATCCTTCCGGCTGGCAACTCCCGACGAGGAATCAAAGGGGATTGACGGCTATATCGGTGCAATGCCCGTATCTGTCAAGCCTGTTTCCTACAAATCCAAACCCATGCTGCCGGAAGAGATTGAAGTGAAAATCATTTATTATGAGAAGAAAAAAAACGGCCTGAAGGTTTTCTGGGATTTCTGAACTGTGCTGACATGTTTTTCAGGCTTCACTCTTATAGAAAAAGCACTCTTGCTTCAGCATTTTTTCTCCCTTTTTTGCAAAGGGAGAAAAAGCCGGTGAAAACCGGAAAGAATGTTCCGGGATGTCTCTGAGAACAGCAGCAGGACAAAATCTGCCGGAATTGTCAATATCTTCTTTTCCGAAGCGTCCGTTTGGCGCGTTTCCCGCCCGGATCCGCGGGGTTGACCTTGATATTCCGATCATCAAAGAATTTTCCGTTCAATGCCTTGATCGCCTGGTCAGCCTCGGAATTGCTTGGCATTTCCACAAATCCGAATCCCTTGGATTTTCCGCTGAATCTGTCCATGATGACTTTCACGCTCTCAACTGTGCCAAATTCCTCAAACATACCCCTCAGGCGATCCTCTGTAAAATTATAGGACAGATTGCCGACATAAATGTTCATAAAGAATCCTTTCATTTTTCGATGTTGCAGACTTCCGAAAAATATTCTGGGTGCGTTGCAGGAAAAGACACAAAGAAGGTATCTTTTTTCTTTCAGCATCCTTGACAGACAGGAACAGGTTCCGAATCTGCCCCCCTGCAACCGCCTAAAAAAAATTAACTGAAAACCGGGTATCGCACGCAAAGGAAAGGGCATTTCTTCTCTGTGCCGAAGAAATGCCCTTTCTGAATCAGAAGCGGGAAGTTACTCTGCGGTAACATTTACAGCGGAAGGACCTTTCTGTCCTTTTTCTATCTCAAAGGAAACCCGGTCACCCTCATTGAGGGTTCTGAACCCGGATGCATTTATTGCAGAATGATGAACAAATACGTCCGGCCCGTTTTCCTGCGCAATGAATCCGAATCCTTTTTGCTCACTGAACCATTTCACAGTTCCTTTTGCCATGGCAACATCCTCCTTTCATAAAAATTTCAACGTTTCAAACAGGAGGATGCACATCTGACAAAAACTTCCTTCCGAACGAAACTGTCTCCCCTGCAGCGAAGGCGGGACTTGATTGATTTTTGAAGTGTAAACAATATTTGATGCGAAAGCAAGGAAATTCTGATAAATCCGCAAAAAGCCTGTTTTTGTGGTTCTGCCATCTTTTTCGTGAGGACAGAAATCCTTTTCCGCAGGAGTTTCAGAGATTCCTGCTTTTTTCACCGTATTTTGGGAGAAAGCAAAACCGGATTGCCAGATATTCCGGCAAAAAAACAATGGATTTGCTTGACTAATTCATCGTCAGCTTTTACTTTGGGAGCGGTATCTGTTTTCGGCTTCTGAAGATTCGGACGCGGAAAACAGTTTTTTTGTCACTGCCTGAAGAATATCTGTGTTCATCTTTTTCAATCTGTGCTTAAATACAGGGGTTGCGGATCAGGCATTGGGTTGACTGTCGTGAAGGGGGATTTTTGATGCCCTGTCCATGACTTTCGGGCAGGGACCCTTGAAGAAAAATGAAAAAAATGAAAATACGTATTCGGAACATCAGCAAATCCTTTCTTGTCAACGGAAAGAGAAAGTTCACTGTTCTCAGGGACATCACCTTTTCCATCGGGGCTGGAGAGTTTGTGGTCATACTGGGAGAATCAGGATGCGGAAAAACCACTTTTCTGAATCTTCTGGCCGGGCTGCTTCCCCTCAGTTCAGGGGAAATACTGGTGGATGATCAGAAAATTGAAGGACCCCATCCCTCCAGGGCCATCCTGTTTCAGCAGCCAAGCCTTCTGCCCTGGCTGACAGTGGAAGAAAACATTGTCTTTGGATGCAAACTGCGCGGGGACACGGAAAATCTTCGGGAACGGGCCGAGCGCCAAATCGGAATCATGGGACTGAAGGGATTTGAAAAAGTCCGTCCCCATGAGCTGTCTTTGGGCATGGCCCAGCGGGTCTGTCTGGCAAGAGCGCTGATCGGACATCCGCAAATCCTTATTCTGGATGAACCGTTTTCAGCGCTGGACACCTTTACCCGGAACTATCTGCAGCAGATGCTGCTCCAGTTCTGGCAGACAGAAAAGTTTACGGTCATTTTTGTAACCCATGACATAAATGAAGCCCTGCTTCTGGGAAACCGGATCGTGCTGCTGGGCAGACGTCCCTGCCGACTGGTGGGAACCTTTGATGTGAATCTGCATTATCCAAGAGATATTGGCAGCAAACCCTATCTGCTCATCCGTGCCAATATTCTGCAGCGGTTTAAGAAGATATTTCTGGGCAACCAGTTTGAGGTATGAGGGAATATGTCATGCCTGCGAAAACCGACTCCGGAATATGCTGAAATCACCGGATTCCGGCTTGTTCCGGAATGACGGAAAAAGAGAACAGTCTGCGGATTTTCTGAAGGACTGCACAGCCTCATTGATTGGGTTGCGTGAAATAAGGAAAAACAGCCATGCTCAGCCGAAGAGAGTTTCTGAAAACAGCAGCAGCCGGAGCGGGTGCTCTGGCCGGAACCCTGATACCGGGCAGGGTCTGTCCCGAAGAGCCGGAAACCGTGCGCATCGGTTATCTGCCGATTACGGATGCCACACCCCTGCTGATTGCCCATGCAAAAAATTATTTCAGGGATGAGGGGCTGAAAGCGGAAAAACCTGTGAAAATCCGGGACTGGTCAACGCTTTCCGAGTCTTTTCTCAGCGGAAAGTTCAATCTGGTGCATCTGCTGCTTCCGATTCCCATATGGATGCGTTATCATCTTCGTGCACCCGCGAAAATTATGGCCTGGGATCATACCAACGGCAGCGCGATTACCGTGGGACCGGACACGGATATCAGAAGTTTTGCGGATCTCGGAGGCAGACAGATTGCCGTGCCCTACTGGTATTCCATGCACAATGTCATCCTCCAGATGGGACTGCGGAAAGCAGGACTGAAACCCGTGATACGGCCCCAGAGTGCTTCCCTGAAACCGGATGAGACGAATCTTTTTGTTCTTCCGCCTCCGGAAATGCCGGTATCCCTGGCCGCGAAAAAAATTGACGGTTTCATTGTGGCCGAACCGTTCAACGCATTTGCTGAAATAAAAATCAGGGCAAAAATCCTGCGCTTTACAGGCGATATTTGGAAAAATCATCCCTGCTGCGTGGTGGTCATGAATGAAAATCTGATCCGCTCCAAACCGGTCTTTGCCCAAAAGGTGATCAATGCCATTGTCCGGGCCCAGTTATGGACATCGGAACATATGCCGGAAGCAGCAGAAATCCTGAGCCGGAATTATCTGCCTGCACCTGAGGATGTGGTCAAAAGGGTGTTCACCGGATATGCAAACCTTCCGGAATACGGCAAAGGCACTCTCCCCCAGGCCATTGTGCATCCGGAATGGAATATCGGCAGGATCGGATTTCAGCCCTGGCCCTATCCTTCTGCCACCCGTTTTATTCTTGAGCAGATGGGTCAGACCCTGGTGGAGGGGGACAAGGCTTTTCTGGAAAAACTGGAGCCGGATACTGTGGTAAAGGATTTGGTTGATTACCAATTTGTGAAACAAGCGATCATGGAAGCAGGAGGCCCGGGGAAATTCGCTTCCCATGACTTCGGAGAGTTCTGGGATCGGGAAGAAATCGTTGAACTGCAGGTTTTTGATGCCATTATACCGAATGATTGACAAAAAATCCTCTGCCTCTGAGTCTGATGCAAACGGAGAGACAAGGGCCGGCCGGATGTGGTACGGATTGTACGGAACCGCCCTTTTTATCCTTTTATGGACAGTGATTGGCTATGCAGTGTTTTCCAGGCCGGAATACCAGCAGTTTTCCGGATTTCTTCCGATCCCTGCGCTGAAGGCACTGTTCAGGCTTATGACAGACACTGATTTCTGGTTTTCGGTTTATGCCAGTCTGCGCCGGGTTGTCATCGGTATCCTCTTTGCATTCATGATGGGGGTCCCTTCAGGGCTTATGATCGGTTTTTACAGAAAAATAAGGATGTTCACCTATACCCCCATTCAGTTTTTGCGCATGATCAGCCCCCTGTCCTGGATGCCCATTGCCCTGCTCGTGTTCCGGAGTTTTGAGTCGGCCATCTGGTTTCTGATTGCCATGGCCACGATCTGGCCCATCATCATCAATACCGCGCACGGCGTTTCCCAGGTGGATGTTCACTGGATCAACATGGCCCGCAACCAGGGGGCAAAGGATTATCAACTGCTCCTGCAGATCATCATTCCGGCTTCCATTCCCTTTATCCTTACCAGTATCCGGCTTGCTATGGGCGTGGCATGGATTGTTCTGGTTCCTGCTGAATTTCTGGGCATATCAAGCGGTCTTGGCTATCTTATCAATGATGCGCGGGATACCATGGCATATGACCGGCTGATGGCCATTGTCATTGCCATTGGTCTGATCGGATTCATACTGGATGGAGCCATTGGTCTGTTTCAGAAAAAAGGGGTTGTTACTTACTGACTGATGTTATACCGGTTCCCCATTGAAAAGATACCTACAGGCAGGCAAATATGAGGTTTTCGTGTGTTCAAAAAACCGGATTTTTTTGAAAAATCAGGTTGATCTGAAAAACCTGTGTTTCAGATCAATGGCGAATTGGTATTACTGCATCCTCTGCCTTGATCCACTGCAAAATGCGACACCGTTCAGGAACAGCACAGACAGACTGTTTCAGATTTTCTGCTTTTTCACTGCATTCTCTGCAGTGTTTTTCAGCAGTTCCGCATCTGCAACAAAGGGCAGGGTGATCTGATCCGCCTGTCCGCTCATCTGCTGATATTGCATCACCGTTTCAATGGAATGGGCATTTCCGGCCCAGGCACGCCGTGCCACACCGCCCATGACATCCCAGCAGATTGCCTGCCGGATAACATGATCCACCCGTTCACTGCCGTCCAGCACCAGACCGAATCCGCCGTTGATGGCACGTCCGATGCCCACACCGCCGCCATTGTGCAGAGCCACCAGACTCATGCCGCGGGCTGCATTTCCCGCAAAGCAGTGAACCGCCATATCTGCCATGACATTGCTGCCGTCTCTGATATTCGCGGTTTCCCGGAACGGGGAATCTGTGCCGCCGGTATCATGGTGATCCCGTCCCAGCAGGATGGGGCCGGTTTCCCCTTTGCGCACCATTTCATTGAATTTGAGAGCGATGTTGACTCTTCCAATGGCATCCTGATACAGAATCCGTGCCTGGGTTCCCACCACCAGCCTGTTTTTTCCGGCATCCCGGATCCAGTTGTAATTGTCCCGATCCTGAAAACGTCTTTTGGGATCAATGCAGGACATGGCCGCTCTGTCGGTTTTTTGCAGTTCTTCCTCTTTCCCGCTCAGACAGACCCAGCGGAACGGCCCGTATCCATAATCAAAAAGCAGAGGTCCCATAATGTCCTCCACATAGGAGGGGAAAATGAAACCATCCAATGGATCTTTGCCGTTTCTGCAGATGTCTTTCACGCCCGCGTCATACACGGCCTTGAGAAAACTGTTGCCATAATCAAAAAAATAAGCGCCCCGATGCACAAGGGTTTTGATGAGTTCATAATGGTGTTTCAGAGACTTGTCCACCATGTCCCGGAACCGGTGCGGATCAGTTTGCAGCATTTCCGTGCGCTCGGCAAAGGTGAGTCCCTGAGGACAGTAACCGCCCTCATAAGTCGCATGGCAGGAGGTCTGGTCAGACAGCAGATCAATGTGAACCGAATGGGCAGCCGCATATTCCAGCAAATCAACCACATTGCCGTAAAACGCAATGGATTTGGACTCTTTTTTTGCCTGACATTCCTTTGCTGTGGAAAATGCCTGCGCGGGATCGTCAGTAACAGTGCCCACCCAGCCCTGTTCCTGCCGGGTGCGGATGCGGGATTCATCCACTTCCGCAATAATGCCCACGCCGTGCGCAATTTCCACAGCCTTGCCCTGCGCACCGCTCATGCCGCCCAGTCCCGAAGAAACAAAAAGAAGCCCGCTCAGATCGCTTTCCGGTGCAATTCTGAGTTTGGCACGTGCCGCATTGAGAAGAGTGGAATAGGTTCCGTGAACAATGCCCTGCGGCCCGATATACATCCATCCGCCTGCTGTCATCTGCCCGTAATTTGCCACGCCAAGCGCGGCTGCGCGGTTAAAATTTTCGGGATTGTCAAACATGCCCACCATCATGGCATTGGTGATGATTACGCGGGGAGCATGAACAGAGGACGCGAACAGTCCCAAGGGATGACCTGATGCCATGACCAAAGTCTGCTCACAGGTCAGGATTTCAAGATATGCTTTGATCAGCCGGTACTGCATCCAGTTCTGGCAGACCTGACCGGTTTCTCCGTAGGTGGTGAGTTCATAAGGATACAGGGCCACGTCAAAATCAAGATTGTTGTCCATCATGACCTGAAAGGCTTTGCCTTCCAGACACCTGCCTTTGTATTCCCCAACGGGTTTTGCTTTGATATGTCCCGGCGGACGGAAACGGTATCCGTAAATCCTGCCCCGTGTCAGCAGTTCCTCCAGAAATTCCGAAGCCATCTGTTTGTGCCATTTGTGCGGAATATAGCGGAGAGCGTTTCTCAGCGCCAGTTCTGTTTCTTTCTGTGACAGGGAAACAGAGCGTTTTGGCGCGCGGCGAATGCCTTTGGCAAAGTCCGGATACGGGGGGAGTTGGTCAAACAGTTTTTCCAGTATGTTTTGGGGTGTTGCTGAAACAGTTCTGTCTGTGAGCATATATCACCTCCTGCTGTGCGGGTACTGAAAATCTTCGTGAACACTGTGAAATGGCTGCGGGCTTTGCGGTTTGAAAAAAACTGCCCTTCAAAGTTTGTCTGCAATTGTCTGAGAGTTATTCGAGCCGGGGAATTTCGGTTTTTCCCTCTTTGCTCAGGAAACGGTACTGTCCGTTTTCATATTCCATGCAGTCTGCAAGTTTCAGCATTGCCCGTTCGGCAAATTTTATCCGTTCCTCTCCGTTTTGCATATACAGACAGTCATTCCTGACATGCAGATTTTCAGGTATCAGACGGAGTTCCGCTTTGGTGTTCAGGATCAGCCGGATGTCCTCATCTGTCTTGACTATATCCGTGACAAAGAGCGCTGTATCCTCACAGGGAAAATACACCTTTTCCCGAATATCCCCGTTGATCTGGGTCAGATAATAACCGTCTGCATCTCTGCGGATGCACGAATTGAAATAATCAATGATTTTTTTATGGCTGAATTTTCCGTGTTCATTGTTCCAGCAGCCGTTTTTGTCCATCCAGAAAACAGCCTGCTCTTTGGGAATGACGATTTCTCTGATTTCAGACATATGTTTTTTTCCTGTAAAATAAGATTACTGTTGAAGGTTTTGAATGGTCAGGGAATTGAAAAGTGCTGATATGTTGGTTTCAGTGTTCAGTATTTATTTCCTGACACCTGAACACTGAAACCTGCGTACATTAAAAAAATTCAATTCCCTTAAGGATGAATTATTTTAAACTGTTATATTTTTTCCCCTGCCAACGGTCCTGTTTTTCCATTGTTTCGGCAATCATTTTCAGGGTCCCTTTTTTATCCAAAGACCATTCCGGAGCTGCAAGCTCTTCCGGGTGCGGATCTCCGGTCAGACGCTGGATCACCATATCCGGAGGCAGGTATTCCAGAAATTCACAGACCAGATCCGCATATTCAGCCTGTTCCAAAGGACGGTACAGGCCCTTTTGAAACATTTCATCCAGTTTTGTCCCTCTGACCACATACATGAGATGGATTTTGATGCCGTCAATGCCAAGTTCTGCCACGGTTTTTGCGGTCTGCATCATCTGCTCCCGCGTCTCACCGGGCAGTCCGAGAATGACATGCGCGCAGATGCGGATACCCCGGTTCCGGGTCATTTCCACCGCTTTCTGAAAACAGGCAAAATCATGGCCCCGGCTGATCAGCGCAAGCGTGGCATCGTGCACTGACTGCAGACCGTATTCCAGCCAGATCAGATATTTTTCCGTATAGCTTTGCAGCAAATCCAGAACTTCTTTGTTTACACAGTCAGGCCGGGTTCCGATGCAAAGCCCCACCACGCCCTCAATGGCCTGCAAAGCCTCATTGTAAAGGGATTCCAGTTTTTCGACAGGCGCGTAGGTATTGGAAAAAGACTGGAAATAAACAAGGAATTTTTTTGCCCTGTATCTTCGGGCAACAAACTGGGCATTGATCCGGATCTGTTCCGTCACACTCCGTCCGCGGCTGTAATCCCCAGTTCCGGAACCTCTGGCATTGCAGTAGATGCATCCGCCCCTGCCAACTGTTCCGTCCCGGTTGGGACAGTTCAGCCCCGCGTCCACCGTGATTTTCTGCACCCGCTGACCAAAAATCTCCCGAAGCCAGGTGTTGAAATCTTTGTAACGATATTTCATTTGCTTCTTTGCATCCGTATCTGTTTTGTGTTAAAAGGTTTCAGGAATCGGGTTTCAGGCAAATCTGCAAATACCGCCCCTGAAATTCAATCCCTGTCACCTGAACACTGACACCTGAAACCCTTTTATAATCCATAATTGACGGAGATGCAATGAAGATATCAATTGCCAATACTGCCGGTTTCTGCATGGGGGTTCAGCGGGCTGTGGAAATGGCTCTGGACGCATCCAATACCCATGAAACACCTGTTTACACTTACGGGCCTCTCATCCACAATCCCCAGGTGCTCAGTCTGCTGAGGGAAAAAGGCATTCAGATTCTGGAAGAAATTCCGGCTCAGGAAAAAGGCACAGTTCTGATTCGGGCACACGGGGTTCCTCCGGAAACCGGAACGCTGCTGGAAAAAGCCGGGTTCGAGGTGATTGACGCTACCTGTCCCAAGGTCATCCGGGTGCAGACCATCATCCGGAAACATACGGCTGAAGGATATGCCTGCATCATCATGGGGGACAGGGAGCATCCTGAAGTCATCGGTTTGCTGGGATTTGCCGGGGAAAAAGGATTTGTGGCTGAGCGTATTCAGGAACTTGTGGATCTGCCGACCTTTGAGAAGGCCATTATTGTGGCCCAGACCACTCAGAATACGCTTTTTTATGAAACTGTCAAAAAATGGACACAGCAGAACTGTCCCCATTACAAAGTGTTTGACACCATCTGCGATTCCACGGAACGCAGGCAGGCTGAGGCCAAACGTCTGGCAGAGGCTGTGGACATGGTGGTTGTGGTGGGCGGTCATGACAGCGGAAACACCAGACGTCTGGCCGAGGTGGTGAAAGGAGCGGGAAAACCGGTTTTCCATATTGAAACCGAAGCCGAACTGGATGTGGAGGCACTTTCTGCCGCAAAGCACATCGGCATCACCGCTGGCGCGTCCACCCCCAACTGGATCATCAAACGGATATACCGAGCCATTGAGTCTCTGCCTTTCAAAAAAGAATCCGTATGGCGCAGGCGCCGTCTTGCCATCCAGCGTTTTCTGATTCTGAGCAACCTTTATGTGGCACTGGGCGCGGGATGTCTCTGCTTTGCCTGCTGCAGACTTCAGGATATTTCACGACCCATTCCCTATATCATCATTTCCTTTCTCTATGTGCTTTCCATGCACACCCTCAACAATCTTACGGGAATGCGGGAGGCCCGGTACAATGATCCGGATCGGGCAGCATTTTACGATCAGCACAGAATTCCCATGATCCTGCTGGCCCTGTTTTCCGGTGCATCAGGACTGGCAGTGGCTGCGGGAGTGGGCATATCCCCTTTTCTTTTTCTCCTGGCCATGAGTGTGCTGGGGCTTTGCTATAACCTGAAACTGATACCGGATTTTGTGGAAGGAATGAAATACCGGCGCATCCGGGATATTCCGGGTTCCAAAACCATCCTGATTTCCCTGGCCTGGGCCGTGGTTACGGCGGTTTTTCCGGTACTGGCCGTATGGAACAGTTTCCGGCTCAGCACCATGCCGGTTTTTGTCTGGGCTGTAAGCATGGCATTTGTCAGAGCAGCCTTTTTTGATGTTCTGGATATGCAGGGAGACCGCATTGTGGGCAAGGAAACCATTCCCCTGCTGCTGGGGGAAAAACTGAGCATCACTTTTCTCAAAGGCGTCACTGTGTTTATCATGCTTACGCTTTTTCTCACCGGTGCATTCGGAGTTTTTCCGGGGCTCAGTTTTGCCCTGATCCTCTGTCCCCTGATTCTGCTGCTGATTATCTCCGCACACAAAAAAGGGCGCGTACTGCCGGGTATCCGTCTGGAATTTCTGGTGGAAAGCCAGTTTGTTCTTTCCGGTGTGATTACCCTGGTGTGGGCTTTTTTTCTTTAGGCGATTTACAGAAAAAAATATACCAAAGGAGTGCCAAACGGAAAGTCTGGCAGCAGAATGCCGCGGCTGCGGCAGTGAAAATATCCGCAAAAACGGAGAGACACCGACGGAACCTCAGAAAAATAATAATTCGATATTACCGGAATTATCAGCATGAAAACTCCCGCTGTCCGGAAAAGGGAAGCCAAAGACACAGGACCGTCAGCCCGGTTCTCTGCTCAGATGAGCGGCTCTGTTCCGGCAAGCAGGCGTCTGATATTCTCCCGGTGACGGAAGATAATCCCGGCTGTTATCAGCATTGCGCAGGCGGTCAGGATGCCCGATCCGGTGGCTTTCCATACAGCCAGGGGCAGTATGGCGGAACCGGCCAGGGAACCTGCAGAAACGCGGGAGGTCATGCAGACAAAAAGAATAAATACAAGAACAGATACAACTGTCGAAAAAGGTGAAATAATCAGAAAACAGCCCCCCGCAGTTGCCACACCTTTGCCTCCGCCTTTGCCTTTCATGAAAACAGGGTACAGATGTCCTGCAAAAGCTGAGACTGCAACCAGGGAGATATACAGTTCCCCCCATCCGGTTCCGAAACCGGCCATTTGGATTGCCAGATATACAGGAACCGCTCCCTTGGCAGCATCACCGGTCAGCGTCAGCAGCCCGGCCCATGTTCCTGCCCGGCGCCGCACATTGGTGGCTCCGATATTCCCGCTGCCGCTTTGGCGGATGTCTTCGGATGTGAAAATCCAGGTGACAATCAGTCCCCAGGGGACTGATCCCAGCACATAGCCCAGAAACGGCAGAAGCACAAACAGCGCTGCCGCACTCAGTTCATTGATGAATGATTCCATTAATATTGATTGCCTCAGCACGCTTTGTTCTTTGCAGAAAAGCTGCATTGTTTGTCACAGACTTCCCTCCTGCCTTTTTTAAAGGGGGGCAGGGGGGATTTTTGCACATCCGCCCGGAAAATCCCCCTTAAAAAAGGGGAAGAAAATGATAAGTGGGGATTTTTCAGACACGCTCTCAGTCATTGTCTCCGTCAAGCAAACCGCCCAAGGCTCCGAGAACCGAACCTTCCCCTCTGCTGCCCCCGCGCTGGGGAGCGGCCTGAAGCATCCGTCCGGCCAGACGGGAGAAAGGCAGGGACTGCAGCCATATTCTGCCCGGACCCTGCAGCCTGGCAAAAAACAGCCCCTCACCGCCGAAAAGCATGGTTTTGATTCCTCCCGCCTGCTTTATGTCAAAATCCACGCTCTGTTCAAAAGCCACCACACAGCCGGTATCCACATGGAGAACTTCGCCCGGGTACAGTTGACGCTCCACAACAGTTCCGCCCGCATGAACAAAAACCATGCCGTCCCCTTCGAGTTTCTGCATGATGAAACCCTCACCGCCGAACAGACCGGTCAGAATTTTTTTCTGCAGCCATATGCCGATGGAAACCCCTTTGGCAGCGCAGAGAAAACTGTCTTTCTGGCAAATCAGCATCCCGCCCACATCCGGAAGCGCAACAGGAATGATGTTTCCGGGAAAAGGCGCACCAAAAGCCACATGCGCCTTTCCCTGTCCCGTATGGGTGAAAACTGTCATAAACAGACTTTCTCCGGTCAGCAGACGTTTGCCAGCGCCCAGCAGTTTGCTCATAAAGCCGCCGGAAGACTCTCCTCCGTCTCCGAAAACCGTCTGCATATCCACAGAACTGTCCTTGTACATCATGGCTCCGGCCTCTGCCACTGCACTTTCACCCGGATCCAGTTCAATTTCCACAAACTGCATTTCCGTTCCCACGATCCGGTAGTCAATTTCATCCGCGTTCCCTGTTTTCACAGAAGTCATTCTGGTTTTCACGGGAAGAATTTCATTTTTGACGGGCCTCATGCCACCGGCCGCAGGCAGGGGCGGTGCCGCAGAACGACCGGTACCGCCCAGTTCCGGAATTTGGGAAATGGGCAGCCATTCTGGAAACCCTTCCTGCCATGCAAAACCGTCTTTGCCTTTCATATCAATCTGAAACCGGGCCTGTGCAGTGTCAAAAGGGCCGACCTGGCTTCCTCCGTAACTCAGATACCATTGTGCCATTTTGCATTTCTCCTTCATTCCCCTCTTGAGAGCGGGGCTGTTAAATTCTGTCACAACTGACTGAAATCATTATATCCACCCTTTGAAAACAGGGGAGGCTGAAGTGTCCGCCTTTCTGATCTGACAGCATTGATGCGGAGCGCGGGAACGGGGTTAAAGCATATTTTCAACGGGGAATTGGCATAATCTCCATTCCTAAGGGTCTGTATAAAAATAACTTGCTGCAAACCCTTAGGGTTTGGGACGAAAAAATTGTACAGGTTATTTTTTACAAACCCTAAGAATAAAAGAAGGTTATGTCAAGGAGAAAATCTGAGGGAAATGATGGTTTCCTGATGCTGCAGACCGGACATTCACAGAAAAAATATTGACATTTACTGAATTTATTTTTATTCTATAAATATAAATTTGGAACAAAAACGGTGTCACAGAGATTGCTGCACGCTCCATGCAGAACCGGTAAGGGGCCGAAAATTTCACTTGTGTGCAGCCTGTTTTTTAAATTCAGACAGAGTTAGGTCGAAGTCATGTTTTAGTTTTACAAGGTTATGAGGAAGGTCTGAGCAGTCTGACAGGGATTTCAGAATAATGACTTCTTGGGGGATATTCTTTGGGAATATCTTTCAGACAGAAGTTTTTCAGGGGCATGAAAGACGGAAATCAACCAAAAATTTCACTTACAAAAGGAGGATACCATGCCGGAAACCCATGATGACGTTATCAGGGAAAAGAAACTGCCAAGGGTCGGAGACACGGTCAAAAGCAAAAAATACGGCACGCTGTGGCGTGTTATTGAAAAAAAGGAAGTGTGGGAAAACACTTCTGACCTTCTCCATCTGGTTCCTGCCATTTACCTCACCTACAGAAAAATTGAAGGGGGAAAAGCCGCGGCAGGCGGAAAAATAATGGCATATGCTTACACTCTTTATGACACGACCTTTGAGACAAACTGGGAAGTTGTGAAACGGAACTGAGAATCAGTTTACCGCCCGGACAGCAGAGCACAGCAACATGCTGTCCGGGAACCATGAAATGGCAGAGACTGTGAGGTCAGCCTGAAACTGTCTGAGAAAAGAAGCCGGAATGGTGACTTCTGTTTGGGGACAAATCCCTGAACAGAAGTTTTTTGTTTTTGGAGAAAGAATATTCATGATTCTCTCCGGTTATTTTTAACATGCTGCGTTCATTTTTTCACTGCCCAAAATCCGACTGCGTAACGCCTGCAGGATATCTCTGTTTGATTATTTTTCTGCATTCTGCTAAAAAAGAAATCTTCAATCTGTTTTGCGGAAACACCGGATTCCGGCTTTCGCCGGAATGACGTCATGCCTGCGAAAGCAGGCATCCGCAAAAATTCTTGAAGAACCAGAACAAGCTGGCGAAAAAAATAAATCGTCAGGACATCTGAACCGGGTTCAGGTCTCATATACAGGGAGTGGTATCTGTGATGAAATGGAAAGAAGCTCTGCTTTTGTCAAACCTGCCTCTGGAATTTGATGCGGCCAGGCTGCTGGTGGGTGAGGGATTTGCTGTAAATTCGGATTTCAGATATGCATGGGACAGTACCGGCATGGCAAGGGATTCGGCCATTGATCTCCATGCAAAGACATTTTTTCCTTTTCCCGAATTTCCGGACAGGGCTGCGCAGGTGGAACTGCTGGTGGATTGCAGGCACCGCGGCCCCGGAACCGTGGGGCTTTTTCTTCCGGATCCCAATCCGGCCGGAGCTTTCCCCGTATCTCCGGGAAACACTGTCCGGGTGATTGATCAGTTTTCGCCCTTCCTGATTCATCCGGATGCCATGACTGCATTTGATGCGGCTCTCCCGGTCTGTTACAAGGGAATGGAAGTGAATCTGACATCCGGGGAAGTGGATGAAACCCTGTTCACTGCGGGGCTGTGGCAGTTGCAGAATCCCCTGCCCCGCCTGCTGACAGAAAATGTGCTGGGCTTTCTCACGGGCCCGCGGGCAGCCAATTTTCCCTTTTTTTTCTGCCCCGTGCTCCTGACCACCTCGTCCCTGTATGTGCTGAAAAAGGATATCCGGCTGGAAGATATTGAACATGCCCAGGAGGTTCGGGAACTGGGAAACGAAACACCGTTTCTCATCATGTGTTCGGATATCAGTCCGGATTTCAAGGCCCGGTGCATCAGTGAATCCGCCAGACTGAAACCGCTTCTGCGCACGGAAAAGGCCATGGAAATTGAAATGAAAAAGGCGCGTCATTACAACAGCCATTTCAACCTGCCCTTTACCATCATAGATGCCCTGAACGCGGCCGATTATTATTATATGAACACTTTTTTCACCCGCTTCATCATATGCAGCAATTCCTGTTTTCCGGAATTTGTGAGAAAGCTGAAGGAAACATCACTGAATGCATTGAAAACACATGAAATGCTGAACTGAAACCGCAAAGCCATGAGAAAAAAAGCAGAAAAAAAAATCAGGGACGCTGTGGCTGAACTTGGCAGCACAGAGCATCACCGGCTGGACCGGCTCAGACCCCTTGCCGGGCTTCATCCCAGGGTTTTTGACAAAACCATTCTGGATATGGAGCGGGTGGGCACGATCAGCCTGTCTGCTGAAGGGCTGGATCAGATGAATGACAGCGAAATCCGGCTTCTGGTGCGGAGAGGGGAAACTGTGTATGTCTCCTTTCAGTTTATTGACGGCAGTTTTGTGAACGGAGCCTTCATCAGCAATGCCGGGCATTCAACGGAGCCGGAGCAGATTGCAGAGACTGAGCCGATCGTCCTGATTCTGCAGGGGCTTTTTCCCGGAGAATGGGAAAAATTTGAAAGTCTGTGTGAAAGCAGGGAAGGGAAAAACGCGCTTGCCAAAATCGAAGAAATGATCCGGGGGTATAACAATTCATAAGGTGAGCATGTTTTTTTGTGCCCGCCTCTCTGTCCAAAAGGCGGCGGAACTCTGCTTTTGCCCTTTCCGCAGACTGAAAAAAACAGTACTGTCGATTCCCCATTGAAAAGATACTTATAAGCAGGCAAAAAGAAGTTTCCGTGTGTTCAAAAAACCGGATTTTTTTTGAAAAATCCGGTTTTTCCGAAAAACCTGTGTTTCAGATCAATGGCGAATTGATATAACTCAGAATTCAGGAAGAAACTTCGGACCGGCTCCCCATGAGTTTCCGGAGATCATCCACAAATCCTTTCATGAACCGGGCCTGCTGCTTCATTTTTTCCGAAACCTCCGCGGATGCTGCCGCGTTTTCAGCATTTTGCCGAACCAGGGATTCAATCTCGGAAACCGCTTTGCTGATCTGATCAATGCCTGCGGACTGTTCCCCGGAGGCAGCCGAGATTTCCGCAACCAGTTCCGCTACCCGGGAAGCTCCCTCTGAAAGTTTCTGAAAAGACGCTTCTGTGTAATTCACGGTTTTCATGCCGCGGCTGATTTTTTCCACCGTGCCTTTGATAATTCCTGCTGTATTTTTGGCAGCGTCAGCCACACGCATGGCAAGATTTTTCACCTCTCCTGCCACCACACCGAAACCGGCTCCGGCTTCCCCGGCTCTTGCGGCCTCAACCGCTGCATTCAGAGCCAGGAGATTGGTCTGAAACGCGATGCTGTCTATGGTGCTGATGATTTTCCGGGTTTCCTCACTTGCAGTTGAAATTTCGTTCATGGAAGAGGTGAGTTCACTGACGGAAACACCGGCCTGGGCCATTGTCTGTCCTGAATCTTTCACGATCCGGTCCGCATGCTGGGCATTTTCTGCATTCCTGCGGATCATCCCGCTGATTTTCATGAGGGATGCCACACTGTCAGCCACAGACAAAGCCTGCTTCGCGGAACTGTCCGCGAGCAGTCTGCCTGAAGCAGAAACCTCGTCTGAAACCCTTGAAATTTCATCTCCGGCTCTGACAAGCCCTTTCACCACTCTGTTAATGGGAGTTACAATGGCATGTACAAGCAAAAGGACGGAAACACCGGATAATACAACCGCTGCAATGGCAAACATCAGATTGATATAACCGGCATGACGCAAAGGGGCAAGCACTTCGTCGCTTTCCATGCTTACGCCGACTGTCCACCCGAGCCTTTCATAGGGATGATAGGCTGAAATGATTTCCTTTCCGTCCCGCCTGTGATGAATGATATTCTTTTCCCCCAGATTTTCTGAAATTTTTCTGTATGCGGCATCTTCATTGAAAATTTCGGATTTGATGGGTGAAGCAATGACAAGACCTTTCTCATTCACAACAAAGGCCCTGCCCCCTGTGCCGACTTTGGCCGGTGAAATAAACCGCTGATCAAAATAATCCAGATCAATGACGCCCATAACAGCACCCACGGTTTCCCCGTTCATTTTCAAAGGGGATGAAATGGTAAAGACGGGATGCCCTGTTGCAGGGCTTTTTTCCACCTTGGACAGATAAATCTTTCCGGAGAGAGCCTCTGTAAAGGATTTGTCCGCTGCAGCACTGGTGCCGATGATATCCGGGGCAGAACCCGCGACTATTTCCCCCTGAACATTTGCGACCATCACCTTTTCATAATATCCGTAATCATCCCTGATTTTTGTCAGCAGATCAGCAGCAATATCCATGACCGTTTCCCCCAGAATGTCCTGCACCACTGCTGCCAGGGTGGCTTCCTCACTCCAGTAGACAAAGTTCAGCATAATGTCTTTGATAAAGGTGTCAATGAGAGTGGTGATGGAGGCTGCTGTCCGCGTCATTTCCAGATTGATCATGTTTTCATAGGTCTGTTTTGATTTCAGATAGGAAAACCAGGCTGAAAAGCCAAGACAGAGTGCAAAGATGACCACAGTGGGGATCAGAAATTTTTTTCTCAGGCTTAATGTCATTGCTTCCTCCCTGATGAACAGAATCCGGGTATGAAAACTGTCTGGAATGGGGCGGGTTTGCTCATTTCACAATGGTGGAAATTTTCAGGATAACCGGATTCCAGTCCATGTCTTCCTGTTCGGAAGCGGACAGATTGAACAGAATTTTCGGTTTTTTTTCTGCAACGCCGATCCCCAGGGTAATGCCTTTTTCCACAAGATCCGGAATTCCGGTAATGCTGAGTATTTTATTTTTCCGGGTATAACGGATGACCTCTTCCAGCTTTGCCGGATCCCCCAGATAGAGGACAGAAGGCTTTTCAGACGGCAGAGCGGTCCCTTCATTTACCTCTCCAATTCGGGCTTTTCCGATTTTCTGCCCTGCAGATTTTCTGATTTCAGCGGCAAAAGCAGGGGAATCCATCACATGGATCCGGATATCCCCTCCTTTGTTCAGGTGATTGTTGAAAAGAAAAATTTTGACAAAAAGCTTGGCCTGGATATCTGCCGGTGCATATCCGTATTCTGCAAAACACAGACAGGGAAAGGAAAGAAGCAGGATCAGAGCCAGTGCCGATTTTACTATTTTTTTTTTCATTTTCACCCCTGTATTGGCTGATTATTGTTCGGAAAAATCCGAAGAATCCTGAGAATCAACAAGAATTCTGCTGTATATTTTGCAGATTCTTCTTCTCTCATCCTGAGACTGATAGGGCGGATCAGCAGATTCTTCCGCATAGGGATATTCTTCCCCCATTCCCTGAATATCCGGCAGACCAATGACAATATTTTCCGTTTCCGGCATGGATTCCAACTGCTGCTGAATATGTTCGGATATTGACCTTGCCCGGAGCCAGGACAGTTTCTGATTGAGCATTTTTTTTCTTTCTTCAGGATCATCGGGCAAAGGCCCGCTGATTTCTCTTTTCAGGATTTCTGAAAGTTCATCTCCCAGGGGGGTTTCATCCGCATATCCCACAGCTTTGAGCACAATAACAAGGCAGCGATCCGGAAACACTTTTCTGAAACTGTTCACCTGGGTTTCGGCAATCGCCCGTGTGAATTCCTGAATGCTGTTTCTGCCCTCATCGGAAAGGTCTTCGATTTTATATTTCCCCAGCCCGAAAAAGACATCACTGCTGAAAACTTTATCCACCGCATTCCGGATATTTGCCTCGATCTCCTGTATCTTGTCCATATATTCTGACAGGCGTTTTTCATCATACGGTGCATTTCCCCGCTGGATTTCATAAATCACATCCTTTATGGAATTGAGCTTCTCCAGAACATCCCCGAACTGGCTGGTGGGATCAGGATTGCTTTTCAGCATATCCTCGGCTTCCGCAATGGCGGATTCCAGAATGTCAAGAATTTCCATCAAAGCCTGATTCTGCTGACGGCTCAGGGTGGAGCATCCGGACAGAATCAGAAGGGAAACAGAAAAACACAGCACTGCCTTTTTGATATTGCTGATCATGTATTGCATTGCCTCATTCCGAAATATTTTCCGGAATCGAAAAAGTGAAAAACACTCAGCGATCAGGGGAAGCAACAAACACATTCCCATGAATCTTGCAAATCCTTCTCCGTTTGTCCTGCGGCATGTAAGGGGGGTTTACAGATTCTTCCGCATAGGGAAAGGCTTCCCCCAGGCCGATAATAATCGGACTGTCAATGACCACTTTTTCCATCATCATCAGGGATTCCAACTGCATTTTCACATATTCGCCAATGGACTGGGCGCGGCGGAAGGAAAGTTCCCGGTTCAGCATCTGTCTTTTGGCCGCAGGATCATCGGGAACAGCATCATTCATGTCTCTTTTCAGGGCTTCGGCAAACCAGGGACTCATGGGCATTTCATCCGCATATCCGATGGTCTTGATCACAATGGCCAGTTCCTGATCCGGAAAGAGTTCACGCAGTTTTTTCACCTGAATTTCGATAATATCGGATGCAAACCCACGGAGCATCTCTTTTCCTTCGGCAGACAGATCAGAAATTTTATATCTGCCCGGGCCGAAAAACACATCCACGCCCAGAACCCTGTCCACAGGATTTTGGACATTCATCTGTATTCCAAGAATCTCGTTGGTGTATTTGGACATGACATGGAAATCATAGGGTTCCTTCCCTGCTTTGATTCGGCTGACATGCTCCCGGATCGTTTTGAGTTTGTCCGCAAGCTCCCTGTAGGGGCTGGTGGGATCCGGTTTCCGGCTTATGATTTCTTCGGTCTGTTCAATGGCTGTGTTCAGAATGCCGAGGATTTCTATCAGCGCATCGGTCTGTTCTTTTGTCAGATAATGCGAACATCCTGCTGCAAGGATGAGCAGAATGCAGACACCGGCAAAAAATCTTTTCATCCTGTTCATTATGATAACCGCCTGTTTGAATGAATATATGCAACCCATAAAAGTTCTGAACCCGCAGCAAAGCATAAAAGTCCTCTTCACTGTGTTCTGTGCTGCGGCCTGGTTTACCTCTCTGGTTTGAACCCGCGTAATCAGATCAGGGTCGAACCCCGTAATGAAATGCAGGAATTTTTGCTCAAACACCTATAAGAAAAATAATTGCATGTTATCAGACAGATGTCAACCACAATTTTTCTGCCTGACAACTGTCGGATCCAGAGATGGCAAAACCGCAGTCATGCCGTGCTCACTTCCTCTTCGATTTCCTGCAGCCGCCAGGTGCGTGCGTAATAACCGTTTCCTGCCAGAAGCTGGGCATGAGTGCCGGATTCGCTGATGCGTCCGTCTGTGAGCGTGATGATGCGGTCAGCAAAGCGCAGGGCCGAAAGACGGTGCGAGACAATGATGACGGTGCGCGGCTGCTCCGGGTTCCGGCTGATTTTGCGTATGGTCTCAATAATTGCTGTTCCGGTTTCCGCGTCCACCTGACTGATGGGATCATCCAGAATCAGGATGGGGGCATCCCGGAGCAGCGCGCGGGCCAGAGCGATCCGCTGTTTCTGGCCGCCGGACAGAATCACCCCTTTTTCGCCCACCACGGTTTCCAGTCCTTTGGGAAACTCCGCAAGGGTCTGTTCCAGAGCGGCTTTGCGGACAGCTTCAGCCAACTGAACTTCGGTGACATCCGGACTGCCAAAGGCAATGTTCTCCCGTATGGTTCCTGCAAAAAGAAAGGGTTCCTGCGGCACAAAGGAAATCAGGCCGCGCAGATCGGAAAGAAATATCCTGCGAATATCCGTTCCGTCCAAGAGGATGCTTCCGTGTGAAATATCGTAAATCCTGGGAATCAGTTGCAGCAAAGTGCTTTTGCCGCTTCCGGGCGGGCCTACGATGCCCAGTGTTTTCCCCTTTTCCAGCCAAAGGCTGATATTGTCCAGCACCGCTGGCCTGCCGGATTCGGAATCAGGGGACTGCGCGGGTGCATAGGAAAAATTCACATTCTCCATGACGATTTCCCCGGTGAATTCCGGAAAGGAAACCGCGTCCGGATGATCTGCTGTTTCCGGCAGGGTCCGGATAATCACGGCAATGCGCTCCAGCGATGCCTTTCCCCGCTGGATCAGGTTGATCACCCATCCCAGTGCCATCATGGGCCAGGTCAGCATTCCGAGATAACTGATAAAAGCCACAAAATCACCGGCAGTTATGGCACCGAAAATCGTTTCCCTGCCGCCCAGCCAGAGGATGAGGACAAGGCTCAGGTTGGTGAAGAAAATCATCATGGGAAAAAACGCGCCGGTTGTGCGCGCCAGCCGCAGGTTGCGGATCATATTCTCTCTGGAGATTTTTTCCACAGCAGCCAGGGATTCCGCCTCCCGGTTGTATGCCTTGACAATACGGATTCCGGCAAAGCGCTCCCGCACGATCTCGGTCAGATCCGAAAATGCGGCCTGCACCGACATGTATGCGCTGTGCATCTGTCTGCTGAAAAAACGGGTGCACAGGGCAATCAGGGGCATGGGGATGATCACAAAAAGGGTCAGGCGCAGATTGATGTACACCATAAATCCGACCGTCATCATGCCCATGACAAAAGAGTCTGTGGCAGCCACCAGACCCATGCCTGCGGCCATGCGGATCTGGTGGATATCATTGGTGGCATGGGCCATGATGTCACCGGTTTTCACCCGGCTGAACCAGGAATCCGGCAGGGTCTGCAGATGATCAAAAAGCCGGTTGCGCAACCCCTCCTCCAGTTCACGGGACATGCCCATGAGATAATAGCGCCACATATACCGCAGAGCGACCATGACAAGGGCCAGCCCCGCAATCCACAGCGCATAGCGAAGCAGGGATGCGGAATCCGCGCGGAATGCAGTGAGATCATCCACTGCGGCCTTGATGATGCGGGGAACAACGAGCTGCAGCAGGTCAACCAGGATCAGGGCCAGCAGTCCCAAAAAAATGCCGAAACGGTTGCTGACAAAATAAGGGCGGATCAGATCAAAGGATTTCATGGATTATAAAAATATTAAAATTTATCCTGCAAATTCAGTACAATTTGAACAAATGAGGGAATCATATAGAGGGCGGGCGGATAACGGTCTTTGAACAGCCAGCCCTGTAGGGTGTGCAAAATCACTGTCGGAAATCCGATCCGCACCGTGCCGAACCGATTTTGCACACCCTGCCCGCTAAAAAATATAACGACAAGCTGACCGGCGCAAAAGGGTGGAGGGAGCAAAGCGACCGGAACCCTTTTACGTCCGAGTTTAGCGCCGGGTTATGCTCTATAATTCAACTTGTGTTTTTTGAAAATACTTCATTAAGCCATAAATTCTTGATATATATATTACAAAATGACTTAAATTAACCAAGATAACACCTGAATCCAAATCCGGTACTATCTGCGGATGCCCTATTTCATTTCTCGTGATTCTACAAAAATGAAACATACCTTCTAATATATCTTCTAAATCTTGACATAGAACCGATCTGACGGTCTTGATTTACAACCATTGTATGATTTTTTAAATTCATTATATTTAACTGATATCATTCTGTTGTTCACCTTTGAAATAAAACGATTTTTATTTACTTCATCAGCTATTGATTCTGCATATGTGTATATAAGAAGATTTATCGCTTTCTCTGAGGCCGCACCGAGCATGAACGCCGCACCTAACGTGCTTCCACCTTTATAACAATTGATTGATTCCTGTATAAAACGCACTATTACCGGATCACAAGATTGAACCTTTTCAAGTATCGTTTCGGGAAATTTATCAATCTCAAAAGGTAATAGCTGACCCGGCAAAGCGCCGTCATTCTCAATGGCATTCTTTAAAGATTCTAAAAGTTCTTTCAGCTTACTGTCTTTTCCACCTATCACCATTTTTCCAGAATTGAAAACTGTAATATTAGCTTTTTGTGAAGTAGAACGGACATTGAATTTTGTTGAGTATTGTTCGTCATTTTCAGATTCAATTATTTGTTGTCTCACCAGAAATGAACGAACAATATTACATATTCTCTCATCACCTGTTGCCATTGTTGTCTCCACATTATTTGATTTAAGAGAGCATGACAAAGAGTTAACCGGTAGCCTGACCGAATGGAGGGGAGTCATGCTTTGACATAAACGGTGTTACCATCTGATGTCAACGGCGATGGCACTCTACACAGAGATAAGAAGTTGGCCAACGCTCACATTCAGAACCAAAAAGGTGATATGGAGCCCAATGATGATTTTCAGCACCATCATTGCCGCAAACTTCGCAGTTATGCCTTTTATAGATGGGCTGAATCTCTACCTCAGAAGTAAGCATTTTTTCTGCCACTTTTTTGTTTTCACATAACTGTGTTTTAAGACCGCAATTGCCGCAAACATACGGATATGTAATTGAACCTCCCTGATTTTTAAATTTTCTTACTTCCCATTTATGGGCTGAACATTCAGGGCATGGGCTATTCAATATATCTCTGTGGCAAAGCATTTTCTTTGTCTTAACAATCATAACGTAACCTTCGTTTTAAGAGTATAACGGGCGGCGGATAAACGGAGGAAAGCCGCAGGGACTTTGAGTTCCTGAAGTCCGCTTGATCCGCTGGCTGTGAGGTGCTTCGCGCCGAACAGACAGCGTGATGTCATCCGCCGCCCTTGACAGCTAATTATTATCCGAATCATGATAACATCCGATTCTGCATATTATCCTGATCTGTAAAAATCCATCCTGAGATTTTTACCATATCATACAATGCAAAGCAACAGAACAGAAATATTCCAGCCCTTCGGATTAAACTTTGGTAATCCCGTAAAAGGTCAAAAATTATAGGAGTTACGCAGTTGAATTTTAACATGCTGATTTTTATGGAAGTGAATGTTGCACCGCACAAAGCCCGTTCTTTAAAAATCAGATACTTGAAAAACCAACTGCGTAACTCCTAAATTCCATCACTCTGGGAAAAGGCGGAGTTCAGAACCGTCTCAAAATGCTGGATTCCGGCTTTTGCCGGAATGACGGTCAGATCGAATAACTGCCTGATTTTTGGGAAGACTGCGTAACATCACTTATAAATGGATATTATTACCCTGAACTGTGATTTATCTGATTCATCAAACTTTGTTCCGCCAGTTCGGAAAACAGATCGCTGATGCTCCAAATTTTCACGCCATGACGTTCCATAGCCAGACGCAGTTCATCATCTGCCTGCAAATCCTTATCCCCTGAAACAATGGCATCAGCATGTCCGTCTATGGCAGTCGCCAAAACCGGATGGTCTTTCGGATCACGGCATAAAGGCGGAACAGTTTTCAGATTTACCATTTTCCCGCGCAGATGCAACTGTTTCAGCAAAATTTCTGCATGATTCGTATGGATATGTTTCTTCAGACGTGAACGCTGCCGGACTTTATCAAACTCATCAATAAGCGGCTGACTGACAAGCACTGTGAACTTATTTTCCTTCCATGCCTGCAATACAGGCAGTGCAGAACGTCCGCCAAGCAAAACACTGATCCATATATTCGTATCAATAACGATTCTCATTGCACTGCCGGTTGTCTGAGTTTTTGGCGGACAGCCTGTATTTCCTTTGCAATATCAGCATCACTAATATTTTTTTCCGGAACAGCAGCCAACCGGGCAATCAGATCATCCATTTCCGCATCCAGATTGGTTTCAGCCAGAACCCGTGCCACCTGAACACGGGCCGATTTGTCCAGATCGCGGATGACTGCAAGCAACTGATCAAGATTCAGTCTGACATTGGGAATTGTAATTTCTGCTGACTGCATATTCATTTTCAGACTCCTTTGTATCATGTTTTAAGCAAAGATCATATCAAAGGGGATCATGGTTTTAAAGAATTCTGCAATATGGTTTCCATTCTGGCAATATCTTCGGGCATATCCACTTCAGGCGAATCATATGCGGTGACAATCACTTTGATTTTGTACCCGTATTCCAGTGCGCGGAGCTGCTCCAGTTTTTCAATGCCCTCCAGTTTTCCTTCCGGGAGTTTTCTGAATATGTCCAGAAAACCGCGGGTGTAGGCATACACCCCAAGATGCTTGTATGTGTCAAACACCGCGGAGGGATCACGTCCGAAGGGAATGGGGGAACGGGAGAAATACAGCGCAAATCCCTGCGCGTCAGACACAACTTTCACATCTTTGGGATTGGTGATTTCCTCCGGCCTGACAATTTTGTATGCCAGCGTGCTCATGTGCAGGCCGGGATCGGAAAAAAAGGGACGGACCACTTCATCCAGACATCGGGAATCCAGCAGGGGCTGATCTCCCTGCACATTGATGACAATATCTTCCGGCGCAAGTCCCATCTGATGGGCTGCGTCTCCTGCCCGGTCTGTACCGGATCGGTTTTCCGCAGAGGTCATCATGGCCCGGCCTCCGAAGGACTGCACGGCTTCCAGAATCCGGGCATCATCTGTTGCCACCATCACATCCGTCACATTTTCCGCTTTGCGCGCAGCCTCATACACCCGCTGAATCATGGGTTTGCCTGCGATCCGTGCCAGAGGTTTGCCCTCAAAACGGGTGGACCCGTAACGGGAGGGAATAATTACCGCAATTTTCATAAAAAAACAACCTTTCGTTTATTGCCGGAAGATCTGCTGTTTTTGGAAGGGCCTGAATTTTTTCCTATTTTATCTTCACGGGTATGCCTGCCACCATCCATATGACTTCATCTGCGGCTGCTGCTGTTTTCCGGTTGAGCATTCCCACAATGTCTCTGAACTGCCGGGCCAGCCGGTTTTCCGGCACAATCCCTGCGCCCACTTCATTGGAAACCAAAATTACCGTACCGTTTACATTTTCCAAAGCATGAATCAGTCTGTCCACCCGCTGATCAATTTCCTGCGCAATATCCGGATACATCAGCAGATTGCTGATCCACAGGGTCAGGCAGTCGGCTAACACCACATTTTCCTCTTTTCCATATTTCCCCAGCATATCCGGCAGAAGAATGGGGGCATCCACCGTTATCCAGGTGCTGTCCCTGGCTTCCTGATGTTTTCGCACCCTTTCCCGCATCTCTTCATCACATGGAATGCATGTTGCAATAAACATCCTTTTTTTGTTCTGAATACCCTCTGCCAACTGCTGTGCATGTCCGCTTTTTCCGCTCCGGCATCCGCCAATGACAAATACGATTTTTTTCAAAACAGGGCTCCTGTTCAGGCAGATTTGACAGTTTTTGAAAGTCTGCCCAATTGGTTTATGATGATTCAGTTTTCAGACATGTTCCAATTAAAACTGTAACAGACACTCTATCACAGAAAAAGACAGGATTGAAGACTTTGTTATACGACAGGGAGAACGGAGCAGGAACAAATCCATGCCGGAATCAGTTTCCCGCATCCGGCATGATTATTTTTTTGCTTTAAATTAAGTTGATTGAAATTATAAAATGATTTTCTGCCTATCCTTTTGCCGAGTCCCGGACTGAAAGTTTGGCACCGCTTTCTGAGTCATTTCAGAGTCCCAAACTTTCAGTTCAGGACACTTTCGGACTTAATCTGTATGAACATAAGCTGTTACAAACCCTGAGGGTTTTCAAAACCCTCAGGGTTTCCGGGCAGTAGAACTGTACAGGTTATTTTTTTACAGACCCTGACGGCATTGATCATCCGCCCACCAGGGGTCTTTCTTTCTCCACTTTGAAAAAAACAAGAAATTTGCTTCCCTTTGCCTGTTTTTCCCGTTCCGGGGAAGGGGTTTTTCTGCTCAGTTCCGGAATGAGCGGACTGTCTTTTTCTTCCCGCACCACGCTCAGGTGAAGTCTTTTTCCCGAATACCCTCCCTCTTCCTTAAAAAGATATATGGCACGGGGATTGGACTGCAGATTCTGATGGGAAAGCCGATCATTCATGATAAAAGCCAATGTTCCGTCCTCCATGACCGTGGGACGGGCATAAACGGCTGCGTCCACATTTCCGTTCTTATCTGAGGTTGCCAGAACACCCATACCTGATGCTGATGCGAAATAATTTTTGAGTTCCATAGGTTATCTCCTTCTTATCTTGAAATTCATATGTGCGGAAAGCAGTTGAAATCAGCATTTCCCATTTGGCGTCACAGATACAGTTTTTCTTTGTGGCTGAACCGGCAAAACAAACCTGAAAAACCGTGCCGGTATCTGCAATTCCCATAAAGATAACCGCAAAACAGATTCCGTCAACCGGATTTTATAAAGTCTTTACCCAAACCCGCAAATGGTGATATACAGACTTTCACAAAATGAATACGGAGCTTTCCCTGCGGATTCAGGGAAAGTGAAATGTTTAAAGCTGCGGCAGAACTTAATCAGTGTTCAGTGTTCAGTGTTCAGGTGTCAGATACGGAACCCTGATAACTGTTCACTGTTCACTGATAACTGATAACTGATAACCAGAATTTTCAAATCAATACATATGTTTTTTGAATATCAAGGAGCTGTTTCATGACAGAACTGAAATGGGATTTTCCCTATACTTCCCGGCGTATGCCGGTATTTGCCAAAAATGTGGTGGCTGCTTCCCAGCCCCTTGCCGTGCAGGCAGGCATCCGAATGCTGCTCAAAGGAGGAAATGCTGTGGATGCGGCTTTGGCAACCGCGATTGCACTGACCGTCACAGAACCGGTCAGCAATGGTCTGGGCAGTGACGCGTTTGCCCTGATTTGGGACGGAAAAGGTCTTGCAGGCATCAATGGTTCCGGAAAGTCTCCCAAAGCATGGACACCGGAGCGTTTTGCCGGTCTGACACAGATGCCCATGATTGGATGGGATGCGGTTACGGTTCCGGGAGCTGTGGATGTCTGGGCAAGGCTTTCGGAACGTTTTGGAATACTGGGCTTTGAAAAACTTTTTGAGCCGGCCATAGCCTATGCCAGAGACGGTTTTCCGGTATCCCCCCTGATTGCAAAGGCATGGGCCCAAGCCCCGGCTTTGTACGGTCATCTGCCGGATTTTGTGCGCACTTTTCTGCCCGGAGGACGCTCGCCCCATCCGGGGCAGTGGTTTTCTCTTCCTGCCCTGGCCAATTCTCTGGAGCGAATTGCTGCCTCCAACGGCCAGTCCTTTTACCGGGGACGGCTCGCGGAAAAGATCGCAGCCTGCTCCGCAGCCGAAGGCGGGGCCATGACCCTGGATGATCTGGCCTCCCATCAGTCCGAATGGGTGGAACCGGTTTCCGTGGATTACCGGGATGTCTGTCTTCATGAGATTCCGCCCAACGGACAGGGACTGGCCGCTTTGGTGGCTTTGGGGATTCTGCGCCATTGGGATATGGAAAATTGGCCCCCGGATTCCGCAGACAGCATTCATCTGCAGGTGGAGGCCATGAAAATCGGGTTTGCCATTGCCCATGCCCATATTGCGGATCCGGTATGGATGTGCACGGATTTCAACCGTTTTCTGGATGAAAATTTTCTTGCGGAAAAGGCGGGTGAAATCCGGAGAGATCAGGCTGCCGCGCCGGTTCTGCCGTCCACAGACCGGGGAACGGTTTATCTGACCGCTGCTGAAAACGGCATGATGGTTTCCTATATCCAGTCCAATTTCACGGGATTCGGTTCCGGTGTTGTCGTGCCCGGAACCGGTATCAGTCTCCAGAGCAGGGGGCATGGATTCTGCCTGAAAAAAGGCCATCCCAACTGCGTGGAAGGAGGAAAACGGCCTTATCATACCATTATTCCCGGATTTGTCACCAAAGACGGAGACGCGCTGATGAGTTTCGGGGTCATGGGCGGACATATGCAGCCCCAGGGACATGTGCAGATGATGGTGCGGATAGTTGATTATCAGCAGAATCCCCAGACAGCCGCGGACGCGCCCCGCTGGCAGATTTGCGAAAACGGAAAACTGGCACTGGAAAAGGGCCATGATCCGGCAGTGAAAGAGGAACTCCGGAAACGGGGCCATGTGATTGCAGAGGATGATCCGTTTTGGGGATACGGCGGAGCGCAGCTCATATACCGTCTTAAACAGGGATACTGCGCCGCGTCTGATCCGCGCAAAGACGGGCAGGCAGCAGGGTTCTGAACCGCGGATGGGCACGGATTTCACAGATAAAACTTTATGATGATCTGAGACTCCGGCTTTCGCCGGAGTGACGGATTTCCGATTTTTTATAGATTCATCATTGTTGCCCGATCGCAAAATTGTCTGAACCCGGATTCACAGGATTAAGGGATTTACAGGATTGGATCATCATAAAAATACAATAATTGTCTGAACTGTGATTGTTGTGATTTCTGTGATAAACATGATGGGAAAATCACGGCAATCATACAAATCACATGGATCACAGTTCAGCCAGAAAGCCATTGTCTGAACTGTGATTCCAATGATTTCAGCAGGCTGATGCGGATCGAAAGTCGCGGCGGTTTTTACTGTAAAGGATGGCTTACATGTTTGAATGGATAATGCAGACCCAGGCATGGGAATGGCTGTTTTCAGGTGCAGGCATTGCCGCACTCGGATGGCTTTTTAAAATAAGCGCAGATAAAAGAAAACAGAAGCTCTCTGCTGAATCCGCGAAGCCGGATGCGGAAAACAGTCGGCAGAATTCTGAATCATTGAAGCCGATTGTTGAAAACCATCAGCAGAAAACAGAAATAAACAGCGGGGGGAATGCGGTTTATGCAAAAGGCCGGGGGAAAGCAGGCATAATAAAAAACTCTCAGGTAGGCGTATACGGTGATAATCCCCATGTGGAAGGCGGGATTCATTACGGCAGTGAGACGCATGTTCAGGGAGAAAAGGTTCAGGGAACAACCATTGCAAAGAACATCGGCACAGTCATACAGCATTTTGGAAAAGAGGAAAGCCGAAAAACAGAGGCACTCCGCACCGCGTACTTAAACCGTGTTTTGGAGGAAACCGGCATACTTCCGCTGCAGGGCATTGATCCCAAAGCCCTTTCCTGCAATATGGACAAAACAGACAAAGCCTGCCTGAATTTAAGCTCGGTTTATACCGCACTTCTGACACAGCGTTCAGAAGATCAGGAAAATCCGGATCACATGAGTTCACGCGGGGAGGCTGAGAGGAAACGCATTTCCGCTTTGGAAGTTCTGAACCGGCACCGGGGAGTGGTTCTTTCCGCTTTGGAAGTTCTGAACCGGCACCGGAGAGTGGTTCTGCTGGGGGATCCGGGCAGCGGGAAAAGCACCTTTGTCAATTTTCTTTCCATGTGCATGACCGGAGAGGGACTGAAACGCGGGGATATAAATCTTGCACTTCTGACTGCTCCTCTGCCGGATGATGAAGGCAATGACGAAGAGGAACGCCAGCCCTGGGAACACGGTTTTTTACTGCCTGTTCGGGTGATTTTAAGGGATTTTGCCGCAAGAGGACTGCCCCAGGCCGGACAGGATGCAACTGCTGATGATCTCTGGCATTTCATTGAAAAAGAACTGGAACATGCCGCGTTAAAGGATTTTGCCGCGCCTTTGTATGAGGAACTGCAGGAAAAGGGCGGACTTGTGATGCTTGACGGTCTGGATGAAGTCCCGGAGGCGGACAGCAGACGGGTTCAGATCAAACAGGTGGCGGAAAGCTTTATCAAAACCTTTCACAAATGCCGTGTTCTGGTCACCAGCCGCACCTATGCCTATCAGAAACAGGACTGGCGGATTTCAGGACTTGAAGAATATGTTCTTGCGCGCTTCAGTGACGGACAGATACGCCGTTTTGCTGACCGCTGGTATTCGCATATTGCTGAAGTTCGGAGAAGCAACAGGGAAGACAGTCAGGGCAGGGCGGAACTTCTCAAACGGGCTGTGTTTAACAGCAAAAATCTCAGAGAACTGGCGCAGCGTCCGATCTTGCTTACACTGATGGCAAGCCTTCACGCATGGCGGGGCGGCAGCCTTCCGGAAAAACGGGAAGAACTGTATGCCGATGCTGTGGATTTGCTGCTGGATCGCTGGGAAAGTCCCAAAGCCGTAAGAGAAGCTGACGGCAGGTGTCTGATTATGCAGCCGAGTCTGATGGAATGGCTGAAAATTGACCGGGCAAAAATGCGCCGGATGCTCAATGAACTGGGATTCAATGCCCATTCCGGACAGAAAGAACTGAGCGGAACAGCCGATATTGCGGAATCGGATTTAGTAAACGGCCTGATGAGTCTGACCGACAATCCGGAAGTCAGACCCCGGCAGTTGATTGCCTATCTCAACCACAGAGCCGGGCTTATTGTTCCAAGAGGAGTGGGGGTTTACAGCTTTCCGCACCGCACATTTCAGGAATATCTGGCTGCCTGCCATCTGACAAAAGCAGGTTATCCCAAAAAAATTTCCGAACTTTGCCGGGCGGAACCGGACCGCTGGCGTGAGGTCTGTCTGCTTGCCGGAGCAAAAGCCGCAGCCGGAAGTTCTTTTGCCGTCTGGGGGCTTGCGGAAAATCTTTGCCACCGGGAACCGGATGATCCCAAAGCCGGAACAGCGGATATATGGGGAGCGCATATTGCAGGTCAGGTTTTGCTGGAAACATCCGTATTATGGGATGAAATCAGCGAACCTGATTTGCAGAAACTGGAACGTGTGAAAGGTTGGCTGCTGAAAATAATGGAAGAAAATCTGCTGCCCCCGGTGGAAAGAGTTCTGGCAGGCAATACACTTTCCCGTATCGGCGATCCCCGCTTCAATCCGGAACTGTTTTATCTGCCAAAAGATGATGATTTGGGATTTGTAAAAATTGAAGCCGGGGAATTTTGGATGGGAAGTGACAAAAAGCGGGATGAATATGCTTCTGATGATGAATTTCCGCAGCACAGAGTGACATTATCCGAATATCATATGGGCCGTTATCCTGTGACTGTGGCACAGTTCCGGGCTTTTGTTCAGGACAGCGGATACACACCGGAAGGGGAATGGGAAGAAGACAATGAACATGACAGCCATCCGGTTGTGAATGTCTCATGGCATGATGCGGTGAAATACTGTGAATGGCTTACGGAAAAACTGGGAGAACGGGGTTTCAAGTGGCAGATACAACTGCCCACAGAAGCGCAGTGGGAAAAGGCTGCGAGAGGAACCGACAGACGGATCTATCCCTGGGGAGACGATCCTGATCCGGACAGAATGAATTATGGTGACACCGGAATAAACACAACAAGCCCGGTCGGATGTTTTCCAAAGGGGAAAAGTCCTTTTGGCTGTTTTGATATGGCCGGGAATGTGTGGGAATGGTGTGCAGATGACTGGCATGACAACTATGATGCTGCACCTGCTGATGGCCGTGCATGGATTGATGTCCCGCGTGGCCCGTCTCGGGTTCTTCGGGGCGGGGGCTGGATCAACAATGCGGGGAACTGCCGGTCGGCGTACCGCATCAGGTACTCGCCCGGCTTCAGGCTCAGGTCCTGCGGGTTCCGGCTCGTTTCGCCTTCAGGTCAGCAGGCAGGCAGGTAACAAGGGAAGGCACAGCCAGACTGCGCCGAACGGAATGGAGCGGTAGCGGAATGGAGTCGGCGCAGGCGGCAGTGCCTTCCCCGGCATGTTTTTTTTAAAAACGTGCGCGTAAGCGCGCGCGCGGCAAAAAATGATTGAAAATGAATGATATTCATTAAATAAATGTAATTTCAAACAGGAGGAACTATGGCATTGCAATACAAATTTTTCATCATTCCGGCAGCAAATGCCGAAGAATCTGAAGCGGAACTCAACCGCTTTTTAAACTCTGTCCGGGTCATCACCATTCACCGGGAATTTATCCAGCATGGAGAGCGTTCTTTCTGGACAATGGCAGTGGAATATATGAAAGGCGCAAAAGAGGACAGCGGAGAAATCTCTGCATCCGGCAAAAAAAAGGTGGATTACAAAGAGGTTTTGTCCCCCGAAGATTTTGCTGTTTTTGTAAAGCTCAGGGACTGGCGCAAAACTGCCGCTGCTCAGGAAGAAATACCGGTTTACACCATTTTCACCAACGAACAGTTGGCAAAAATTGCTGAAAAGAGAATCGTCACAAAGGATGCTCTGAAAGAAGTCGAAGGCATCGGCGATGCCAGAGTGAAGAAATACGGCGATGCGGTAATCAAAATCGTGTCAGAAAGTTCAGAAACTGCAGGTTCTCAAAATGAAACGGAAAAGCAGTCTGTATCATCAGATAGCAACGCATGAAAATCTTCGGATCGCATTTGCAAAAGCGGCCAGAGGCAAGCGGGATCGTGCCGGGGTTATCGTGTTCTGCAGGAATTTTGACGCCAATATCGGAAAACTTCGGGATCAACTGCTCAGCCATGAACCGGATATCGGCCATTACCGTTTTTTTCAGGTTTATGATCCCAAGCTCAGGCAAATCTGTGCGGCCTCTTTTCCTGAACGGGTTCTGCACCATGCCATTATGAACATCTGCGAACCTGCATTGGAATCTTACTCAGTTTATGATTCTTACGCATGCAGGAAAAACAAAGGGACGCTCAAGGCTCTGGCAAGAGCACAGGAATATGCCCGGAAATACGGCTGGTATCTGAAGCTGGATATCCGGAAATATTTTGATTCGGTGGATCACGGTATTCTGATGTCGCTGCTTTCCCGGCGGTTCAAAGACAAAGAACTGCTTGAACTTTTTCGTCAGATTTTTGAAACTTACCATACACAGCCGGGCAAAGGCATTCCTGTCGGCAATCTGATTTCCCAGCATTCGGCCAATTTTTATCTGGGGCTGTTTGATCACTGGGTGAAAGAAGAGCGCAGGATCGCCGGATATGTCCGTTATATGGACGATTTTATCGTGTTCGGAAAAGAAAAGCCGTTTCTGAAAACAGAACTCGATCATATCAGACAGTTTCTCTGTCAGCGTCTTGCACTGCAGTTGAAAGACAATATTCAGTTGAACCGGTGCAGCAGGGGAATTCCGTTTCTGGGATTCAGGGTCTTTCCGAATCTGATACGTCTTTCTCCGACAAGCAGACGGCGGTTTATAAAAAAATTCAGGGAATATGAAAAAAAATTTGTTTATGGACACCGGAGTGAAAAAGAACTGGCACATCATATGGAGCCTCTGGTCGGATTTGTCAGAACAGCAGATTCTTCCGGTTTTCGCGGGAATGTGATACACAGATTTGGGGTTCTGTCCTGAAAAAGCCCGAAACGGGTTCTTCGGGGCGGGAGCTGGAACAACAATGCGGGGAACTGCCGGTCGGCGTACCGCAACAGGAACTCGCCCGGCAACAGGAACAGGAACAGCGGGTTCCGGCTCGTTTCGCCTTCAGCTCAACATGCCTTGACAGGTCTGCTGACCACGGACAGAATCCTGCCCCTGCAGGATGGCCTGTGCAGGGCAAAAAGAGGGAATTGCGGCAGGGCCGGTAACCGGAAGCGGATGCTTCCGGTGAAGGTCCTGCCGCAAAGCCAAAACACCAGGCAATGCGGCAAAAACGGAGCGCTGTCCGCCATTGTCTGAACCGGGATTGACAGGATTGAATCATCGTGAAAATCCTTTCATCCTGTGAATCATGGTTACTGAGCCTGCCGAAGTATGGTTCAGACAGCGCAGAAAATTTGTTGCAATCCTGACAAAAGGAAAGGGGAAACAGCCATGCAAACCATGAAAAGCGAATCAGCGCGGATTCCTCTGGAGCATATTGCCTCTCAGGTCAGAATGCTTTCACCGGATGAGCAACTGCATCTTATTGAAATCCTTTTTTCTGAATATAAAAAAAATATTCAGAAAAAAAAGGCAAAGCACAGTATTATGGAACTGCAGGGTCTGGGAGCGGAGATTTGGAAAGGGATTGATGCACAGGAATTTGTGAGAAAGGAGCGGGAATCTTGGGACTGATGGATCAGTTAAACGAATGCACAGTATGCATTGATACCGCCCCGTTTATCTATTTTATTGAGGAAAATCCTGTATATCTGCATATCGTGAAACCGGTTTTTGCCGCAATTGATGCAGGCAATATTGAGGCACTGACATCAACTGTCACCTTATTGGAAGTTCTGGTTCATCCCTTCCGGATGAACAATGAACCTCTGGCCGAAAAGTACCGTGAAATACTCCTGTTTTCCGAAGGGGTCACCACGGTGTCTGTTACGGATGGAATATCTGAAACTGCTGCAAAACTCAGAGCAAAATATTCAATAAAATCACCGGATGCTCTGCAAATTGCCACAGGCATACACTCCGGTGCGGACAAATTTTTGACAAATGACAGAAATCTGAAAAATATAGATGAAATGGAAATGCTTATACTGGATGATTTTATTGATTTCAAGTGATAATCAGAGCGGGCTTGTCTGAACTGTGACCGGTGCAGATAACTGTCCGTTATTATAAAAATTCTCACATCATGAAAATTGGTGCAAAAAGGAGATGCTGCCCTGTCTGTGCAGAATGAATCAGAAAATCTGGCAACTTTGCTCAACCGGCCCCTTGCCATTGGAAATAAAAGCATAAAAAACCGGCTGGTGCTTGCCCCCATGTCCAAACTGGGCAATCTTGCCTTCCGGGAGATTGTCGCTGGATTTGGCGGATACGGACTTCTGTTTTCCGAAATGGCAGGCTCCCGATCTGTGGCCAGCGGAAATAAGATGAACACCGGATTTGTCTGGCGTCAGGAGGAACTGCCTTTTCTGGTCTGCCAGCTTTTCGGGGATGAACCGGACATTCTGGCCGAGGCAGCGCGGCGGGTGGAATCAGCCGGTTTTTTCGGCGTAGACATCAATTTCGGATGTTCCGTCAAGGCCGTGTGCAAAGACAACTGCGGCGCCGCGCTGCTGAAAACCCCGGATCTGGCTGTGCGGATTGTTTCTGCTGTGCGCAAAGCCGTAAATTTCCCTTTGTTTGTGAAATTCCGCACCGGATGGCAGGATGATCCCAAACCTGCTGTGGACCTGGCACGGCGGTTTGCGGATGCAGGCGCAGACGCACTGACCTT
>CAZDIU010000006.1:15031-48422 GCA_964505535.1 uncultured Desulfobacterales bacterium | reverse complement strand
CAGGAAATTCCCCAAAGGGAAACCACGCCCTTTTATCCCCACAGCCCTTACGGAGCAGCCAAAGTTTATGGATACTGGATTACCGTCAATTACCGGGAAGCATACGGCATGTTTGCCAGCAACGGGATTTTGTTCAACCATGAATCTCCCATTCGCGGGGAAACCTTTGTGACCCGGAAAATCACCCGTGCTGTGGCACGCATCAGTCTGGGAATGCAGGAAGGGCTGTGGCTGGGCAATCTGGACGCGAAACGGGACTGGGGCTATGCCAAAGATTATGTGCGTGCCATGTGGATGATCTTGCAGCATGATCAGCCGGATGATTTTGTCATTGCCAGCGGTGAGGCGCATTCGGTGCGGGAGTTTGTGGAAAAGGCGTTTCAGGAAATCGGCATTTCCATTGCATGGGAAGGTTCAGGCGTGAATGAAACCGGAAAGGATGCAGCCACAGGCAAGGCTCTGGTGCGCATTGATCCGCGCTATTTCCGGCCCACAGAAGTGGAATTTCTGCTCGGAGATCCGACCAGAGCAAAGGCAAAACTGGGATGGGAAACAAAGGTTTCCTTTGATGATCTGGTGAAAAAGATGGTCAGGGAAGACATACGGGAAGCACAGCGGGATCATCTGTGTGAGAAAGAGGGATTTCGGACATTTCAGCATTTTGAATAAAGGTTTCAGGTGTCAAGTGTTCGGTGTTCAGTTATCAGTTATCACTGTTCAGGTTTTCCTGACACCTGAACATCTGACACCTGAAAATAAAGGTGCAGCATAATGGAAAAAGATGCAAAAATCTATGTGGCAGGGCATAGAGGTCTGGTCGGCTCGGCCATTTTCAGAAAACTGGAGCAGCGCGGATATGCCCGTATTCTCTGCAAAACGCACAGAGAACTGGATTTGACAAATCAAAATGCCGTGAACGCGTTTTTTGAAACAGAAAAACCCGAATATGTTTTCCTCGCGGCAGCAAAAGTCGGCGGAATTCTGGGCAACAGCACCTATCCTGCGGATTTCATTTATACCAATCTGGCAATTCAGACCCATGTGCTTCATGCCGCATATCAGCACAGTGTAAAAAAACTTCTGTTTCTGGGAAGTTCCTGCATTTATCCCCGTGACTGCCCCCAGCCCATGAAAGAGGAACATCTCATGACCGGGCCTCTGGAATCCACCAATTCTCCCTATGCCACTGCCAAAATTGCAGGCATTGAAATGTGCTGGTCTTACAACCGTCAGCATGGTACGCAGTTTATGCCTGTCATGCCCACCAATCTTTACGGTATCAATGACAATTTTGATCTGAACAGTTCCCATGTGCTGCCCGCGCTGATCCGCAAATTTCATCTGGCAAAACTGGCTCTTTCCAAAAATTGGGATGCTGTAAATCAGGATGAACAGCGTTTTGGGCATATTCCGGATGACATACGCAAAGCCATTGGATTCCCAAATGCTGACGGAAATTCCGCTGATTCTCCCAAAGTGATTCTGTGGGGAACCGGCTCTCCCATGCGGGAGTTTCTGTATGCAGATGATCTGGCTGATGCCTGCGTCCGGTTGATGAATCAGGAAATTGTGCCGCGTGCCATGCCGTATTCCTCTTTTCTGCTGAACATGGGAACCGGCACGGATCAGACCATCCGGGAATTGGCTGAAATTACCGCGCGTATTGTGGGATATACCGGGGAAATCATCTGGGATGCGTCCAAACCGGACGGAACGCCGAGAAAACTGCTGGATGTTTCCCGCATCAGAGAAGCGGGCTGGCAACCGCAGACTGATCTGGAAAACGGAATTCGGAAAACCTATGAATGGTATGTGCGGGAAACGCAGTGAAAAACAGGAACTCAGCGGATTTGATGCCCTGAATTGGGAAAGAAAAACACGATGCATCTGCAACTGGCATGGAGAAATATCTGGCGCAATCCCCGGCGCACCGGGGTTATCCTGACAGCCGTGATTATCGGTGTCTGGGGCATGGTGTTTCTGGGGGCCCTGAGTGACGGCATTGGCGATCAGATGGTGCGCAACAGCATTGCCACCCTGACCGGAAGTCTGCAGATTCATCTCAAAGAATACCGCGACGATCCGGTGATTGAAAACAGCATGAACGATCCCCAATCCGTGATTGAGACTGTCGAAAAGCATCTTCCGGAAAATGCGCACTGGGCTCCACGAATCCGGGTGAATGCAGTTGCCGCGAATGCCCGGCATTCCTCCGGAGTCACCCTTGTGGGCATTGATCCGTCCAAAGAAAAAGATGTGTCTTTTATCGGACAGGCTGTGAAGGAGGGGCGGTATCTGGAACCGGATGAACCATACGGCATTCTGATGGGAAAGTCGCTTGCAGACAAATTTGAAACCGGGCTGGATCGGAAACTGCTGCTCATGTCTCAGGCAGCAGACAGGGAAATGGCTTCCCGCTCGTTCCGGATTGCGGGAATTTTCAGGGCAGAACTGGAGGCCACGGAAAAGCAGTTTGTCTTTGTCACGCTGACTGCTGCCCGTGACATGCTGAAAACACAGGGACTTTCGGAAATTTCCCTGCTTCTGCCGGACAAAAGCGACCCTTATGCAGCAGCCGGACAAATTCAGCCGGATTTGCCTCAATCCTGTGAAATCCGCACCTGGCGGGAGATTCTGCCTTTGGTTACAGCCAGTGTGGAAATGAACCAGAGTTTTATGATAATTTGGTATCTGGTGGTGTTCATTGCCATGGGCTTCGGCATTGTCAACACCCTGCTGATGGCCGTGTTTGAACGGATGCGGGAATTCGGACTTCTCAAAGCCCTGGGCATGAAACCCTGGTGGATTACAGTGTCAGTGCTCACCGAATCCTTTCTGCTGCTGATGATGGGCATGACAGCGGGCAATCTGATTTCCCTGTCCCTTGTATGGTGGCTGGCGGAAAGGGGCATTGATCTTTCCGCATTTGCAGCAGGAATGGAGTATGCGGGAATGCCCCGTGTGATTTATCCCATGATCAGAACGGAAAATCTGATTATGGCCAATCTGGTGGTTCTGATTCTGGGCCTTGGGGTCAGTCTCTACCCCGCACTGAAGGCCGCCCGGTTCACACCTGCCGAGGCCATGTCCCGGCATTGAGGAATGTTATGGAAGCAATGGTAAGCTGTACGGAACTGGTGAAAACCTACCGGCAGGGAAAGGTGGAAGTGCAGGCGCTGCGCGGGGTGAGTCTTTGCATTGAAAAAGGCGGTTTTGCCGCGCTGGCCGGGCCCTCAGGTTCCGGGAAAACCACGATTCTCAACCTGATCGGCGGACTTGATGTGCCGGATTCCGGCACTGTTGTGGTGGACGGCAATGATTTCAGGCAGATGAACCAGTCCCAGCTTGCCCGGCTTCGGCTGCACAAAATCGGCTTTGTTTTTCAGGCATACAATCTGATTCCGGTTCTCTCCGCGATGGAAAATGTGGAATATGTCATGCTCCTGCAGGGCATTCCCCTGAAAGAAAGAAGGGAACGCTCCAAAGCCATACTGGAGGAAGTCGGGCTGGCAGGCATGTATGACCGCCGTCCTGCAGAGCTTTCCGGCGGACAGCAGCAGCGCGTGGCGGTGGCCAGAGCCATTGTGTCAAATCCCTCCATTGTGCTGGCAGATGAACCAACGGCCAACCTTGACTCCAAAACCGGCATGGGACTGCTGGAGATGATGAGGGAAATGAATGAAAAGCGGAATGTGACTTTTATTTTCTCCACCCATGATGAGCGGGTCATGGCCTGCGCCCGGCGCCTGATTCATATCCATGACGGCCTGGTCGCAGAGGATATCCGCAAATAAGAACGGAGAAAACAATCCGCTTATCCGTCATTGGGCGGGCACAACGCTCTCCCATCCGATTTTTTCGATGTATTTCAGGCAACAGTGTATTTTTATTCATATCCTGCTGCTCCGCATATTGTTTTCTTTTGCTTTTTCCATTCAGATGCGGCATAATCTTTGTAACTGATGTTACGCCCTGTCGTCATACCGGCGAAAGCCGGTATCCAGAACGGGTTGATATTGCTGGATTCCGGCTTACGCCGGAATGACGGTGCAAGGGAATAACCGTCTGATTTTTGGAATGGCTGCGTAACATCAGTTTGTAATTGGGAAAAATCTGTCATAATCCGGAGACTGCTGCCATGCGCAAAAAAACAATACGGTTTTGGCTGCCCGGAATCTGTTTTTTGATTCTGTTTTTCATCCTGTACAGATACGGATATGTCAGACTGAAAACATTTGCGTGCAAAGATCCCATCGGCTGTGTCACCATTGCACCCGGGGAGCCTGTCCGGCTGGGGATGCTGCAGGCGCTCAGCGGCCAGGTGGCTCCTCTGGGAATTGGGCAGGTGCGGGGAATGGATCTGGCTCTGGATGCCCGGAATCATCAGATTCTGGGGCATCCGGTGGAACTGCGCACCGAAGATACCGGCTGCACCGGGGAGGGCGGAACTGTGGCAGCAATGAAGATTGCGGCTGATCCGCAATACATTGCCATCTTCGGCACCACCTGTTCCTCGGCTGCGGCCACAGCCGCAAAAGTGATGTCCGAGGCCGGGCTGGTCATGATTTCGGGAAACAACAGCGCTCCCTTTCTGACCTCCCTCAACGGAAAATATGCCCCGGACTGGCAGCCCGGATATTTTCGCACAGCACAGAATGAGGAGCATTCCGGAGAGGCTGCAGGTTTTTTTGCATTTAAAAAACTGGGGCTGCGAAAGGCGGCTCTCGTGAATGACGGAGACATCTACACCACCGGACTTACACAGGGATTCCGGCAGAAATTTGAGGAGATGGGAGGAGAAATCGTATTTGCCTCAAGTGTCAGCAAAGGCGACAGCAATATGGAACCGCTTGTCACTGCGGTAAAAAATTCCGAAGCGGAAATCCTGTTTTTTCCCCTGTTTCAGCCCGAAGGAAACCTGGTTGTCAGAGAATTCAGAAAACAGGAGGATGCAGAATCCCGGAAGATTCTTCTGATGAGTGACGGGGCACTGATTGAAAAGACCTTTATCAAGGATATGGGAAAAGAGGCCGAAGGAATGTATTTTGTCGGCCCCGCACAGCCGCCCAACAGTCCGGCAGTGCGCGGTCTGGAGTCGGCATACAGGGAAAAATACGGAGAACTGCCGTATAACAGTTATTATCTCAATGCCTATGACGCTGCCAATCTGCTGTTTGCGGCCATTGAAAGAGCCGCTTTCCGGGAAGACGGCGGAACCCTGCACATCGGCAGGCAGGCCCTGCGGGATGAACTGTATGAAACCAGAGACTTTCCGGGTGTCACCGGTCTGCTTTCCTGCAATCGGTTTGGGGACTGTATTGATCCTGAATTCAATATCCTGCGTCTGGATGATGCGGAAAAGGGCATTGAGGGACTCCAGGCCAATGTTCTGTTCCTCTATTCTCCGGCCAGGTGAATCTCTGCAAAAATGTTTATGCTGCCAGCAGGAAGGATTGCTATACAGACAGGAAGAATATGTTCGGATTCAGACCCAGATTCAGGAATTGGCGGGATGAGGAAAAATACTCCCGGTTCAGCTTTTGGTTCAGTTTGATGCTGGCTGCGGGAATGTGTGTTCTGATAATCAGCAGAGTGATCCATGAAAAAAGAATTTCCGGAAAGGAAAAGCAGGCGGCATTGCAGGAATTCGCAAACGATTATGTGAAACGGCGGCAGATTGAAGATCGGCATGAAAACTGCTTCAGATACAATTATCACGGAGCCACCCGCGGACATCCGGAATTTTTTGATCGGGAAGAATACAGAAACTGTCTGCATACAGGGCCGGAAGAATGGCTCCGGGAAAAAAGAAAAAGCAGAATTACCGAGAAAAAGGAATGGGATGAACTGCACAACGCCATAAAATAACTGATGTTATACAATGCAGAATGAAAATCCGGCGGAGTGCAGAAATTAAGCGGAGCGGTTTTTTGCACACACGGAACTGCGGAAAAACTGACAATATTGGATTAAACCAATGGCGAATCGTTACAACATCAGCAAAATAAAAGGAAAACAAATGAAAATATACTGTATTGCATTGGTATTGGCCGCAGTGGTCTTTGGGGGCTGTGCGCAGGTTCCCCAACTGCCGGAACCGGAAAGGATTTCTCCGCAGAAAAAAATATCCGTTCCTTCTGCTCAGGCAGGAATCAGAAATTCCCCGCAGAAAACAGTGAGCGTTCCCTCAGTCTGGCTGGCAGAAACCGTTCATGAATTCAAACCCGTACCGGACGGAATCATCGTCAGTCATGATTTTGTCATCAAAAATACCGGCGATGCTGTCCTGACCCTGAGCAAAATCAGCGCAGGCTGAGCTGCCCCCCGTGTCTCTTTTCCGGGACAGATTCCTTCCGGGGGTGAAGGAAAAATCACTGTATGGATTGAAACCAGAGGATACGGCGGCACGAATATCAGCAGAAAGGTGTCTTTTTACACCAATGATCCCAAAATGAACCGTCTGGAACTCACACTTCAAGGCAATGTGATCCGCAGATCCCAAAGCCTTCCCCAAAAGGGCTGCTCCTGAAAAACGAATGAAGCAAAAAGGCAAACTTTATATTGTGGCAACGCCCATCGGCAACATGGAGGACATTACCATCCGTGCCATCCGCACGCTCCGGGAAGTGGATACCATAGCCGCAGAGGATACCCGTCTTACGGCCCGCCTCCTGTCCCATCATCAGATTGACACGCCCCTGATTTCCTTTCATGAATACAATGAAAGCCAGCGAATTGGGCTGCTGACCGCTCGCATGGAGGCCGGAGAATCCCTTGCTTTGGTATCGGATGCAGGTACGCCCGCTGTTTCCGATCCGGGTTTTCGGCTGGTGCTCGCGGCTGTGGAAAAAGAGATTCAGGTAATTCCCGTTCCCGGAGTCTCAGCCGCGATTACCGCTCTCTGCGCTGCCGGACTGCCCACGGATTCTTTCACTTTTATCGGTTTTCCCCCGAAAAAAAAGGGAAAGCGCAGGGAACTGCTGGAAGGCCTGAAAAAAGAGCCCCGAACCCTGATCTTTTATGAATCTCCCCTGCGGATAAGCGCTTTTCTTTCAGAACTCAGGGAGATTCTGGACGACCGTTATGCTGTGCTGGGCCGGGAACTGACAAAACTGTATGAGGAATTCATACGGGGAAGGCTTTCAGAGATTCTCCAACATCTGGAAAACCGGGCTGCTGTGAAAGGCGAATGCACCCTGCTGGTCAGCGGTGCACAGGAATCCGAATCTTTTTCTCCGGAAGATATTGCACAAGAGATTGAAAAAGGGCTGGAGGCAGGTCTCAGCATTTCGGATTTGTCCAAATCCCTTGCCAAAGCCTTTGGCATTTCCCGAAAAGAAATCTATGCACAGGCACTGGAAATGCAGGGGAAAAAAAATGACTGAGCCGGAGTCCCGAACGGGAAATTTGGGGCAGCGCGTTTTGCCAGATTTTCCGTTTGGCACTCCTCCGGCTCCGGGAACTGAAATTGATGGGTGTGCGACCGCTGAAAAACTTTTTCCGGTGATTCTGCCGGTTCCCTCTGAGGAATACAGAAAACTGACTGTGCGGGAAAGGGTGAAGTTTCTCAGCCGTTACGCAAGGCAGGCCCTGATGATCAGTGAAGAGTTGACAGTGAACAGGTGTCAGGTGTCAGGTGTCAGGGATTCGGGGTTAGGGGTTAGAGATCAGGGGGCAGGGCATCCGCTGTGTCTCAGGGATTATCTCAGGGAAAACAGAGAGCTGCCAAAAGATGAAAAAGGTGCGCCCATGCCGGTGAAGGGGAGTTGGTGGTCTGTGACCCATAAACCGGAGTATGTGGGGGCTGTGGTTTCCTCCCGGCCCGCTGGCATGGATATTGAGAAGATTTCCCTTCGCTCAGAGCGCCTGTGGGAAAAAATTGCTGATGATACGGAAAAAAAACTGATTGATTCCGGCCAGCCTGATTCCTTTTTCCGTTACTGGACAGCCAAAGAGGCAGTGCTCAAGGCCGCAGGCACAGGACTGACCGAACTTTCTCAATGCAGAATTGCGCAGGTTCCGGACACGGATCATCTGATTCTCCGATACAGAGATCGGAACTGGCATGTGGAACATTTTCGCATCGCAGAACATATGGTCTCTGTGGTCAAAGACGGCAGGCAGGTGGAATGGCATGTATTTCCTCCTTCCGCCTGACAGCCAGTGGTTTGTCTGGTTTGATTTTGTGATTTCACCTGCACAGAAAAACCGGATTTTTGAGAAAAATCCGGTTTTTTGCACATCACAGATTCAAAATTGACAAAGCAGCAGGGGCAAAGGCGTATGTTGGAAAGTGTAACATTTCGGCTTTGCTCAATAATCCCACCATACCGTTGCACAAAGGGATATGGCAGGCATTGACGTGCCCACCCCGCATATTGATTTGGTCTTATGGATAATATCACATCTGTCCTCATTGTGGATGATTCCCGCATTTTCCGCAGCATTGTGGAGGAATGCCTGAAAAATGAGGATGACATAAAAATCATCGGCTCTGTGCGCAACGGAGTCAAGGCAATGGAGTTCATCCGTTCATGCCGTCCGGACATTGTCACACTGGATATGGAAATGCCGGATCTGGACGGACTGGAAACGCTCCGTGCCATCCGGGAATTCAATGCCTCCACTCCGGATTTGCCGCCCATCGGCGTTATCATGCTCAGTATTTTCACGCGCAGGGGAGCGGATGTCACCATCCGGGCATTGGAGGAAGGTGCATTTGATTTTATTGCCAAACCCGAAGGAAAAAATCCCCTGGAAAATATTGAATCCCTGCGCCGTCAGCTTACAGCCAAAATACGCTTTTTCATCTCCCGGCGCATTGCCTCCCGGCTCCGTCCTGGTCCTGAAATTCTGGCATCAGCCTCTCCCTGTCCTGAAATTCCCGACAGAATTGAAAAAAAGACCGGACCGATGGGAACGTCCCGTATCCGCGCTGTTCTGATCGGTGTATCCACCGGCGGCCCAAAGGCTTTGATGACCATTCTTCCGGACATCTGTCAGCGGATTGACATCCCGGTTTTCATTGTTCAGCACATGCCCCCCACCTTTACCGCTTCTCTGGCCGGAAGTCTTAACAGCAAATGCGCGTATAACGTTACCGAGGCACAGCACAGCAGCATTGTTTCTCCGCGCTGCGCATATATCGCGCCCGGAGGAAAGCACATGCTTGTGCGCAGACAGGGCAGCGAGGTGATTACCGTGATCAATGATCTGCCTCCGGAGAACGGTTGCCGTCCCTCGGTCAATGTGCTGTTCCGCTCCGCAGTGTCTGTGTATGGCGCAGATGTGATTGCTGTGATTATGACAGGCATGGGATCAGACGGCAGCAGAGGCATTGCCGCACTCAAACGCGCGGGTGCGCGCATCATTGCACAGGATGAAAACACCAGTGTGGTATGGGGAATGCCGGGAAGTGCTGTCGCGACAGGATATGTGGATCATGTGCTTCCGCTGCAGGATATTCCTGCTGCAATTGCCGATATTGTTTTCAAATCAGGGAACAGGAATCCATGAATCTGACTGCCGAAGAGTTCAATCTGATGCGGGGCTATATCTATGAGATATGCGGACTGGCCATCCGGGATGAAAAGGAATACCTGATCCGCCAGCGGCTGGAACCTCTGGTGCGGGCGGCGGAATGCTCCAGCTTCAGGGAATATTACCACAAACTCCTGCGTGATCCGTCCGCGTTGGAAAAAGAGATGATCATCAGTGCGATCACCACCAATGAAACCGCTTTTTTCCGCGACGGTCATCCCTTTGAAGCCTTTTCCCGCCATATTCTTCCCTATCTGGCAAAAAGAGCGCGGGAACGGAAAAACCGGCAGGAAATCAGAAAGGGGGCAAAGGTGCGCATCTGGTCAGCAGGTGCGTCCACAGGTCAGGAGCCTTACAGCATTGCCATTGGGATTGATGAATATATAAATGCAAACCGCAGTGCGGGCATCTGCCGGGAAGATTTTGACATCATGGCCTCAGACATTTCAGCCGCAGCCCTTGCCAGAGCCATTGCCGGGAAATACACGGAAACTGAAGTGCTGAGGGGGCTTTCTGAGGAACGTCTGAAAAAATATTTCCATGCGGATGGCAGATTCCGGATTGTTGATGAAACCATCCGGAACATGGTGGTGTTCCGGCAGGTGAACCTTGCCAGACCGTTTGTCACGGTCGGCGGATTTGATGTGATTTTCTGCCGCAATGTGCTCATTTATTTCAATGAGGAAACCAAAACCCGCATCTTTGACCAGTTTCACCAGATTCTGCCGGAAGAGGGATGCCTGATTCTCGGTTCCACGGAAAACATCTATGGCCTGACAGACAAATTCCGTTCCGTGCGGCTGGGGGAAACACTTCTGTATTACAGGCAGTAAAGGGGAAGCCTGCAAAATATCATATGAACACGGGCAGTTCTGATACTGACTGCCGCAGCGGGAGCCTTTGCGGCAGCCCCATTGATCTGAAAACACAGGTTTTTTGAACACACGAAAATTTCTTTTTGCCTGCTTATAAGTATATTTTCTGCCGACTTTCATAATTCTGCTGACTTAATACCGATTCGCCATTGGTTTGATCCAATATTGCGGTTCCGTCTGTGCAAAAAACCGCTCCGCTTAATTTTTGCACTCCTCCGGATCATCCCGTGACAGTATCAAATCAACAGCGAGTTGGTATTATAAACCCTGAGGATTTTCAAAACCCTCAGGGTTTCCGGACAGAAAAATTGTACAGGTTATTTTTTTGCAAACCCTAAGGGGGAAGAAGGAATGCCAAACGGAAAGTTTGGCCGTCATTCCGGAATCATTTGTCCCAAACTTTCAGTTCGGGACTCCTTTTCGGAAGTGCAGGACTTCCGGTTAAGAAGCGGAACCCCCGGATTTCCTGTGCTTCACCCATAATTCCTTTCCCCGGAATGCCACTGCAATTTCCAGAATCTGTGCAATGCCTGCGGCTGCAAGTTCTGTGGCGTATTTCCGATCCTGAATCTGCTTCAGAGCGTCCTCAAGCACCTCTTTGTAATCCTCCTCACCGGTTCCGTCAACAATCTTGAATTCTATCACAATGCCGATTTTTTTGGCATCTTTGGGTTTGAGCATGATGTCAAATCTGCCGTAGCCGGATTCCCGGTTGGAGCGGATGTCGTATTTCCCGGACATCCAGACCAGCATTCCCAGCACCAGCGCGTGGTAAACCTTTTCCGGAGCGCCGCTGAAATCATGGCAGCTCATAATCTGCATGACCACTTTGCGGAGAAGCCTTTCAAACAGCACCGCATCCCCGGTTTCCAGTCCCCGGAGCATATCTTCCAGTTGGTTATGCTCCACCTTGACAGCAAACCATCTTGTCACCATTTCCCGGTAGGAAAGAAACACCTCCCGGTTGGGAATGGCCAGTTCCCATTTTTCATCATCAACCTGACGGACAGGTTTCAGATACCCGGAAAAAAGCAGGAAGCTCCAGAGCAGATCATCGCGCAGATCCAAATCCCGCATGACAATGCTTTCATAGATGGGGCGTTCCACGGTTTCACCCTCCAGCAGACGCCCGATTTCCTCGCGCAGTTCCCTTCCGCCTTTTGTTGCCAGCCGATCCATCAGGGATGTGTCGCCGGTGTTGATCCAGTACGGAAGCGGTTTTCTGTCACGGGAGTTCACATAAGAGATGATGGACCAGGGATTGCAGACCGTGAGTCCCCCGAACAGATAACCGTCATACCATTCTGCCACTTCGTCATAATGATCTGCAATGTCATAATCTGAAAGAATCTGACGCACTTCCGCATCGGTGAAGCCGAAAAACTCACTGAATTCGGGCCTCAGCACCGTGTAAACAGACAGATTGTTCAGTCCGGAAAAAACAGACTCCTTTGCCACACGCAGAATGCCGGTCAGCACCCCTTTGAAAAGATGGGGATTGTCCTTGAGGCCGCCGGAAAGGAAATTTCGCATGAATCCGATGATCTGCTCATAATATCCGTTCAGATACCCGGCATGAAGGGGCGTGTCGTATTCGTCAATGAGAATCACAGGAACCTGACCATGATGCCGGTGGAGAAGCTCGCTGAGGAATTTCAGTGACATTTCATAATCCGCGACATGTGCGGTTCCGTTGAGTATGTTCTGAAAATATGCCTTTTCCTCCGGAAACAGAATTTCTCCGTTCAGCAGATAACGGTGCCGGATGTATTCCCGGATGACAATGGTTTTCACATTTTCCAGACATACGCTCCATTCCCTGTGTTTGACATCCTTGAATGTCATGGAAATGACCGGATATTTCCCCTGATGCAGTGCAAAGCATTTTTCCTTTTCAATGGAAAGTCCGTGAAAAAGCTGTTTTGTGTTCTCTCTGTCTTTTTCAAAAAAAACTTTCAGCATGTCCAGATTCAGGGTTTTGCCGAAACGCCGGGGACGGGGCAGGAGAATGACCTTTGATCCATCTTCAAGGAGATCACGGATGAAAAGGCTTTTGTCCACAAAATAATAATTTTTTTCCCGCAGTTCCCTGAAATCAGATATGCCGATGGGCATGGGCCTGTTTTTTGCTGTGTTTTCCATTGTTTTTTTCTCCTTTGATTGAACAGGATTATACAGGATTATGCAGGATTTTCAGGATAGTAATGTGTCTTTTTATCCTGTAATTCCTGCATAATCCTGCTCACCTGAGCTCTTATCCTGTCCATCTTGTATAATCCTGTATAATCCTGTTCAGCATAATCCCTTAATCCTGTGAATCATGGTTCAGACAATCAAACGCAGAGCGTACAGTCTGCATTCCCACGCAGGAGCGTGGGAACGAGAGGAAATGTGCCTGCTGCGGCCAACTGCTCAAGGGTTTTCTCTCCCAGTTTTTTCAGAATGCAGCCTGTATTTCTGGCTCACAGGTTTCATGCTGTTTAAACACCCTGTGCCTGTGCATACGGGTGAGCCTGAAGATTTTTGAAACCATCTCCCCCGCACCGGAGAGGGCAAATCCGCCTTTGGGATGGATGAGTTTCAGAACAGAAATGATGGCATCCATTCCGCTGCTGTCCATGAATGCCACACGGGAAAGATTCAGAACAATCCGCAGACATTCCTTCAGCGCAATCAGTTTTTCCATTTCTTCCCTGAATATCCTGGCCAGAGACGCATCCAGACGGTTTTCACGCACAGTCACCACCAGCACATCTTCCATCTGCTGTTTTTCCAACAATGCCATTGTCACAGTATCCGGCTGTCTTCAATTCCTCTCACCGGTTTTATCACACCATACTTCCTCATAAAGTTCTATCAGCCTGTATCTGCCGTTTTCGATTTTCACACGATCCCTGCAGGCAAACAGAAAACGCACGGTTTTTCTGTCTGTGCCGTAACCCGGAAAAAAATCCGCAATTCTCTGAAGCCTCCAGAGAATATCTTTGGGAGCCTGCGGTAATCCCCCTCTGTTTCATTCCAGTTGTCAGAGAAAATTTTTTCCATATCAGATGCTGAGACTCAGGTTTCGGGTTTCAGTGTTCAGATTTCGTCACCTGTTTTCCTGACACCTGAAACCGAACACCTGAAACCTTCTGTTCATATCCGTCCGCCGCTCCACCTCAGTTTGGTTTTCAGCACCTCAAAATAATGACGTTCCGGCATGACAATCATGTTGACCGGATGGGGGCCTTTGCGCACCAAAATGATGTCTTTCTCTGTGATCTCCATTCCGGTCTGGCCGTCAAAGGTCAGCATGATGTCCGAGGATTTGTGCACCAGCCGAATTCTGATGCAGGCTGAATCCGGAACAATCAGGGGCCGGTTGGTCAGGGTGAATGGACAGATCGGTGTCATCACAATGGCCGGAACCGAAGGATGGATAACAGGCCCGCCCGCCGCCAGGGAATACGCGGTTGATCCGGTGGGAGTGGCCACAATCAGCCCGTCCGCGCGGTAGGTGGTCAGATACTGATCATCTATCCAGGTTTCAATCCGGGCCAGACGTGCCAGAGCGCCCTTGTTGATGACAATGTCATTGAGCACCGGTTCAGATGCAATTTCCCTTCCCTCCCGCAGAATGCTCACCAGCAGACGCATCCGGGGAACCGTGCTGAATTTGCTGTTCAAAATGGCATCCGCAGCGGAAAACAGTTCATCTTCCATGATTTCTGCCAGAAAGCCCACTTCTCCGAATTTGACACCCAGAATCGGGGTGTGATGCTCCCCGATCCACCGGGCAGCACTGAGAAATGTGCCGTCTCCGCCCAGGACAAAAACGCAGAACAAATCAGGGGGAGCAGTCGGCTGTTTTGCCTCACCGCATCTGCGGCTGGGCGGAAGCCCTTCCTTCCGGATGACGCGGATCTGTTTTGCACGGAGCCATGACTCAAATTCATCGGCTTTTCTGCAGGCTTCCCCATCCACCTTGACAAATAATCCCACGGTTTTCAATATCCGCTCCCACTGCTGTCAGAGGTCAACTGCCTGATTTTTTCTGCTGATAAAAATCAGCAAACTTTCTGTCTGTTTTCAGAATATGCTTCACCAGCCATGCTTTCAGAAAATTGCTGATCTGAACCGGGTTCGCGATTTCTCCTTTGTGAAAGGCATTCTGCAAATCCAGCACCCTGGCAGCCATCTTCTCATGAATCTGTTTATGCTCCGCATATGCGGGATAGACATGGGTTTTCATAAAATGCTCTTCGGTCTGAAAATGGATCTGCGTATAACGGATCAGACTGGCCAGCACTTTTTCGAGTATTTCCCGGCCCTGTCCCGCATACATGGCATCATACAGTTCATTGACCAGTTGGACCAGATACCGGTGCTGTTCATCGATTTCTTCAATGCCGATGCAGTATTTCTCATCCCATCTGAAATAGATCATTGTGTTTTTTCTTTCTCCGTTTCAGCAGGGCAGGCAAAAGCAGAGCGCAGCCTGCCTTTTCCGTATGTGGCGGGCACGGAAGAACGTGTGCCCGGCCTGCTTACAAAACTGCTTCCGGTTTCTGCAAAAACGAACGTGACAGATAAGGCCAGAGCTGGGAAATCAGCATTCCGGCCAGCATGAGCGCACATCCCAAAAGGGATCTGCCGGAAAGAATTTCATTCAGTATCAGCCATCCGCCGATTGCGGCAAAAGGGGATTCCATGCTCAGAATAATGGCAGCGTGCGCGGGTTTGGCATATTTCTGTGCCACCACCTGCAGGGTGTAGGCAATCCCGACCGAGCAGAATCCGCCGTAGAGAATGGGAACTGCGGCATCAAGGATTCCCTGCAGTCTGATTTCCTCAAAAACAGAGGCGGTGATCAGACTCAGCAGCGAACAGATTACAAACTGGATGAAAGACAGTTTTATGGGATTGATTCTGGGAGAAAGCCACGCGATCAGCAGCACATGCCCTGCCCAGAAAAACGCTCCTGTAAATTCCAGCAGATCCCCGAAAGAAATGGTGAAGCTGTCTGTAATGCTGAGAAAATACAATCCCGCTGCGGCCAGCCCCGCACCGATCCATGTGCCGGAATCAGGACGCTGTTTCCAAAACAGTCCGAGAATGGGAACCAGCACCACATACAGCCCCGTGATGAACCCCGCGTTGCCTGCGGTGGTGTAAACCAGTCCCACCTGCTGCAAAGATGCCGCGGTGAAAAGCACAAGTCCGAGCATGAGTCCGCTGAACAAAACTGTTTTGGCTTTGGGAAGGCTGAAACTGTATTTTCTCTCCTGTTTCCGGATAAGAAAAAGAAGCGGAATCAGGGAAATACTGCCCAGAGCAAAACGGATTCCGTTGTAAGTGAAGGGACCTACATGGTCCATGCCCGCGCGCTGGGCCACAAAGGCCAGTCCCCATATCGCGGCTGTCAGCACCAGCAGACAGTTTGATTTTACTGACTGTTTGTCCATGAATGTGTGTTAATCTCCATCAAACAAATTATCGCAGATTCCCTCTTGAGAGGGGATTATTTTATCCCTCATACCGGCTTACACTGAAAACCAGATAATTGTTCGGAATCAGTTTTGATCTGTCTTCTTTGTTCACGATCTGGCCGTTGGAGGGGTTGTAAATCCAGTCCTGCCAGTCCCACATGGTTTGCAAAGATTCAGGGATCTGGACGGCGATGTAGGAACCTTCTGCCAGTCGTGCCCCTGTGGGAATGCGGGTGAAATCCAGTCCCATATGAAAATCCTGCACCGGGACATTTTTATTCCGTGCAGCAAGGGTTCTGGTCAGGCCCAGTGCCATTTCGGAAAGAGGCGCAATCGCGGGCTGTGCGGTTTTTGCCAGTTTGAGACCTGCCTTGAACACATCCGAATCCAGAAATTTCAGCAATGCCTCATCTGCCTCGTTTTTCACATTGACCGTATAGCATTTTAACATCACCCCTTCAATTCCCACATTCAGACCGAGGAAAACCGGAAATCCCAGAATTGCCGCCCGTTCCCCTTCCTTTGCCCGGTACGTCGCATTAAAATGCAGATGCTCGACATTTTTTGCCAGTGATCTGATTCTGCGCATAAAAATCAAAGAGAATATGATGAATGCCGCTTCCCGGATACTCTGCCACGCGCAGGCAGTCCAGCGTGATTTTGATGCAGGCATTTTTCAGGTTTTCCTGCGGTTTGATGTTCCCGGCATGATGGATGGGCAGCATTTCCTTTCCCGGTTCAGCCGGGGCAATATGTCCGAATGCGTGGGCAGTGTGCTGCCAGGCTTTGTCCTGAAAAGGCCACCACCATTTTTTTCCAAAAGTCTGGTGACTGGGGGATTTGACATCACCTTTCTGTTCAAGTCTGTCAGCCAGTTCGGATTCATCCAGTTCCCGGAGTTTGTGTGCAGCCTGTTCCGGGGGCAATGCGCCAATTACAGGCATGTCGTCAAACCAGTTTGATGCGGTCATAAAATTTTCCTGATTGAAAAGTATTATCGTAGGTCAGGTTAGCGAAGCGTAACCCGACAAACTTGTCTGAACCATGATTCACAGGATTAACGGATTATCATGATTAGGGAAAAATCCTGCAAATCCTTTCATCATGTGAATCATGGTTCAGACAACTCTGGTTCCCTCATTATTACGGCAAGATGTTATGTCCGCCGATGTTTCTCAGATAAATATGATCTTCAAATTCCTGCAATGTGATTCTGATGCTCATATTGATGGAAATTTCATATACCGGCGGAATTTCATTTTTCAGAGCCTGAACTTTTTTATATCGCAGAGACGGATGTTTTCTGTTTTTGACAAGCAGGTTCAGTTTTTCTCTTACCTTTTCTTTCAAAGCTTTATCCAGCCGCATCAGCCCTTTTTCAAAATTACGCGACCATTTAACTTCCATCCGCATTCCTTTCGATTTCATCGAACATCTGATCAACTGTTTTTGCGGATTTTATGTTTCCGGTTCTGTAATCCTCGGATGCCTGTTTTTCGGCCATCTGCCAGTCTGTCCGATAATAACGGCTTTCATCATCATATCTGTCTGTGAAAACAATAATGACATTCATGTTTTCACGGAACGGAACTTCTTCGGTCGGGATAATTATGCCGTCCTGAAAGATTCCTTTTATTGCTACCTGTGGCATATGGTTACTCCTCTTGTATGGTGTCGGGTTACGCTTTGCTAACCCGACACCGGGGCTGGATACCGGCTTTCGCCGGTATGACGATGGTGCGTAAGATGATTTAAATTACTGACAATTATCATATTCTGCCTGTTTCCCGCAGGGTTTTCATATCAGATTCAAAATCAGCAATATCATAATGAACCGGAATTTTCCTGTCGGCAATCAGACGCTGAAACTCTAACTGACTCATCCGGGCAAGTCTGCTTGCCTGTCCCAATGTCATTTTGTCTTTCTGATAAAGCAATATTTCGATTTCACAGAATAATTCATCTTCTTCCATATTATTTTCCGGATCATGGGATATGTTTTTTTCAGCATAATCACTGAGCGGTTTTATAAAAATGCCTTCCCGGTATTCAATAAATTCAACTTTTTTCCCTTTTAAGCGTTCAAATATCTCAACAGGAAGGGGAATGAAATCTGATTGAATTGTGAGTGTTTGCATTGTATTTTACCTTTCATTTTAATCGCAGGTCGGGTTAGGCCGGAGGCCGTAACCCGACACATTCCGCCCGGAGGTTGTCGGATTACGCTTACGCTAATCCGACCTACAGATTTTTTGCCTGAATGATCAGCAGCGTTCTTTCCGCGCCCAATACCGGAAGACTGTATCTTTCCGTTTCCACAGAGAACCGATCCCGCACCGGCGCGATTTCCTCTTCAGAGATTTTTCCCTTCATTGCAATCATCCTGCCGCCGGGTTTGAGAAAAGGCAGAGCGAGTTTTGCAAATTCCTTCAAATCCGACAAGGCCCGGCAGATGACAATATCAAAGGCATGGGCACAGGCAGGCTGTTTGCAGAGATCCTGCGCTCGGACATGAAGGGCTTCTGTGCCTTTGAGTGAAAGGCTGCCAATGGCATATTGGAGGAAACTGACTTTCTTGCGCACGGAATCCAGCATGGTCAAAGACAGGGACGGATCAAGAATTTTCAGGGGGATTCCGGGAAAACCGCCGCCGGAGCCGATGTCCAGCAGTTTTGATCCGGCCGGAATGAAACGCACTGGAATCAGGGAGTCAATGTAATGCTTGATCGCCATGTCTTCCGGCGCTGTAATGGCCGTGAGATTCATTTTTCTGTTCCATGCCAGCAAATCCGCTGCATGACGTGCCAGCAGTGCACAGTGCTGCGAATTTATGACAATTCCAAACTCAGCGCAGCCCTTTATGATAAGATTGTCCCACTCTTCGCTTCCGATATTCATATATCTTCTGTGTATTTTTGATTCTAATCCCGTATTCTGTCAATCTTGAATCTGCCAGTTGGAAAAACCGGATTTTTCCAAAAAATCCGGTTTTTCTGAAAACCCTCCATCCGAAAATTTATGCTGACTTACTTAGGCAGGACTTACGCAGTTGCTTAAAAAAGTTCCTTATTAAACCCTGAGGATTTTGAAAACCCTCAGGGTTTCCGGACAGGAAAATTGTACAGGTTATTTTTTACAAGTCCTTACTTATGCTGCGCCGTCTTTCAGAAAGCAGCAGCTTGCTGCATCCACTGTCATTCCGGCTTTCGCGGGAATGATGCTCCTGCATAACATCAGTTGGTTATATCTGCGGTTCCCTTGCCTTTGTTTCGGGTTTGTCCGGATCATCAAAATCCATAAACAGCGACAGTTCGCTGCCGCTGTATGTGACTTTGGCATTGGGATAGCGTTTTTTGAACACCCGGATCATGCCTGCATTTTCCCGCAGTGTGGTTGCATAAAAACCTGTATAATTGTTCTGCTGAGCGATAAATTCCAACTGCTCCAGCAGATAGGAGGCAATTCCCTGTCCCTGAAAATCCTCACGCACCACAAAGGCCACTTCCGCGCGGTTGTCTTCTCCTTCAGCATAGGAACCGATGGCAATGATTTCCTGATGCCGTTTGCGCTGCACCAGGCCAATCAGGGACATGTTCCGGGTATAGTCCACACTTGCATACTGGCGCTGCAGCACCTCATGGGAAAAAATCTTCATTTTGTAGAAGAACCGGAAATAAATGGTTTTTTCCTGCAAAGAATAGAAAAAATTCCGGTACGCGAACTCATCAGACGGGAAAATGGGACGGAACAGGGCGGTTTTTCCGTTTTTGAGTTCCAGCGTGGTTTTGTATCCTTCCAGAAAAATCAAATCTTCAGTGGATGGCGGAAGCTGATCCCCGAAAATATAGCCGCGCTGCTTGGCGGATTCAATGAGTTCCTCCCGGAATTTGGGATGCGCGATCTGGGTCAGTTCCATCACCCGCTGGTAAATGCTCTTTCCCTGCAGTTCGGCAATGCCGTATTCTGTGATGACAATGTCAACGTCCGCACGGGTGGTGGCCACGCCCGCGCCGGCACTCAGGCTGGGCACAATGCGGGAAACTTTGCCATTCTGGGCTGTGGAAGGCAGGGCCACAATGGAAAACCCGCCTTTGGACATGGCACTTCCCCGCAGAAAGTCCACCTGATCGCCGATGCCGCTGTAAAAGAGATTGCCCATGGAATCGGAGCAGACCTGGCCCGTGAGATCCACCTCCAGCGCGGAACTGATGGAAATCAGGTTGTCATTTCTGGCAATCACTGTGGGATCATTGACATAATCCGAGGATCGGAAATAAAACATGGGATTGTTGTGAACATAGTCATACAGTTCCTGGTTTCCCATGCACAGAGAAGCAACCACCCGGCCCGGAATCAGTGTTTTTTTCTTGTTGGTGATGACCTTTTTCAGCAGCAGGGGCAGCAGACCGTTGGTGATGACCTGGGTGTGAATGCCCAAATCCTTTTTTTTGTCCAGATACTGCATAATCACATTGGGAAGATAGCCAAATCCCACCTGAATGGTGGCTCCATCCTCCACCACCTGGGACACGTACATGCCGATCCGGCGGGTTATTTCGTTTTCCTTCCACAGTGCAGGCGATTCCACAATGGGTTCTTCGTGCATGACAAAATAATCAATTTCATCCACATGGACAAAGCTGTCGCCCCAGGTTTTGGGCATTCGGGGATTGACCTGCGCAATGACCAGTTTTGCGCTGTCCATGCCTGCACGGGTGATGTCAACCGACACGCCCAGACTGCAGTAGCCGAATTTGTCCGGAGGGCTGACCTGAATCAAAGCTGCGTCCAGACCAATTCGGCGGCTGTAAAAAAGCGTGGGTATCTGGGAAAGATAGGTGGGAATGTAATCTGTTTTCCCTTCCGATGCGGCCTTGCGCATGGCCCGGCTGATAAAGAAGAGTTTAAGGGAAAAACGCCTTTGAAAGGAATCATCCTCGACATATTGGGCAAACGTGGAAGAAAGCATCTGGTATATCAGGATATCCTGCATATTCATATCCGCAACCATGTTATGGATCAGATGCTGGGGTTCCCCGCAGCCTGTACCGACAAAAACGCGGCTTCCCCGTTTTATTTTGGAAATGGCCGTTTCCGCGCTTACGACCTTATCCGGACAGTATTCATTCAAATTCATTGTTGTTTCTCCTGATTGTCTCCATGATGGAAGCACTGGTGCATCGGACTGTTTCAGTCCGGAAATCTCTTATCTTTACCTTCTTCATGTGAAAAAGTCCATAGTGTTTTTTGCTGCACCCGGCTGGTCCAAAACCGGGGTTCTCCCTGCACCGGACTCCAATGTTGCTGACTTAACAAAAATATTCCCCTCCCCTCGTGGGAGGGTCAGGGGACAATGCCGTTATGTTAAGGAAAGCCCTGAAAGGGCTGATTAATACAGCCCGGGGATACAGGACAAAAAATGCAACAGGCCCTGAAAGGGCGGATTACATAACGGCAGCATTCCGGAAACATTTTTCAATGCGCCCCTTCAGGACCCGGATTTGTTTTTTTCCCTTTTCCCGGTGCGCTGCACCGGGCTGCATCAATCCGCCCTTTCAGGGCTTTGCTGAAATGCCTTTTCCTTAACTTAATGGCATTGGGGGTCAGGAAACACTGCTGTTGCCTTAAGCAAAAAATTCCCATCCTCCCAGCATTGGGAAAAAAGACTCAACTGTATAAAATAAATGGCAAACTGGCATTATACCCGAAAATTTGTGGAATCTTGCTGAAAAACGGGAGAAGAGGATGAGGCAAAAAAACGGGAAAATCATCTGCCAAAGCATTCGGAAAGAAAAGCTGTCATCTCTTTCCGGAACCATTGGGGGCTGCTCAGATAAGGGGCATGGGTTCCGCCCGGAAGCACAGTCTTGCGGCCTTTGGGAACAGATTCAGCCAGAATGTCCGCATGTGCGATGGGAACAACCTCATCCTTTTCCCCCCACATGGCCAGAACCGGGGCCTGGATTTTATGCAGTTCCTGCCTGTACGTGCGGATTCCCCTGGGAGCAATCCCCGCGAATCCTTTGATTCGATCAGGATTTTTCAGCATAAAGGGAAAAGCATACCATCCGCTGAAGGAAGGAGCCACGATGACCATGCAGGAAAGACCGAGCCGGTCAAAAAGCGGTTCCAGCAGGGATTCGGGGGCAAATGTGCCTGGGGGTGACAGGCCGAATCCGGGCAGATCAATGCAGACAACCGTATATCCGGCATTGCTGAGAGACTCCGGAATGCCAATCTGCTCCCATGTGGCAGCGGAAAAACTCTTTCCATGCAGAAATACAACTGTCTGTGCACTGTTTCCGCTTGTCAGATAATGAATTTTTTCTCCCTGAACATCAATCTGTGCTGATTCGGTTTTCATCAGTCTCTCCTTTGTGCATTTTTTCAGGTACGGATGGCATAAAACACCATCTGTCATGACCGGGCATCCAAAATCCTGCGGATGGTTCTGATCAGTTCACTTTTGCCCACCGGTTTTATAAAATACTCCTTTATGCCGGCTGCTTTTGCTTTCTCCGGGTCCATCTGTTCACTGAATCCGGAGCACATGATAATGGGGATTTCCGGGCGCACAGACAGAATTTTTCCGGAAAGTCCGAGACCGGTCATGTTCGGCATGGTAAAATCCGTGACAACCAGATCAAAACTGTCCGGATTGGCTGTAAAGGTTTCCAGTGCCTCAGCACTGCCCGGCCGGGTGGTAACCCGGTATCCCCGTGACTCAAGTATATCTTTCAGCATTGCCAGAATCTGCAATTCATCATCCACAATCAGAATATGCTCGTTTCCCCTGTCCGAAGACTCAGATTTCTGTCTTTCCTGGGTGACAGATTCCCTTTTTTTTGACTGCGGAAGATAAATCTTAAACTCACTTCCCTTGTTCGGTTCGCTGAATGCCCGGATTCCTCCGGAGCAGCTTTTGACAATTCCGTGAACCACTGCAAGCCCCAGTCCGGTGCCTTTTCCCTGTTTTTTGGTGGTGAAATACGGATCAAACATATGCTCCATGGCAAACCCGTCCATGCCAATGCCGGTATCAGCCACTGTCAGGCAGATATAGTCACCGGGAGTCATATCCGATTCGCCTGTGTCTTCGGTCCCAAGCCGCACCGGATCCAGACTGACGGTCAGTGTCCCGCCTTTTTCTTCCATCGCGTGAAAGGCATTGGTGATCAGATTCATTGTCATCTGGTGAATCTGGGTGGGGTCTGCCATCACCATCCCGCAGTCTTTGACATTCTGACGTATCTCAATGGTTGCAGGGAGTGAAGCGCGAATCAGCTTGAGCACCTCTTTGACAATCAGATGAATCTGAAGGGGTTCCATTTTCTGTTCAGCCTGACGGCAGAAAGTCAGAATCTGTTTCACCAGTTGCGTTGCGCGGTGAACCCCCTGCAAAATCTGACTGACATTCTCCCGGAGACTGCTGTCTTTCGGCAGATCGTCGCGCATCATTTCCGAATAACCGAGGATTGGAAAAAGGATATTGTTGAAATCGTGGGCAATTCCACCGGCAAGGGTTCCGAGTGCTTCCATTTTCTGGGTTTTCTGGATCTGGTGTTTCAGACTTTCCTTCTCCCGTTCATACTGACAGCGCTGAATCGCGAGGGCATAGAGATCAGACAGGCGTTTTACGGCATCCAGATCAGCATTTGTATAATCTCTGAAAGGATTGGCCAAAGATATCTGTCCGGTCAGTTTTCCTTCCAGAAACACGGGAACCGACAAAAAACATTCAATGGAAATATGGCCTTCGGGCGCCCCCTTTGAACTTGGATGATTTTTGGGGTCATTGGTATAAAATGCTTCCCCGGTGTTGAGGGAATGTCCCCATAGCCCGCTGTATCTGCCGTCCTGCCCGATGGGAAAAACAGAAAATCTCTTTTCCAGACTGCATCGGGATGGAATGATGACAGACACAGCAAGATCCTTTGTTCCGGGATTGATTTCAGCGACATATCCCAGGGAACTGCCGGTCAGTTCCTGCGCAGTGTTCAGAATCAGTCCCGCAATTTCCGCAATGTCATATTCCGCACCCAGCAGTTTGGCGGATATGTCCGCCAGACGCTCATTTACACTGTTTTCCCGCATCAGTTCGGCAGTCCGATCCATGACCAGTTTTTCAAGCTGATTGCTGTGCTTTTTCAGTTCCGCTTCCGCAGATCTGCGCGCAGCGATTTCCGTTTGCAGCAGGAAGTTCTTTTCTTCAAGTCTTTTTTGAAGACTGTGCAGTTTCAGGTGCATGTCAATGCGTGCTGTCACTTCTTCCCACTGAAAGGGTTTGGTGATAAAATCCACACCGCCGGACTGAAAACCTTTCACCTTGTCCTTTGCATCTCCCAGTGCACTCAGAAAAATGACCGGTATGTGTGAAGTCTTTTCTCCGGCTTTGAGCTGTCTGCACACTTCATAACCGTCCATTCCGGGCATCAGAACATCCAGAAGAATCAAATCCGGGGGAGCGTTTTCAGCAATCATCAGCGCTGTCTGCCCGTCGGGCGCACCTGTGACGGAATAAGCGTTATGGGTCAGAATGTCGCTCAGGAACTGAAGATTCTCAATGGTGTCATCCACAATCAGAATCTTTGCTTTCAGGGCTGTATGTTCAGGTGTCTCCATTTGCCTTCTCCTTTGCCGGGATCAGATCGGCAATTTTTTTGAACTGCCATTCCTGAACCAGTCCGGTCAGTCCATCCGCAGCAGCAGCATAATTCTTCCGAATCTGTGATGCCAGTTTCAGCACACCTTTCGCATTCCCCTGCATGGCCGCATGACGCAGTTCAGCAAGCCACCGGGCAGGCAGGTCCGCCAGATCATCGGGTTTGAGTTCGGGCCTGTACGGTTTTTTCTGTACCGGCAGTTCCTCATATATATACCGGACTCCCAGATAAAAAGCAATCTTTTCAAAAAGCTCGGTTTCTTTGAAGGGTTTGCGGATAAAATCACTGCACCCCGCGGCCATCACCGCTTTCCGGTCTTCCTCAAAGGCATAGGCCGTGACAGCAATGACCGGAACTTCCGCATCAGGAATTCCCGGTTCAGAATTGCGAATTGTTTTTACAGCCTCATATCCGTCCATCTCCGGCATCCGCATATCCATCAGAATCAGATGGGGAGACAGACTTTTCCACAGTGCAACAGCTTCCTGTCCGTTTTTTGCCTCACACACCTCAAAACCGACTCCCTGCAGCAGGCTGCGCAGCAGATTGCGGTTGTCCTCATTGTCTTCGGCTATCAGAATGCGGCAGGCAGGCTGCCCCGGTTCCAGTCCGATCACCCTGCGTTCCGGCTTTTTTTTCAGAATTTTTCCATTTTCCGCTTTCTGTGCCCGGATATGAAAGCGGAAGATGCTGCCTTTTCCGGGCTGACTTTCCGCACTGATGCTCCCGCCCATGAGTTCAGCGTATTTTTTGCTGATGGACAGTCCCAGTCCGGTTCCATCGGAATTTTTCCGGCCGGTTTCGGTCTGTCCGAAGGGCTGAAACAGCAGGTGCATTTCTTCGGAAGCAATGCCCGGTCCTGTATCCTCCACTTCAACAGACAGCCGGGAATCCGTTTCAGAATATCCGAGCCGCACGATGACATGGCCCTGAGATGTGAACCTGACTGCATTGCTCAGCAGGTTGAGAAGCACCTGCCGGAATTTCATTTCATCCGCGCGGATAAACCGGGGTATTCCGGGAGACAATTCAAACCGGAGTGCTATTCCTTTCTCCCGTGCCCGAAATGCATACATGCTCTCCACCAGATCCAGCAGTTGAAGCAGATTGAACTCCTCTTCTGAAAGCCGGATGGTTCCGGTATCAATTTTGGACATTTCCAGCACTTCGTTGATCAGTTCCAGCAGATGCTCACTGTTTTTGACAATGGTGCTGAGTTTTTCCTGATGGGCTGAACTGATGTGTCTGTCCCTCTGCAGGAGATGGGAAAATCCCATGATAATGTTCAGCGGGGTCCTCAGTTCATGGCTCATGCTGGACAGAAAGCGGCTTTTGGCCATATTGGCGGCATCAGCCTGTTCCTTGGCAAGCGTCAGTTCCGCTGTGCGCTCTTTTACCACTTCTTCCAGATGTTCCCGATATTGCCGCAATTCTTCATCGGCTCTCTTGCGTTCGGTGATGTCCTGAACAAAGCCATACAGAAGATGCTGTCCGGTCAGCGGCTCCGGCCGCTGGCAAAAGGAAAGGATGGCGTCTATGACCTGCCCGTCCCTGCGCCGATAGCGATTTTCGAATATTTTCCAATTCCCCCCGGCAGTTTCAACCTGTTTCACAAGAACTGGACGTCTGTCCGGATCTTCATAGACAGCGGCCGCAATCGAGCTTTGGTTGACGGTCTGAATCAATTCCTCCGGGGAGGCATAGCCCAGCATGGCGGGGATGGCGGGATTGACATAAACAAATTTGCCTTCCAGTGTGGACAGGAACATGCCAATGGGGATATTTTCAAAAATGCTGCGCAGGCGTTCCTCACTTTCCCGCAAAGCCTGTTCCGCCTGCTTGCGACTGCTTATATCCCTGCCTATGCCCAAAACACCCATGAGTTTTCCGTCAGGTTCATGGACAGGGGTTTTGATGGTTTCCAGAATTTCTTTGTGCCCATCCGCGAAAGTAATCATTTCCTCATTCATGCAGGGTTTTCCTGCGATAACTGCGGCATTGTCATGGTGACGGAAAAAATCCGCCAGTTCTTTTTCCATGAAATCATAATCTGTTTTTCCGACAATTTCTTCTTCCTTTGCACCAACAAATGCCTCAAATCGCGGATTGCACTGCAGATAAATCCCCTGCGGGTCTTTGAGCCAGATCAGATCCGGAATGGTGTCAATCAGTGTGCGCAGACGCGCCTGATTTTTTTTAAGCTCCTCCTCCGCGCACCTGCGGATTGTGATGTCCCGATTGACAGAAACCACTCCCTCAATTTCATTGTCCGGACCCAGAATCGGAATGGCCCAGTTGAGGATAATCTTATGGGAACCGTCAAAACATTCAATTTCAATTTCCTCTTCAAAGGAAGCCTCTCCTTTGGAAACCGCTCTGGCAATGCCCCATTCCTCCGGCTCTATTCTTTTTCCCGTTTTTTTCCACCAGGCTTTGTATTCGTGAAATTCTTCAGGCCCCACATATCTGGCTCCTTTCCAGATTTCCTTTCCTGCCGGATTGCCCTGCATGATTTTTCCTGTTTTGTCGGCTATCCATACCCCCACCGGAATGATTTCCAGAACCTTTTTCAGCAAGTTCTCACTTGCGCGCAGTGCCTCCTCTGCGCGTCTGCGCTCGGTGATGTCGGTTTCTATGCCATCCCACAAAAGGCTGCCGTCCGCAAGCTCGCGGGGCGAAGCAGTGAAATTGCGCCACCGCAGTTCTCGTGAGGGAAGCTGCACCATCACATCCACATTGAATGTTGCCATGTTTTCCGCTGCCCAGACTTCCTGGGCTGCCACAAAAACCCGGTTTTCCGCAACCACCTGCTCATAAAGCAGCATGGGATTCTCTTTCACCTCTTCCACTGTCAGGCCGTGAAGCTGATCCACCGAGGGACTTATATAGGTGAAACGCTGATTCTTCCCGTCTTTCCCGCTGCTGAGCTGATAAATCATCCTGTCGGCAAGATTCGCGCTCAGAAAACGCAACTGCTCCTCGCTTTCCCGCAGCGCCTGCTCCATCTGTTTGCGCGCAGTGATGTCCTGAATCACGCCCACCACCAGAGGTTCGCCATTCTCATTTTTTGTCAATTCGGCAATGGAGGTGATAATTCTGGATTCTGATGAATTTTTCGGATGAATTTCAAATTCCAGCCTGTATTCCTTTCCCTGTTCTATGAGATCAAGCAAAGCCTGATGAACCCTTTCCCTTTCCGGAATGCAGCTTTCAACCTCCTCTGTTGAAAAATCAGACTTTTCGGGATCAAATCCGTATATGCGCTTGGCTTCGTCAGAGCCCCAGAAAGAGGCGGTTTTCAGATTGTATTCCCAGTTGCCGACATGCCCCATTTCCTGAGCTTTCCGATACCGGCTTTCATTGATGCGCAGCAGTTCTTCCGCCTGTCTGCGCTCGGTGATGTCCGTATGGATGCCGCACATGCGGAGCGGACGTGTCTGTGCATCTCTTTTGACAATTCTGGCGCAGTCAAGAATCCATTTGTACTGTCCGTCTTTGCAGCGCATCCGATATTCAGCTTTATACATCTCCGTGTGTCCTTCCAGATGATCCTGAATGGATTTCCAGGCCGAAGCCCTGTCATCCGGATGAATCAGATCTGTCCATTGCCGGACATTGCATTCGATTTCCCGGAGCGTATATCCCAGCATCCCCGCCCAATGCGTGTTGCGCTGCACTTCACCGGTATCCACATTCCAATCCCAATAGCCCAGTTGCCCCCCTTCCAGCACAAGCGACAGACGCTCCTGACTTTCGCGCAGGGCCTCTTCGGCACGTTTGCGCTCGGTGATGTCAAAACCGAATACAGCCAGTTTTGACACCTCTCTGCTGTCATCCAAAATGGGGGTGATAATGGATTCATTCCACATTCCCTGACGTTCATCTTCATAAAGAACCTGTTTTTTGTTCCGCAGCACCTCTTCAAAGTGAGCTTTCCGTTTCGCGCTGATATCCGGAGGAAAAATGTCCCAGATGCATTTGCCGACAAGTTCCGGTATGCTTGTGCAGAATCGCTTTGCCATTGTTTCATTCGCGTCCAGAAGCATGGCATTGCGGTCAATGAGAAAGGCAGCCGCATTGGGGATATTGAGAAGCGCCCGCGCAGTCTGTTCGCTTCTGCGCAAAGCCTCTTCCGCTCGTCTTCTCGCTCCCCGGTTCACCATCAGCCAGCCCAGAGCAGCAGTGGCTGGCGGATAGATCAGCAAAACCGGAAGCGTAATATGGGAAAGCACTTCTGCGCCAATTCCTCCGGGCAGTGTCAGCATCCAAAGCAGCATGGCAATGTGAACAGCAAGGCCGAGAAGATACAGTTCGCGAAGGGAAACCGTGTCCGCGGAATTCCTGCGGAAATGCCGCCAGATCAGGCCAATGGCGCCTGAGGTGACAATAGCGGCTGTTCCTGCCCAGGCTGCGGTTCCGCCCATGTGCAGACGGAAAAGGCCGGTCATCAGTACGGCCACAACCGTGGGGATCGTTCCGAAAAAAAGCCCGGATATGCACAAAAGCACAGAACGGGTGTCAAACACCACGCCGGGCATCAGTTTCCAGGGATTGAGCATAATCGCTATGCTGATGATCCCGATAACAATCCCCGCAAAAAACTGCTGAACCGAGGGTTTTCCGCCTCTGGGGCCAACTCCTGACATATCGTAAAGCAGCCCCATTGCCAGCAAAAGAGCAGCGTTGTTCATCAGAGCGACAACACCTGAAAAGTCCATCTGCAACCAATCCTTTCTGTTCCCTTTTCCACGCCCATCGTGGGAACGGGTGCGAAACGGAAGGAGTGCCAACCTGCAAGTTTGAGTGTATATGCTCAGGATTCCAAACTTTCAGTTCGGGACTGCTTCCCCATTTGCGTCAATGGCAGGAACACTCTGGATGGGAATGAGTGACAATTCAGAACCTGCCACCGGAGATGTGCCCAGTAAAACTGTGTGGAAGTAAAAAAAAGAGAATATATCAAAGCAGATTGAATGGCAAGGAATCAAATTCGCGGATTCTGGCAGAACCGGGGTGGAAAACGAATCCGAAGGTTTTATACCGATTCGCCATTGATTTGATACAAACTTCAGAAAATCCCCTCTTGAGAGCAGGGCTGTTAAGTTCTCCGCAATTTCAATTATTTTTTCTTTACAGGGATCTGCGCTGAATCTTTCGCCCTGAAGGGAAGGGGTCGTGGGTAATGGGTCAGATTTTGATAAATTATTGATTTTTCAAAAAAAATAATCTGCCCATTGTAGGGGCGACCGGCCGGTCGCCCCTACAGATTCCCCATAAAAAACGGGTGTTATATTTCTTGGGAGTTCCCTTAATACCAAATCGCCATTGAATTCATGCAATACCTGCCTTCAAGTCAGGGGCGGAGGAATCCCGAACTGAAAGTTTGATAAACTGAAATAATTGGTAAATCAGGCCAAGATTCCGTTTCACTTCATTTCGGCACTCCGGAACCGGATAAGTATATTTTCAATGGAGAATTGGTATAAGACTCCCCTCCCTTGAGGGAGGGGCAGGGGGAGGGTGAAAACTGAAAATGAAGTCTGAAGGGAGAAACCTCTTGGAAATTTCGCAGGTTGGAGATCTGCTGAATTTGCAGTCAGGGAGAAAATGCTGCAATCCGGAACATCACTCCCGGAACTCATCCGCGGCAATGCTGTAGCGGCGCATGACCTGCTGCAGGGACTGGCGCTCCAGTCCGCAGATCTGGGCAGCCTGTGTGACATTGCCTCCGGTCTGCTTCAGCAGGTTTCCAATATAGGCAGAATTGAACTGTTTCAGATTTTCCTCTTTTGCATCTTTGTAAGACAGACCGCTGAAATCCTTTTCTCTCATCACGCATTCCCCGCTCTGCCGGATTTTGTCAAATCCGATATCTCCGGGCCGGATTTCATCACCGCGTGAAAAAAGCATCCCTCTGACCACAGTGTTTTCCAGTTCCCGGATATTGCCTTCCCACTGCCGATCCATAAAAATCTCCATAAGTTCCGGCGAAATCTGCATACCGGTTTTTCCCAGCTTCTCCCCGTGTTTCTGCACCAGATGACTGACAATCAGGGGAATGTCCTCTTTCCTTTCCCGCAGGGGCGGAAGATGCACAGGCAGCACATTGAGACGGTAGAAAAAATCCTCCCGGAATTCCCCTTTGCGGATTTTTTCTTTCAAATCCTGATTGGTGGAGGCAATGATGCGCACATCCACTTTGATGATGCGGTTGTCGCCCAGAGCCTTGAATTCCTTTTCCTGCAGAACGCGCAGTAGCTTGGTCTGGATGCCGGGACTCACATCCCCGATTTCATCGAGAAAAATCGAGCCTTTGTCAGCCTCCTGAAACAGTCCGGCTCTGTTCTGCGTGGCATGGGTGAAGGCCCCTTTTTTATATCCGAAAAGCTCGCTTTCCAGAATCTGCTCCGGCACAGTGGGACAGTTGACGGCCACATAAGGCCCGGCGCTCCGGTTACTGAGTGCGTGGACTGCGCGGGCAGTCAAATCCTTGCCGGTTCCGGATTCGCCGGTAATCAGCACAGTCAGATCCGTATTTGCTACCATGCGGATGGTCTCAAACACCCTTTGCATGACTGCGCTTTTCCCCACCAAGTTCTGAAAGATATGTTCCGGCGAGTTTTGCCTGCGAAGCCTCATATTTTCTTTGATCAGGGTGCTGCGCTCCAATGCCTTCTCCAGCCGCAGCACCAGCGCCTCGTGGTCAAACGGCTTGGTGATGAAATCATAGGCTCCGTATTTCATGGCCTCCACTGCGGTTTCAATGGTTCCGTGTCCGGTCATCATCAGCACAGTCAAATCCGGGCGGTCTTTTTTTATCAGTCCCAGCAGTTCCAGCCCGTCCATTTCCGGCATTCTGATGTCCGCGAGCACCAGATCAAAATTTTCCGCTGCAATGCGCTGCAGAGCCTGCCGGGGGGAGGATTCGGTTTCCACCCGGCAGTGCAGATCCGGCTCCAGACTGCGTTTGAGCAGACGGAGCATGTCCGGTTCATCATCCACAATGAGTATGGTGCATTCATTCATGGGAAACCTCACACTGTCCCATTCTTCCGGCAGTGGGAAGAACAATGGCAAATTCAGCACCTCTGCCCGGTTCGCTTTCCACCAGGATTTCCCCTCCGTGATTTTTGATGATTCCGTAACTCACGGCCAGTCCCAGCCCGGTTCCCTCACCTGTGGGTTTGGTGGTGAAAAAGGGATCAAAAATTTTGGTCAGATTTTTCTTTTCAATGCCGTAGCCTGTATCCGCTATTTTTATCCGCACCTGATTTTTTGGCGCTTCATAAGCGGTTGAGATGGCAATTTTGCCTTTTTTGCCAACCGCGTGAATGGCATTCATCATCAGATTGATGAAAACCTGCTTGATCTTTTTTTCATCCAGAATCATTTTGGGAACAGTTCTGTCGTAATTTTTTACAATTTCCGTTTCATCCGGTGCTGCCCGATGCCGGATGAAGGTCAGCACGTCATCCATGCAGTCATGAATGCAGACCGGCCCTTCCACCGGTTTGGAGGGTTTGGAACTTCGTGCAAAACTGAGCAGATCCTCCACAATGGATTTGCAGGTTTTCACATGCTTTTCAATGGTTTTCAAATCTTCGTATTTCGCGGATTCCGGATTTTCCTCCCGGAGCAGCAGCTGGGTATAGCCCAGAATGATGCCCAGAGGATTGTTGATTTCATGTGCAATGCCGGAGGAAAACTGACCGATGGAAGCCAGTTTGTCGGCCTGAGCGATCTGCTTTTCCGACCGGGCCAGGGCCTCGGTTCTTTCCTGCACCCGCTTTTCAAGGGTCTCATTCAGATGCAGCAGTTCTTTGTGGGTGGAGCGCAGAGCCTGACGGTCATTGAGGATATTGTGATAAACTTTCCAGACTCTTTCAAAAAAAAGTGTGGTGGCCGCAACCAGAATGAGCATAAAAGTGTTGAGGGTTCCGCTGTAGGGCTGGATGGCCTCCCAGACTTCCCTGTACTGTGAAATAATGAGTATCTGTTTCAGGATATGCCCGGCAGAGCGGGAAATGGCAAATCCGGCCAGAAAATAGCAGACCCAGAGAAGGTAGGTCCAGATCAGATTGTCCGGATCACGGCGGTTCAGGGTGCGTATATGATGAAGACACAAAAAGGAAAACAGAATCATCAGCACAGATCCGGCCATATCCACCATCCATATGGGCAGGGCTGTGAGGGTCATGGGATTTGTCCTTTGGCTGCTTCCCGTCCGGCAGATGCGGAAAGACGTTTCAGCCCTGCATAGAGAAAAACAATGGCAGGAACGCAGAGCAGATGATCCAGTTTGATGATATAATAGAAAATGCCGAGCCATTCACGGGACGCATCCAGCCGGATGTGCCAGCGATCCACCCGTGTCACCCTGACCCATTCAAACTGCTCGTCGAGCATATGCGCGGCAAAAGCGTCCAGTGTCCAGAGAATGAAAAAAAAAGCTGCATACTGAATATAACGCCAGCCGGTCTCGCGCACCAGATTCCTCATGCGCAGCCAGTAGATAAGAATGCCCATGGAAAAAGAGAAAAAAAGATGGGACAGTTGATGCACATACAGCCCCTCGGGCGCGCCGTGGGGCTGGGTGGCAAGCGCGGGGGAACAAAGCAGAAAAAAAAATCCTGCGGCTGAAAAGAGTGTGAGGAAAAATTTTTTCATGGGAAAACCGGGATACATTCTTTTTTTACTGTGTTTTTTTCCGTATTTTTTTCAGATATGCCTCAATTTCCTCGGGTCTGAGATTTTTAAGCAGATCTTCGGGTCTGAGACCTTTGAGACGATCTTCGGGTCTGAGACCTTTGAGACGATCTTCGGGTCTGAGACCTTTGAGACG
>CAZDIU010000006.1:0-14931 GCA_964505535.1 uncultured Desulfobacterales bacterium | reverse complement strand
ATCTTCGGGTCTGTATCTTGACATCACCTCTTCCGCGGGCAGAGTGGAAAAAACCATGTCAAACCATTTTCTTCCCATTTCGGAAATCTGTTCCGGGGTCAGTTCTGTTTTCATGTCATCTCCTCCTTTTATCGCATCAAACCACAGACACCATAAACCTTCCATGTACCATTTGAACTGCCAGTCAAATTTTCTCAGTTCGCTCTGCCGCAGGGTTTCAAAGGCCGCCTGTTTCTCCTTTCTGCGGGTGGCAAAGCATTTGACATACACATTGTGCGGTTCATTGGAAAGTTCATTGAGGGAGAGAAGCGGAATTTTTTTCAGCAGCGGATTTGTGCTGCGGTAAACCCCTGCTGTTTCCGTATGGGCATATCCGAACTCCCCGAGAACACGCTCCTGCGGAATTTTCGCACTGATGACAAAGGACTGCAGTTCTTTGTCTGAGAGCCGGTTTGTCCGTCTGTAAAAAGTGTCATAACCCAGTATCTGACGAAAGGCATTTTCATTGACGGATTCGGTGTATTTGAACTCAATGAGCATATGGGAAGCGCTGCTCTCCCGTATGCCATCCGGCAGACGGTTCCTCTGTTCCGCATAATGTTCCTCACTTTCCTTGCGGATCAGCAGAATGTCGGCCTCCGGGGACTGACTCATCACAGGGGCATCCGCTGTGACAGAAAATCCCACAGGAATCAGAACATCCTCAATCAGTCTGACAAACAGACGGTGCCACTGCTTTGCGGCCCGTCCTGAAGAAGTTTCCATTGAAATTTTCCTCTGTCCCCTGTTTCAGTCCCGGTAAGGAAATATAATTGCTTTTATCCGCATTTTCAAGATTTTCTCTGATCGGAGAATGTGTCTGAGGCAGATTCTCCTTTTTCTTCCCAATGTCAGACCACTGAATCATTTCCTCTTTTTTTTCAGAAGATTGAGAATCAGTTTTCAAAGCCGGAGTCAGATGTGCGGAAACTCTGCTGAAAAGTATCCGGGCCAGGATGTAAAGCAGAATAAAAATGGCCGCATAATTCAGGGATCCCGTGCCAAAGAGCAGGGGAAAGGAAATTCCCTGAAAACGCATGTTCATCCAGTGCAGGGCAAAGGGAAGGGGCCACAGCAGGGATGCACCCGTTGCGATCTGGGAAAAAAAATACTTTCCAAATGCCTCATTTGCCTGTTTGTTGCAGGCCCTGTAACTTTCTTTGTCTTTTGCAAGAATGGCTTTTACCGAAAGATTGTGCATATGCACGGTTTCTCTTTCCAGTTTTCCGTAATAGGCCCGGTTAAGCCGCATGATCCCCAGAATGGTCAGCCTGCCCAGCAAAACGCAGTTGAGCGCCAGCACAAAGGTTCCGATGTAAAATCCGAGCAGAGAAATCTCCGTGATACGGAAAGGAAAGATCAGAAAAGAGTCCAGTTGCAGAAGGATGGTATCAAAATACATGTGACTGACTCCCTGAAATCGTTGATAGTGGGTCAAATCCGCAGACAGTCCCCCTCCCCCGGTGGGACAAGGCTGTTGACTTAAGGCTCCCCTCCCTTGAGGGAGTGGCTGGTGGGAGGGTAAAACTATTTGATAATAATCATTTTTATATCCACTCCCCTGATCCCTCCCGCGAGGGGAGGGGAATATTTTTATTAAGTCAACAGCATTGAGGGAGGGGTACTCGTTTTTATGACAGTCCGATCAGTTGCAGAAGATTCTTGCCGAGGAAACCGCGTGTCACATAATCAATGCCCACATAGAAAGCCAGGACAATAAACAGCCGCTTGAGCCATTTGTCTGAAAGATATTTGGAGGTGTAGGGGCCGATGACGGAACCGACAACAATGCCGATCATTTCCAGACCAATCAGAGACCAGTGGACAATGGCTCCCTGAACAATGAAACTGCTGATGCTGGTGATCATGCCAATGAGAACAGCAAAGGCCGATGTGCCTGCGGACAGATACATGGGCAGACCGGATACACTGGTCAGAAAGGGGACAAGGAGAAAACCGCCGCCCACACCGATAAAGGAGGCCACAGACGCGATGACAAATCCGCCTATAACGGGGAACAGGGGATTAAAAGAGAATTCCACACCGTAAAAGGTGAAACTGATCCGGGAAGGAGTTATTTTCTGAATTTTCACACCCAGTTCGCAGGTATCCACACACTCGCCGCTTTTCTGGCGTTTCATGGTTTCCTCAAACGCGTCAGCCGCCTGCTTGGCTTTTTTCTTGCTGGCCTGTCCTTTGGGTGTGGTTTCATAGACCATCCAGCAGCCCAGAAGCAGAACGAAAAGACCGAAATAACCGGTGTATGCCTTGAACGTGACTTTTCCGGCTGTCAGAAAGGGAACCAGCCAGCTTCCGAACATGGAACCGGCCGCAAGCGCGATGCCCAGAGGCAGAACCAGCCGCCCCATTTTGTAATAGTTGATGGAAGAAATCAGCGCGCTGGTTCCCACCAGAAACTGGTTGGAAACGCGAACCGAGTCTGTGACCATTTTGTTGAGCGTGGGTGCAGTTTCCCGGAACTGACCCGCGTATTTTCCCAGTCCGAACACGGTGATATGTCCGACACCGGCCATAACGCCCCCAAAAGCTCCGACAGTTGAGAATATCCAGCCCACCCATACAGCCCAGAGAAAAGCCACGATGGCATTCGGGGTCGGTGCGCCCGGAATGCCCAGATAACCGGGAGCCGCATTGGGATCAATCTGACCTTTTTCCGTGCCCTGGGGAGCTTTGGCAATGGCTTCCTCCAAAGGCGTGGCTGCTCCGGCAATGCCGGTCAGCAGGGGAAAAAGGATAAATGCCGAGAGTAATACCGTTACCATCAGTGCCGCTGTTTTCTGTTTCTTATGATTCATCTGAACCTCCGTATAAAATTAATGATTAACTTTCCAAAAAACTTCCCGTATATAAAAGCAATCTGTATGCCATATAAAACAGGAAGGGAAAAGTCCGGCGGAGTTTGCCGGGAAGATACAAATAAACCTCTTGAAATTACATTTGAAAAAATATACAAATATCATTCCGACACCATTTGTCACTGTTTCGGGAGATTTATTGTTCCTGTCTTTGTGCAATAAAAGAACTGCAACAAAATTATTGCGATCATTTTTTTATATTGTATTTCAAAGAGATACTTTTATTGCATAAAAAATGTTTCGCTGCAATATTTTTATTGCGTACAGAAAAGAAGTCTGGAGGACAAAAAACAGAATATGAGACATTGATAAATATATAATTCTGAAATTACAGTTAATCATATTTTTATTTTTCCTGCTGCCGCACACTTTGCAGGAAATCGGGCCTATGCTTTCTGGTATGATTATTGCTTTACGCACATTAAACATTGCGCATTCAACATTAATATAAACGGAGGTTGGATAAATGGCGAGACAGACAGTTTACAGCGTATGCGGCATGTGTACGGTTCGCTGTCCTATCATTGCGGAAGTGGAAGACGGCAGAGTCGTCTTTGTCAGGGGCAATACACATGCACCGGGCATGAGCAGCGGTGTATGCGCACGCGGGGCAGCAGGAATCGCATTGGTGGAAGACAGTGAACGGCCCCAGACCCCTCTGATCCGCAAAGGAAACAGGGGGGAAGGAAAATGGCAGAAGGCATCCTGGGATGAGGCATTTGATTATGTGGCGGAGAAACTGACGAAAATCTTTGATGCGCACGGTTCCCGCAGCCTGCTGCTGACAGACCGGGGCGGCCCGTTCCGGGATCTGCACCGGGCTTTTCTGCGCGGGGTGGGAACGCCCAACTACTGCAATCATGACGGTTCCTGTGCCCGGAATGTGCAGCATGCGGCACTGTCTGTTTTCGGTTCCGGACGGAAAGACATGGTTTATGATCTGAAAAATGCCCGTCATGTGGTGCTGCAGACCCGCAATCTGTTTGAAGCCATCAATGTCCGGGAAGTCAGTGAAATGACAGCCGCGCTGGAAAACGGATGCAGGCTTTCTGTCATTGACATCCGCAGCACCGTATCGGCTGCCAAAGCGCATAATTTTTTTCAGGTCCGGCCCGGAACCGATTATGCCTTCAATCTGGCTGTCATCCATGAACTCATCGACAAAAAACTCTATGATGCCGACTATGTGTCAAAATATGTTTCGGATTTTGACAGACTGGAAGATTTTGTCCGGCTCTGCACCCCGGAATGGGCCGAACAGGAAACCGGTGTTTCAGCTTTGCGCATCCGCAGATTTGTGAAAGAACTGGCCGAAGCTGCCCCTGCTGTTCTCTGGCATCCCGGCTGGATGACAGCCCGTTACAAAAATTCCTTTTATGTTTCCCGCACCATTTATATCATCAACAGCCTGCTGGGTTCCGTAGGGGCCAAAGGCGGACTGCCCATCACCAACAAACCGGGAGATTTCGGACGCAAGGGGCTGAAGCAGTTCATGGATATTTATCCCAAACCCGGAGACAAAAGAGCTGACGGTGCAGGCTGGAAATATCCCCATTTTGAATCCGGCCCCGGTATCACCCATCTGGCATTCAAAGCCATTGAAACCCAGGAACCCTATCCCCTCAAAGCCTATATTGCGTACCGGCATGATCCCCTGATGGGTTTTGCCGATCCCGATCATCTGCAAAAAGTCTTTTCCAATCTGGATCTGCTTGTGTCTGTTACCTTTTCCTGGTCCGATACAGCCTGGCATTCGGATGTGGTGCTGCCCCTGTCGCCCTATCTGGAAAGGGAAAGCATTATCGCCTCCAAGGGCGATCTGGTGCCTTATTTCTTTGTACGAAAACGTGCGGTGGAACCCCGTTATGATACCAAAGCGGACTGGGAAATTGTCTCCGGCCTTGCCAGACGCATGGGACTCAGGGATCTGGTCTTTGATTCTGTGGAAGACATCTGGAATTTTCAGTTGCAGGGAACCGGCGTCAGCATTTCGGATTTTGATGAAAAAGGGGTGGTGCTGCTGGGGGAAAAGCCCCTGTACCGGGATCGGGACAGTCTGAAATTCAAAACCGGATCCGGAAAGATCGAAATTATCAGTGAAATTCTGGAAAAACAGGGTGTTGCCTCTCTGCAACCCTATGAATCCCCTGTCCGTCCGCCCAAAGGAACCTATCGACTGACCTTTGGCCGCTGCGGTCTTCACACCCAGGGGCATACTGTGAACAACCCCCTGCTTTTTGAGCAGATGCCGGAAAATGTCCTCTGGATCAACAGCACATCCGCGGAAAAACAGGGCATAGCAGACGGTGATCTGGTGGAAGTGAGCAATGCGGATGGCTACAGTGAAAGCATACGGGCCAAAGTGACGGATCAGATTCATCCGGATGCGGTATTCACGGTGCACGGATTCGGTCACCGCCTGCCTGTGGAAAGCAGGGCCAAAGGCCGGGGACTGGCCGACAACCGTTTCATGCCCCGGGGCAATGAGATATGGGACAAAGCCGGAGGCGCGGTTGCCATGCAGGAACATTTTGTAACGGTCAGAAAAGCATCCGAAAACCGGGCTTCATAAAGAAGGGGGAACATCAATGAGTCAGTACTATCTCTTGCAGGACAGCAAAAAATGCATCCGCTGCCATGCCTGCGAAGTGCAGTGCAAAATCAACAAATCGCTTCCGGCCGGTCCCCGGCTCTGTCAGGTTATCGAAGTGGGGCCCAAAGTGACAGGGGATCAATGCAGGGCCGCTTATGTGTTCATGTCCTGTTTTCACTGTGAAAAACCCTGGTGTGTGGAAGCCTGTCCCACCGGAGCCATGCAGAAACGGCCCGAAGACGGCATTGTGTTTGTGAATCAGGATGAATGCGTGGGATGCAAAGCCTGTGTGCAGGCCTGTCCCTGGGGCGCACCCCAGTGGGATCCGGAAGAGGACAAAGTCATCAAATGCGATTACTGCAAAGACCGCATTGATCAGGGACTGAAACCCGCGTGCGTCACGGTATGTCCCACAGGGGCCCTGAGTTTTGGAAAAATTCAGGATATGCCCCGGATCCGGCGGGAAAGGCATGCCCGGATCGTGTCTGCACCGGAATTTGAATAAACAAGGGAGGCTGTGATGGCAAAACAGAATTGTCCGGTCAATGACACCCTTGCCTTTCTGGGCAAAGCCATTGCCTCGGGCCGGTTCAAAATTCCCAAAACCCGGCGCATTGCCTCGGAAGTCATGGAGCTTATGGAGGATCTGGCCTGGGGCCGGGGCGGCCATGATCATGTTCCTGTGCTGGAATCCCGTGCAGAGGAACTGCTGGCCAATGCATCGGACGCGGATGCCAAACAGGCATCTGAAGAAGTTCGCTCTGCGCTGCACCGGCACCATGAGGTGTTTGTCAGTCATGCGGAAACCCACAACTGCGCGAGCGGAGCCTGCGTGAAACTTGCGCCCGCGCCCTGTCAGATGACCTGCCCGGCAGGGATTGATGTGCCCACCTATGTTACGCTCATCGGCATGGGAAAAGATGCAGAAGCCATTGAAGTGATTCGCAAAGACAATCCTTTTCCCTGGGTCTGCGGACTGGTCTGCACCCGGCCCTGCGAATTCATGTGCGTAAGGGGACGCATTGACACACCGGTTTCCATCAAATTTCTCAAAGCCTTTGCCGCAGAACGGGCCATGTCCGAAGGCAGATACGTCAATCCGCCCAAAGAGCCGGGCAAAGGCAAGAAAATCTGTGTCATCGGTGCAGGCCCGGGCGGAATGAGCTGCGCGTATTATCTGGCTGTCAAGGGCTATTCAGTCCGGGTGATTGAAGCCCTTCCCTCAGCCGGCGGCATGACCCTGGTGGGCATTCCCCGGTACCGTCTGCCCAGAGAGGTCATAGACCGGGAAGTAGCGATGCTCGAAGAACTGGGTGTGGAATTTGTCTTCAGCACCCGTTTTGGCAGAGATGTCAGTCTGGAGCAGTTGAAAGCCCAGGGATTTGACGCGTTCTTTTTTGCCATTGGCGCGCACAGGGCATACAAACTCAATCTTCCCGGAGAAAAAGAATACAGCGTCACAGATGCCATTGATCTGCTCAGACGCGTGGCTTTGGGCGAACGCCGCAGGCCCGGAAAAAAAGCCATTGTCATTGGCGGAGGCAATGTGGCCATTGATGCTGCCCGAACCTGCATCCGGCTGGGATGTGATCAGGTGACGCTGGCCTATCGCAGAACCCGCAATGAAATGCCCGCAGATGAGGAGGAAGTGGAGCAGGCCGAGGAAGAGGGCGTGCATTTTTCTTTTCTCACTGTGCCCACAGAAGTGGTGGGGTGTGAGGGAAAAATCACGGGACTGCGCTGTCTGCGCGCGGAACTGGTGAAGCAGGAAGGCAGCACCCGCATGTCGCCGGTTCCGGTGGAAGGCAGTGATTATCTCATGGAAGCGGATGTGATCATTGCCGCCATTGGTCAGCAGGTGGACACCTCGTGCATGGCTTCTCTGACAAATCTGAAATGGACAAGGCGCAGCACCATTGATGTGAACATGGTCAGCATGGAAAGTTCAGAACCCGGCATTTTTGCGGCAGGCGATGCGGTCACAGGCCCGGCCACCGTGATTGAGGCCATCGGAGGCGGCAAGCGGGCAGCAATGGCGATCCACCGTTATCTTTCCGGCATTCCCCAGCCCCAGATGCCCCCGGTTCCGGTGCGCAGAGGACGGATGGAGTGTCTGGAAGTGCCTGCCATCACCAAGATGATCCTGAAAAGACCGGAAATGGGATTTCTCAACATTGACCGGCGCAGAACCACATTTCAGCAGGCAGAGCTGGGTTACACAGAAAACGAGGTGCGGGAAGAGGCCCGGCGCTGCCTGCGCTGCGACATCTGCCGCCGCTGCGGGGAATGCGTGGAGATCTGCCGGGACAAGATGAAAATTGACGCTTTGCAGATGGGGTATCTGGATTTTGATCATCCGGTGAAAACCGATTTCCGGCGCACCGAAGACCGGTGCATCACCTGCGGTGCGTGTGCCAACAACTGTCCCAATGATGCCATGAAAATGGAGGATCGGGACGGAGAGCGGATCCTGTCTCTGTGCGGAACCATCCTCAACCGGCAGAAACTGCTGCACTGCGAAACCTGCGGTGCAATTATGGGGCCGAGAAGGTATGTGGAATACATCCGCAGACGCATCAGCCCCAAAGGCGCACATCTGGAACAGCAGATGCTCTGTGATGCCTGTCTGCGGAAAAAAACAGCGGCATACAGTGCGGAAGTGACGGCTCCCTAACTGAATTTTCTTTTATCGGAGTGCCAAACTGAAAGTTTGGCAAAAAAATAACAGCGGACTTCCAAACTTTCAGTTTGGACTCCGGATGAATCGTTTTCGGTTGGCGTCAATGGCACTGACACAGGGATGAAAGGCGGCATTACAGATTCAAAATTGAAAATTCAGCATTCAGCACGGAGGAAAAAACCATGTCATTCCGCAAAGGACAGAAAGTGGAAGTGTACAGGCGTTCGGAAGATGAAATGTGGGAAGATTACATGGACGAATACATCGGCCTGCACGGCATCATCACAGATCCGGACACATCCATCAATGATCCCAATGATCTTGTGGAGGTAAGTCTGCAGGACAAAGGCACGCACCGGCTGCCCCAGGACTGTCTGCGCATACTGGAATGAAACACCTGCAAAAAAACAAAAAAGGCAGTGAACCTTTTTCACTGCCTTTTCTTTTTATTCTCAAGCAAGTAACATCTGCAACGTACAAACGTCCATCAGGAAACAGTCACTGTCTGCTGATAAATCTTTCGGACATTCATCCAGTCTTTATTCGCATTCATGGCACACCACAAATCATGCTTTTTCTGCAAATTCAGCCACAAATCAGGCGTAGTGCCAAAAGCCTGTGACAGACGCAGTGCCATTTCCGGTGTAACAGATTTCCGCTCATTGACAATGGCTGAAACCGTTTTTCTGGAAACGCAGATTGATTCTGCCAGCCCGGTAATTGTCAATGCAAGGGGTTTCATGTACAGATTTCGTATGATACGCCCCGGATGTGCAGGCTTTCTTTGCATATTCATAATTTTTTAAACCTCTTGAACAGTTGATTCTGCCTTCTTTTCCTGTCTGGAAAAAAAAGGCAGCCGATTCTAATGATAATTCAAATAATTCACAATATAGGCATCGCCATTTTCAAATCGAAAAGTAATGCGCCAAGCTCCTGATACTTTAACCGCCCATATTTTATCTTCTTTGGGCAGCAGCAGATGCAAATCTGATCCGGGAAAATTAATATTTCCAATCTTGGATGCAGCATCAATCACATCCAAAATATCAGAAATTTTATCCGCATGTTTCGCTTGGATACCTTTTTTAATTCCCTTATAATAATAATCTTCCAATCCTTTGTGTATGAATGACTTAATCAAAGGATTGTCCTTGAATTTCTCCGGAAAAGAACAACCGGAAAACGGGTCATAAAAATCCTCCTTGTGTTTTATTTGTCAATGAACCGTGAATTGTAACCGAGTCAGTCACAATTTATTTCATTATAATATCATGGCTGAATGCTGTCAAGCTCAACTCAGCCCGGCAAAAAACAAAAAAGGCAGTGAAAAATTCACTGCCTTTTTGCTTTTGCAGCCGCAATTCTTTAATTTCTGGAAGGCGACAGCCCTTTCATATGAAAAACTTCCATTTCAGGAGCAATCCGCAGGACTGGGTGGTTCCCGCTGTTTTTTTGAAATTCCGCTATTTTTGTGTATCTGCTGCTGCCGATTTTCACAAATCCTGTTTCTTTCACACTGCCCCGGCGATCTCCGGGAAACATGAAAACTGCACCGTCATGCAGTTCCCCAAATTTTTTCATCCTGGGGATTTCTCTGACAATATTCTGACTTTCTTGCATATAAAACTCCTTTCTTTTTGACTTTGCATGGCCTGTTTTCTGCATAATTCGGAAAAATGCGGATTTGTCTGCTTTTTTCTCCTTTCTGCAAAAATTTTTTCCAGTGAATCTTTCTTTGCAGAAAAAGAGGATATCCGAATTTCTGCCACAAACATGCCATTGTCAGGGGTTTTGGAACTGACACAAAAAAATGCAGGCAGTTGTGCCTCTGTCATACTTTGTGCGGTCCGGATAAATTCCTGTGTCATGACAATAAGACAGAAAATCTCTCACTTCTGACACTGCCCTCTGTCTGATTTGGTATTTTGTGATCGAAAATGCAATGCTTTCAGCAACGAGCGAAAGTCGTGCCCAAAGCCGGGGTGGGATTCGATCTGTGAACGGTCTTCCAAATTTTTTCAGAAAACCGTAAGTGAATCTTTTCTGACCGGTTGCCAACCGGTGCTGAAGATTCACGGTTTGATTTTTATGCTTTCTATCATAACGGCATTTCTGAATTTGTCAAGCAAAAATATACAGGGATTCATTACGATACAGTCAACTGCTGACAAGTAATGAAATTATGATAAATATCTCTGAGAAAAAATCTGTCCAGACTTTCATTTCACAGTGAATTGCTTTTACATCCTGTTTTTTTGGTGTATGCTGGTACTCAGAACTCACCTTGCACACAGCGGTCATACCAACGAAATTTGCTGTCCGGAACAGGCTGAAATGAATGGCTTCCGGGTTTCGCGGGAATGACAGAAAAACCGAAATTGGATCAGCGGTGATTTGGTATAAGGATGATATATGGAAATAATCAGAAAATACTGGTTTCTGATGGGGCTGATCGCGGTTTTCGGGATAAGCATCGGGGACATGAGCGGCAAAACAGCGCTTGCAGGGATGTGGCTGCGCTCCCATCACGGGCCGGACACTGTGATTTTCATCATTTTTCTGCTTTCGGGCATGCTGCTGGATGCAAAGCGGCTTGTGTCCGGCCTGACAGATATTTCCGGAACCCTTGCCGCTCTGTTTCTGATTTTTGCTGCAGGGCCGCTGCTTGCGGTTCTGCCGGGCATGACCGAAATGGACACAGGAATCCGCATCGGCATATTTCTGGTGGCTGTCATGCCCACAACCCTGAGCAGCGGTGTGGTGATGACAGGCGCAGCAGGCGGGAACATGGCCCATGCGCTGGTGATTACCATTGCGGCAAATGCGCTTTCCGTGTTCACCATTCCCCTTTCCCTGTCTCTGCTGCTGAAACTGGTGGGAGACACTGTTCCTGTTTCCATTGACAGGACAGCCATCATGCTCAAACTTGCAGGATTGGTGCTCCTGCCGCTCTGCATGGGGCTTGCCTTCCGGCATTGCAGGGGAAACGGATTGGCGAAGATGGAATCCCGGATGCAGTTTTTCAATCAGTTTCTGATTCTGTTCATTGTGTGGATGGCGGTTTCCCAGACACGCGATGCCATTATCCGGGGTGCTGACAAAATCGTGATTCTCTGTGTGCTGGCCTTTGTTTTTCACGCGGTTCTGCTGCTTCTTGCAGGTCTGATCATCCGCATTTTCCGCATGGAACCGGGAAGAAGGGAAAGTCTGCTTTTCATGGGATGCCAGAAGACCCTGACGTTATCCGTTATTCTGCAGGTTTCCCTTTTCCCCCGGTATGGAACTGCTCTTGTTTTCTGTGTGCTGCACCATATCATCCACCTGCTGATGGATGCCTGGCTGGTGGGCAGACTGAAGAAACGTCCGGAATCATCTTCTCAGTGACTGTCCGCACTTTCCGGACCTTCCAGAATCATCCGGCAGTCGGCCACGGTCGCACCCTTGCCTTTTTCATGCACCAGCAGGGGATTGATGTCCAGCTCCCTGATTTCCGGATGGTTGATGACCATATCCGAAAGACTGACCAGCAGTTTTTCAAGGGCCTCAATATCGTATTCAGGCTTGCCCCGGAAAGCCCTGAGGAGTTTGTATGCCTTGATTTTTTTCATCATGCGCCGGGCTTCGTTCCGGCCAATGGGCGCAAGGCGGAATGAGACATCCTTGAAAACCTCCACGAAAATCCCGCCAAAACCGAACATAATCAAAGGCCCGAAAACCGGATACCGGTTTGCGCCAAAGATCACTTCCCTGCCTGATGAGGCCATCTGCTGAATCAGCACGCCCTCGATCTCTGCATCCGGGCTGTATGCCTTTGCACTTGCCAGCATTTTGTCAAAAGCCTCGCGCACAGCTTCCGGAGAATTCAGTCCCACTTTCACTCCGCCGGCATCAGATTTGTGCAGAATCTGCGGCGATACAATCTTCATGACCACAGGAAAACCGATCTGTTCCGCAAGAGCAACTGCCTCATCGGCTGTTTTGGCCAGTTCCGTTGGCAGCACACTGAATCCGTAACATTTGAGAATGCCAAGTCCATCGAGTTCTCCCAGCCGGGTTTTTCCCTGTTTCAGGCATTCGGCAATGATTTGTCTTGCCTTTTCTGTGTCATGTTTCAGGGAAAACTGGGCAAGTTCCTGGCGGTTCATCCACTGGGAATAGCGGTACAGGGTTCCAAAGGCACGGGCCGCGCTTTCCGGGAAGCGGAAGACGGGAATGCCGCTTTCCTGCAGAAATTTGACGCCCTGGGAAACATCCACAATGCCCATGAAACAGCAGAGCACGGGTTTGTGGGAGCGCCGGGCAACCCGGCCAATGGCCTGTGCGGTTTCCAGTGCGTTGGTCATGGACTGGGGGGTAAGAATCACCAGCGCGCCGTCCACGCCTTCGTCGCGGATGACCGCAGTAAGGGCATTTTCATAGCGATCTGAGGATGCGTCTCCAATCACATCCACAGGATTGTGCAGACTGGCCGCGGCAGGCAGATGACTGGCCAGGGTTTCAACGGTTTCCTCATGGAATTTTGCCAAAGCCAGCCCCGATGTCACAGTCATATCTGTGGCCACAATGCCGGGGCCGCCCGCGTTGGTGACGATCGCGACCCGGTTTCCGTCCGGAATCTTGCGCCGGAATTTTCCCAGCATACTTTCATTTTTATACGCAAAGGTGCTGGCAAAATCAAACAGATCATTGATGGATTCCACCCGGATAATGCCGGACTGCTCAAAAATGGAATCATACACGGCCTCGGAACCGGCCAGCGCGCCCGTGTGGGATGCTGCGGCCTGCGCACCCGCGCTGGTGCGTCCGGATTTGATGACCAGAACCGGCGTGGGTCTGTCTCCGGAGGTGATTTTTTTCACAGCCTGAATAAACTCAGGCCCACGGCGCAGCTCCTCCAGATAGATCATGATGACTTCCGTATCCAGATCATTGTGGAAATAGTGCAGCAGATCCAGTTCATCCACATCCGCCTTGTTGCCGATGGAGATGAATTTGGAAAAACCGAAATCCTTGTCTGCGGCAAAATCCAGAACAGCCGTGCACAGCGCGCCGCTCTGGGACATGAAGGAAATGCTTCCGGCCTTGGGCCTGCGCGCGGAAACGCTGGCATTGAGACAGACATTCGCGCAGGGATTGATCACGCCCAGGCAGTTGGGGCCGACCATGCGGATGTCAGCCTCTCTGCACATGGCCAGCACCCGGTCTTCCAGAGCCCGTCCCTCTGCCCCAACTTCCCGGAATCCCGCGGAAACAATAACCAGTCCCTTGATTCCTTTTTCCATTCCGTCCTTGACAGTCTGCAGCACATGCTGGGGCGGCAGGATGATGATGGCCAGATCCAGGGGATCAGGGATATCCTTAATCGAGGGATACGCGCGCACGCTCAGGATGGAGCGGGCTTTGGGATTGACCGGATACAGGGTTCCCCTGTAATTCCCTTTCAGGATATTGGCAAAAATATCATGCCCCACCTTTCCCGGCGTGGTGGAGGCTCCCACAACTGCCACGGATTCCGGGCTGAAAATTGCATCGAGTTTTTGCATAATTTTCCTTTCTTTTACATTTTGTCTTTACATCAGTTTGGGTTGACATTTCTGCAGCATTATGAAGTTGTCATAAGCAGCATCTCTGACCTGAACCATGCAGACCTTCACGGAGTCTGTCCGGAATGAGGCACAGCTCTGTCACGGTTCAGGTCTGAGACCGGAACCGGCGGCCTGGTCTGAAATGTCAATGGAACCGAAACAAAGATTTTTGGTAATGGTTCCTTTCTTTGATTTTATGTGCTGCAGTGTCCGGAAAAACCGGATTTTTGAGAAAAAATCCGGTTTTTGCAACTCACAGATTCAAGGCAGGCAGAGCACTGCCTTTGATTTTGACAGAAAACGAAACAAATTCTTATAATCCGGTTCTGAAAGCTTTTGGCTGACACATAAAGCAGTTTCTGTGCTGAAAAAAGCATATATTGGATCAGTATAATACCAATTTCCCATTGATATGAAACATAAATTTTTCGGAACAGCCGGATTTTTCAGAAAAATCCGGTTTTTTGAACACGCGAAAACTTGTTTTTGCCTGCCTGCAGGTATCTTTTCAATGGGGAATCGGTATAAGATAAAGACACGACAGTGCAGCAGTCTTTGCACCAATCCGAACAATCTGACAACTCCGTAATCTTTGAGATGAAAGACTGTCCCCTGTTTCCGGCCCTTCCTGTCAAAAAACGGATGCAGCCATCTTTGCATAATTTCACCGGATTCATCCTGTTGAAAACCCAGATTGTTTACGCAAAATTGTCAACTTCTGGCACAGGAAGAAGCAAAGTGCATACCATAAAGTGACAGAAGAACATTTCAGCATCAATCTCCTGAATCATTTGTTTATTTTTCATTCTGAACCATGCAGGAGAAAGAAGATCACCTTGGAATTTGTGTCGGGAACTTTTACAGAATGAAAAAAAATGCACATACGGAACAAAAACGGGCACTGGATCAGATTCACAAATAACTGTCTGTTCTAAAAATTTTATTTAATCACTGTCCACGCACATGGACAAAATTGCAGAGAGTTGTTATAACTGACTCATGTTACGTAATCCTTTCAGAAATCAGTCAGTTATTTTTTGACGGTCATTCCGGCCCAAGCCGGAATCCAGTGATTTGAGAATATTCTGGATACCGTCTTCGCCGGCATGACAGAAGTGCGTAATACCGATTCCCCATTGATTTAGTACAATACTG
>CAZDIU010000005.1:0-48606 GCA_964505535.1 uncultured Desulfobacterales bacterium | reverse complement strand
TGGGCTGTATCAATCCGCCCTTTCAGGGCTTTCCTTAACTTAATGGCATTGGGGCTCTGCCCCGCAACGAAAGCAAAGGGGGAAACCCGAAACAGAACTTAACAGCCCTGCCTTTGGAAAAGGGGGGAAAAATTGCTTAAGTCAACAGCATTGCCACCGGGGGAGGGGGATTTTCCGCTTAACTTAAAGGCATCCCCGCGTGCTTCGGCATGCGGGGTATTTTTTCCGCCCTGCACCGGCATTCCGGAAGTTTTCAGGCAGACAGCAATGGTGAATTTCAGGCCGCTTCTGTTATTTCATCTGATTGTTAATTTTTGATTAAATCTCTGCCATGACCTTGAATAATCAGCTTTTTCCGCTATAGTCAGTGAAAAAACATCTGTCAAACCCGCAGTGATGCAGGGACGGAAAGCCTCGGATCTCACGGGACAGCCGAATTTCAGGGATAAAATGTACCGGCTCGTATCAGGGAAGACAGGCCGTTTTTTTTATTTCCGTGTTCCAAACTTTCAGTAAAAGGCCCTGACTCATGTAAAAAATATAAGGAAGCAATATATTATGACCATGCCATTTTGTACCGGAGCAGTTGACAGCAGCGGTTTTTTCGGATTGAAAAATGAATTCTATTCCCAGCCTGTATCCCGTGTATTTTCCAAGTCCGGCCTGAAAACGCTGGAAGGCATGATCGGACAGTGTGACACAGGCATCCTTTCCGTTCAGATTTCACAATATTTTGAAACAGCAGATAAATATGGCACTGAAACCGGCCTGCTGCTGTTCAGCGCACTGGAAGAGGGGATCAGAAATATTTTTCCCGCCTGTTTCGGTGAATGCGGTCAGATTCTGACAGAGCATTCCGATATCAATCATATCCTTATCTGTTTCCAATGGCAGGAAAACCTTCTGTTTTATATGAAAGACAGGGTTATGCACTTCGGGGAAATGCTGTCAGAGCATCTGACGCGGACATTTTCCGTTCTTGTCGGAGAACCCATCCATGTGCGGTGCGGACATGCCTGGATACCGGAAAAATATCACGGCGGATTCTATGAAAATATCTTCCGGGCATTATGTGAAATCAGAATCTCTTCGGAAGAATCCGGAGTCCGGGCCGATGAAAATTTGTCCCGATATTTTGCCGAAATTTTTGAAAAATCACTGCTCTCCTGTGTGTATCAGCCTGTTGCGGATATGGAAAAAGGCCGGATACTGGGATGGGAGGCGTTTGTGCGGGGGCCGGAAAACAGCCATTTCCACCAGCCTTCCGCGTTATTCGGATATGCCGAGGAAACAGGGAAAATCTGCTTTCTGGATAAGGAAATACGGAAAACAGCAATGGAAAATCTGGGGCAACTGGCTCCGGATCAGTTTCTTTTTATGAATGTCCACAGGAAAGCCCTCCGTGATCCGGCCTTTGCACCGGGGCTGACGCGGAAAATGATTCGGGAAAACGGCCTGAAACCGGACAATGTTGTGCTGGAGTTTTCCGAGGATTTTGGTATGCGCAATTATGATCTGCTCCTGAAAAATCTGGAGCATTGCCGTCAGCAGGGATTTCGGGTGTGCATTGACAATTTCGGCAAATCCACTCTTTCCTTTCTCACGCGGATCAGGCCGGATTATATCAAAACCGATCCGCTGATGATCCGGGGCATCAGTTACCATCCCGCCAAGAAAGCCGTGATGGAGGGCATTGTCTCCATAGCGGAAAAAACCGGGACCAGGGTGGTGGCTCTGGGCATTGAGACCGAATCCGAATACCGCACCCTTGCGGACATCGGCGTGCGTTTTGGCCAGGGCCATTACATCGCTGCCCCGGCTTTTCCCAAACCGTCTTTAATCAGGAATCTTTCTGCGGGCGGTTCCTGTGCGGGAATCCGGGACAGGCGCTTTCAGACCACCATCGCATCTCTGGTGCAGGAGGCTTTGCAGGTCGGTCCCGGCACTTCTGTGGCTGAGGTCAAGGAGATGCTCAGGGAAAAACCGCCCCTGAGCAGTGTGATTGTCACGGATCAGGGCAGGGCAGCAGGACTGGTCATGAGTTATCATCTGGATCGCCAGTTGGGTACGCAGTTCGGGGTGTCGCTTTTCTACCGCAGGGATATTTCCCTGCTCATGGATTCAGCGCCCCTGATTGCGGATGCGGATCAGGCGCTGGGGGATATTGCCAGGGCGGCCATGAACCGGGAGAATGCCAAAATCTATGATGACATCATTGTCATGCGTGACGGGGAAGTGCTGGGAACGGTTTCCGTGCAGGATATGCTCAGCCGTCTGGCGCAGACGGAAATCCGGGCCAGAGAAGATGCGGAGGCCGCAACCCGTGCCAAAAGTGAATTCCTCGCCAATATGAGCCATGATATACGAACCCCCATGAATGCCATTCTGGGCATGGCTGATCTGCTGTGGGAATCCCCGCTGAATCCGGAACAGAAAAAATATGTCAGCATCTTCCGCAACGCAGGGGAAAGTCTGCTGGAACTCATCAATGACATTCTGGATTTGTCAAAAGTGGAAGCCGGACAGATGGAAATGGAGGAAGTGGGATTTCATCTGCCGGATTTGGTGCTGAAAACCCGCGAAGTGCTGGAAGTGAAAGCGCGGCAGAAGAATATTGCTCTGCGCTGGAATATCAGCCCGGAAGTTCCCCCCTTTCTGAAAGGAGATCCGGCCCGGCTGCGTCAGATTCTGTCCAATCTCATCGGAAATGCCATAAAGTTCACGCACAAAGGCGAGATTGTTCTGAATGTTGGAAACGCACAGGAAAATCCGCGGGAGAATGGACCCGTGAAACTTGTTTTTTCTGTCCGGGATACAGGCATCGGTATTCCCAAAGATCGGCTGGAAAGCATTTTTGAATCCTTTACCCAGGCACATTCCTCCACCAGCAGGGAATATGGAGGAACCGGGCTGGGACTGTCCATCTGCCGGGGATTAGCGGAGCGGATGCACGGAAAGATATGGGTGGAAAGTGAGCCGGGGATTGGCAGTGATTTCCGTTTCACCGCTGTCTTTCCCCTCTGGGAAAACCCGGTGACGGAAAGCCAGTCCCCGGAATTTTCCGCTGTTTCCGAAGAAAACATCCGTCCCATGCGGATACTGCTGGCCGAGGACAATGAAAACAACCGCCTGCTGTTTTCCTTTTATCTGAAAAACACCCCGCATCAGGCGGATATGGCGGAAAACGGCAGAATCTGTCTGGAAAAATATCAGAACGGAGAATATGACATTGTTTTCATGGACATTGACATGCCGGTGATGGACGGGTACAAAACAGCCGATGCCATACGGGAATGGGAAAGGGAGAATGGCAGAACAGGAATTCCCATTGTGGCCCTCACCGCACACGCACTGAAGGGAAAAGAGAGGGAAAGCCTGGACGCTGGATGCACAGAGCATATGAGCAAACCCTTTAAGAAACGTCAGCTTTTTCAGATGCTGAGAAAATATGCGGATGCGTGTCAATGTAAGGATATTCCTCTGTCCTGTTCCGAATCTCCTGTTGAAACAAAAGAAGAATCCGACAGCGGGGAAAAACATGTTGTCTGTGTGGATCAGGAACTGAAAGAACTGATTCCGGGTTTTATGACCGTGACGCAAAAGGAAATCCGGAGCATGGAGGAAGCTGTCGTGGAAGGCAATTATGAAATGATCCGGAGGCTGGGCCACCGGATCAAAGGGGCCGCCCTGTGTTACTGCTTTGAGCAGATGGCCGAAATTGCGCATGATGTGGAAAAAGCCGGGCAGGAAAAACAACCTTTGGATGATATTTGGAAACTTGCAAACCGTCTTTATGGATACATGGAGCAGGTGGAGGTGGTGTACGGATAATCTGCGCTAAAGAACTTTCTTCAAAACCCCTATCAACTGATTGGGCCGGAACGGTTTGACAATCCATCCGTTTGCTCCAGCGGCGCGTGCCTGTTTTTTCATTTCCGTGTCTGAATGTATGGTCAGAATGATAATTGGCATACTCCGGTAACGGGGAATCTCCCTGACCTGCCGAATCAGTTCAATTCCGTTCATTTTTGGCATATCCAAATCTGTAATCAGCAGATCCGCCTCTGTTTCCAGAAGTTTTTCATACGCGTCCTGACCGTTTTCCGCTTCCAGCACTTCATAATCCCCCATTTTCAAAGAAAAAGTGAGCATCTGCCGGATACTCTCTGAATCATCCACTGCCATGATTTTCTGTTTCATTTTCATTATCCTTTCTGCAAAGCTGCTCTCTTTTGCAGTTAAGAGTTGATGAATCGGCAAAAAGTCATAATTCCGTCACTCCGGCGAAAGCCGGAGTCCAGAACTTTCTGAAAATACTGGATTCCGGCTTCCGCCGGAATGACGAAATAATATAAGTTCCGACTTTTTACTTATTCATCAAGAGTTAAGTCTGATGAGAATTTCTGTTTCTTTGCCTCTGATGAATTTTTTAATAACGGATCTGTGTGAGACCCTGATTAGAATTATGTTAAAATCTGATGAATCTGCATGTTTTTATCCTTTCTTCGGACTGACTGAGCGACAATGATAATAACCATATGAAATTCATCAAATTCTAACTGTTCACTAATCCGTTTCTGACATACATATCATATGGACAGCCTGCACAGGGAAGCAGGAAAGTCTGTTTCCAGATCAGCAGCGGAAAAAAATGATGAACCGCGGATTCATATGTGTATGATCATTAACGGAGAAACGGAGGCTGTCATGAATGAAAACCGGATTCACTGTGATGGAATCACAGATGCCGAACCGTACATGAATGAACATCATCTGGTGTATTTTCAGGAAAAACTGCTGGGGATTATCCATCAGATGTCAGAAAAGATCGAAAATACGCGCCGAGAAATGCAGCAGGGAAAGTGCATGGGAGCGGATGTCGCAGACAGAAGCGGGCTGGAAACATGGCGGGAAAATCTTTTGATGAACTTTCAGCACTGCCATAAAATCATCCTGCAGAGTGAGGCAGCGTTGGCACGTATCCGGAACAAAACCTTTGGTTACTGTGTGCTGACTGGTACGGAAATCGGTTTGCAGCGTCTGGAAATCATTCCCTATGCGCATTTGTCAGTGGACGCTCAGGAGATTTTTGAAAATAATGTGAACTCCGGATGCGGGAGTTATCAGGGAGCAGAGCGTTAAATCTGCTGCCTTTCGGTCTGATGCTGTTTTCAGGCAGGCTGTCAGACCCAAAATCAGATGGAAATGTTCCAGTTCCACAGTCCCGGCCTTTTTTTCAGATTCACTCCCGCGGGAAGGGCTTCGCTCATGCGGACAAAGAGACTGTAACCGGCCTTGATCAGTTCTTCCTGATATTCTGAAACATCAAGCTGCCAGTCCGGATACAGCCAGTAATCCGAACCATATTTTCTCGCCCAGGCCTGTTCCCCTTTGGGACTGGTGAACAGCGATTCGGTTTCCATATCCGCTGCCAGGGCTCGCGCAACGCACAGGGGCCAGTTGCCGGAAATCACCATGCCCAGAGGCAGGGGACTGTGTGCAGGCAGATGCAGATAATCATCTTTGTGCAGTTCCGGACTGAGGATCGCTCCGCTGTATCCCATATTCCTGAGCACCTGCAATGACAGGGAATTGGCAGTGTTGCAGAAGGGGCCTGCCCATATATTGTTTTTTGCTGCATCCGGAAAAAAAGCCATCTGCCAGGGCGCGTTCAGAACAAAATTCTGCGCGCCTGCTTTGCACACTTTTTCCGTCAGTTCCCGCCAATGCTGTTCATTTTCGGGCCAGATGACCGGCGGCAGCCACCACCATATGGCCGGAATCAATGCTTTGGGTGTCTGTTTCAGTGCCTCCGGACAAAGCCACAGTCCGGAAATTCCCTGCACCTGCGCTTTCCGGAATTCACGATTCAGCAGGAGGTGCACTTCTTTTGCTTTCCGGGTTTCTGCTTCCGGCATCCGGACGCGGAAATTTGAATGCAGAAGTTCTGTTTCCCGGACAGGCCGGAGTTGTTTCTCCTGCGCGGCCATCATTTCCACCAAAGCCTTTTCCCGGCGGTCGGTAAGAAAGATCGGGGCGTTGGGAGACAGGTTTTTTTCCGGAGGAAGGGAGAGCCGGAACTGACCTTTGCGGGGAACATATTTGCTGATTTTGCAGATGGTGTGACCGGGTTCATCTTCATAACCGATGCGCAGCAGATCACCGGGAAGCAGTTCCCGCAGCGGTGTGATGAAGGGAGTGCGTTTTCCGCCCTTGACGGTTCCCATGAGCAGACCGGAACCGGTCTGGCCGGAAGTATCCACAGGATTCTGGGGACGCTGGGGCAGGAAAAAATAATGGGTTCCTGTGCGTCCCAACGCCTGTCCAAGCAGGGAAAGGGCATTTTTCTTTGACTGGGGATCATGCCCCTCATCCCGGAGCATGCGGTATGCAGTCACTGTGTAAAAAACATAATGGGGGCTTTTTTTCCGTCCCTCAATCTTCCATGCCCGTATGGACGGAACAGACAGAAGCACCTTCACCAGCACATCCAGACTGAGATCCTGACAGGAGAAATATCTTTTGGGCATGTCTTTGTGCGTGTAACGGCGGCGGCAGGGCTGAACACAGCGTCCCCGAAGCCCGCTTTTCCCGCCCAGCCAACTGCTCCAGTAACAGCGTCCGGAAACACCGTAGCACAGTGCACCGTGAACAAAGACCTCCAGTTCCGGGTATCTTCCGGAACAGGCCTGATCCATCTGTTTTATTTCATCAATGTTCAGTTCTCTGGGAAGAACCACCCGTGTGACATTTTCCGGCAGTTTTTCCCGGATGAATTTCAGCGCGGCGGGAAAGGTGACATTGGCAAGGGTGGACAGATGGATTTCACCGGAAAAACCGGTCTGCCGGGCAAGCTCAATCAGGCAAAGATCCTGAACAATGAGTGCGTCCGGTTTCACATGCCGGTTGAGCAGATCAATCATCTGCCCGGCCTCGCTGAGTTCGTCCTGCCGGATCAGGGAATTGAAGGTGACATAGACCGAAGTTCCCTGAGCATGGGCCAGTTCCGTGAGTGCAGCCAGTTCTCCGATGCTGAAGTTTTTGGCTTCCATGCGCGCGGAAAAGTGTTTCAGTCCGCAGTAAACGGCATCGGCTCCGGCAGCAAGTGCAGCCAGAAAAGCGGCTTTGTTTCCGGCCGGAGCCAGAATGGCCGGTGGTCTGGTTTGTGTTTCCTCATTCATATATTTTTAAATTCTCAAAAAATGTTCATCCCAAAAAACCCCAAGGGTTTCCGAAACCCTTGGGGTTTGAAAATTCACTCCGGTTTTTCCTGATACATTCTGCTGACTTTCGCGTGTGTCAGCTCTTTGGGCCATACGGAAATATCGTCAATTGCGCCTTTGAACTGTCCGGACGGGTTCAGATTTCCCCATCTGCCTGCGGACCAGCGGGTAACCGTATTGGGATTGCAGGTGACATAAACAGGAGAAAGGGCAGGCGAAACTGCCTGAAGCCCGTCTGCATAAAGTGTCAGATACAGTTTTGTATCCGCATCTGCGGATGCAAATGTTCCTGCGACAAAATGCCATGTGCCGATGTCCAATGTTCCTGCGGTGCATTCGGAATGCAATACTGCATCGCTTTCCTTTGCACGGAGACAGAGTTGGGAATTTTCATTGAGATATATGCCAAACTGCACATCATCCGAGTTTTGATCCGTGAGACTGAAAATCACCTTTTCCGAGGCATCCGCACTGTCAATGCGTATCCAGGCGCTCAGACTGAAAGGATACGCGGAAATCATGGGATTTGCGGGATCAATCTCCCCGTCAATGGAAGCGCTTCCGTCAAACAGCCAGGCCCTGTCCGGGCATCCGAATCGATTCGGTGCCAGAGTTGTCCCTGTGACAGTTCCGTCAAACTGCGGTGCTGAGATGCTTTCATCCAGCGCATTCCCATTAAACGGATACCAGGCCACTGCTCCGGATTCCGGGCATACGGGCTGGAGCAGATCCGGATCCATTGCGGTGCTGTATATACGGAGTTCATCCACCTCACCGGTAAAATGGGAAACCGGGGTTCCGGAGAAATTTTCCGCACCAATGAAAAGAGATTTTGTCATCTCCGGCATTGCAGCACTTCCATTGGCACTGCCATAGTCATAGGTGTCTGTATAGCCGGAACCAGGACAGTCGTCCACCCGCATGGTCACTGTGCCGGAAAAAACATCATACACCACAATCACCTGCTGCCATTTGCCAAACGAAACCGGAACTGCACTGCGGCTGCGGTCTCCGAAAGCCCATGTCCATCTGTTTCCGCTGATCCCTGTGGAAAACGCGCCGGTGCCGTCTCTGACTCCCAAAACAGTTCCCCCGCCTGCGGGTTTGGCAAGGAAAGAGACGGTAAAAGAGGTTTTGTTTCCGATTTCGCAAAAGGGGCTGAAATCCGTGTGAACAGAATCCAATCCCCCGAACAGGAGCGTGCCCCCGCTTTTCCCCTCACAGCCTCTGGCCCATGAACTTCCTGTTATCGATCCCTGGTTGTTTCCGCAACTGTCAAGGATTGCAGCCGCATTCCAGAAAAACTCATCAAACCGCCAGCAGGGAAGTCCCTTTCTGTTTTTCCCGAAAATTTTTCTTTGGGATTCATAAGAGGTTCCTTCGCCGACCACACCTGTGGATTCAATTCCGCAGTCATTTGCCGATATCCGGAAACCGGATGAACTGATCTGCTGAACAGGCGGTGTGTCTGCTTCGATCATATGAAAAACGCCGCCCTCTTCCCACACCGTCACATAGGTGTTTTCCGGCAGATTTTTCAGTGCCGCCCAGCGCATCCCGGATTCTGCAAGATAGCCTGCCCGGATGAAATTGGCGGAAACCAGATCATTGCGGGCCGATGTCGCTGTAATGGAGAGAACAGCCGCTCCCAGCACGGAAATAAGCGTCATGGTGGCAATCAGGATCAGCAGAACAGCCCCTTTCCGCGTACGGTGCAGGTTTTTGGAAAACAGACAGATCATTTTGGCAATCCTCTGAGAAATACACGGGTTTCATATGCGGAAACCGTATCATTCGCGCCTTTGGCTTCCAACCGGAAACCGATCAGTCTCACTTTGCCGGGATCGTCACCCGGATCGGAAAGGGGGGCAGCCGCATCATGCACATCATAGTAGCGCAGCGCAAATCCCTTTACCCTGTCTGTCAGGATGTCACCATTAATTGTTATCACACCTTCGCCTGGATCAAAAGAAACGGTATACACCTCATCCGTTCCGGCTGTGCTGCGGGTATAGGTCACCGTGTCTGAGGAAAGGGCCGCAGACAGAGAGACAAGACTCTGAAACTCTTTTGTAAGTCTCGTCATGCAGGTCTGCACCTTCTGGGATGTTTCCCGGTTCTGTGCAGACAGCATAAATCCGTCCACCACCTGCACAATGCCCAGGCCCCATATCGCACTGACAATTCCCAGCAGCAGCAGACAGACAAGCACTTCCATCAGTGAAAAGCCTTTGCAGCAGATCTTCAGATCGCGCATACCGGCTCCTTTTCTCAGTAGGTGGTTGAAAACAGGGCAGTGACACGGTATCCGTCTTCATTTCTGACAGTGATTTTCAGCAGATTCTGCGCACCTGCTTCCGGAGCCGGAGTTTCAATCCCTCCCTCAAAACGGATAAAACCGCAAGTCACAATTCCGTATGTTCCGTATCCGTAATCCCATATCGCATCCGGACCGGGCGGGGTTCCGCTTTCAGGTGCGGAAAATTTGGACACCAGTGCATCCAGTTCACCTCCGTCTTCCTGCCATGTCACAGTTCCGTCCGCAATAACTGCACCCGGAACGGTGGACCACACAGGTTCTGCGCTGCCGCTGATTCCCCCTGCGGTGCAGACATAGCCATGTCCGTAAGGCTCTGATCTGGAAACCACTTTCTCTCCGGGAGCGTATGCTTTGCCTGCCTCCCATTTGGAGAACGCGTTCTTTCCTGTGATTTCATCGTAATGGGCTGTAATCTTTTCCATCACAGTTTGCAGGTTATACATGCGCCGCAGTCTTTCCGGAGAATCGTTCCCCTGGAGCATGGCATTGAAATAAGAATATAAAATGGTTCCCAGAATGGAGGACACAAGAATCGCCAGAATGATTTCCAGCAGAGTGAAACCCGCGCACCGGTTATTTGGAGCATATCCGACAGATTTCATTGAATATATCCTGTATTTTTCAGTATCCGGATGGTTTCAGATGCGCCGGTGTCTGTTTCCGAAAGAATGACAAAATAATCCATTCCCTCCGGCGGTCCGCCCCACCGGTCAAAAAAAAGGTGGTCAGGACTTGCCCCGTCATCCCGTGCAATGCGCAGGGTATACCCGGCAGGAAGGGAATGTGTCAGGGTTTCCTCACCCGGAAATGGCAGACTGCCCGCTGTTTTGTGAACAAGTTTATAGAACGTGCCGTTTACAAATTCCATCTGCCAGGAATCTGTGTCACCTGCCAGAGCCAGATTGCGCACATAGCGGAGATGGGAGCGGATGGTTTGGGATTCGCCTGCCAGCGTAAACTGTCCGTCCGGCCTGCGGGTAAGAAGAAAGATGCTGAGAAATGCCATTAACAGCAATACAGCGATCAGTTCAATCAGCATAAATGCCTGATGATTTAAAACTGCACGTTGCAATTTTCGCATCGTTTGACCCCCCACTTCATATGTAAAACACAGCGTCTGGGGACATCTGCTGAAGAACATTTTTCTTTTCAGAATGTTGCAGGAAAAGAGTGTGTTCCTCTGTGCAAACATCCTGCTGTTTTGGAGTTAAATCCAAAAATTGCACCTGTCAGGAGGTTTGAGCCACTGTCCGGAATCTTAATTTAAACAAAATAACATCCGAACAGGAAAAAAACAAGTCTGAATTCTTTGGGCAGAGTTCCGCAACTGCCTGAAAATATCACGGTGTAACAAATTTTCAGTTCATCTTTCCGGAATTTGTTTCATATGCAGACTTGCATACCGAATCGCTGCCGGTTTTTTGCAATATGCAGCGAAAAAGATCAGGGACCCGTGACAGACTTTTTCAGCCGCAGAGCAGCGCAGAGTCACACAGGGCTTTTTCCGGATGAACCCGGAAACTGATCATTCCGGCCCGCGGCCCCCAGAAACATGCCTCCGCCCGAGGCGGGATTGTGAGGAAAAACTGAAAACACCGGATCAAAGCAATCGCGAATTGGCATCAGATAACAATATTTGGGGAAGGCAGCAGAGAGGCGACAAGGCTCCTGACGGAGGTCAGTGTTTCCTGATTTGAACGAGAAAAAGAGGTCAGCCTGAATAGGCCTGACCCCTTTTTTACACAATCCACTGATCTGTGAGAGATTAATGCAACTCAGCCCAAACAGCGTAAATGCGCATTCTGTGGCTCATGCTCTCCACTCCCGCACCAATACCGATAGTGAGCCCAAGGCCCCAGGAGATGGTCTTGTCTTCTCCCATATCAATAAGCAGGTAATCCGGGCCGCCGGTCAAATTGAGTGTGTTGTTCTCATAGATTTTTGTGCCGCCATCATACACATGTATGCGTGAAATCATGGAATCGGCTGTGGAGCCGGAGATGCCGGTTTCATAGTAAACCAGAAGATACCGGGTTTTGGAAAAAGGAACCGTGGGAATCGAATAATGAAGCCAATTGCTAAGACCTGGCTTTTGTTCGATATCCAATCCCCATCCCAATATTTGCCGGTCAGTGCTGGCAATCCGATCCATGAATTCTATACGGCCGGAGTTTCCGTGCACGGCAATAATGTTTTGAGCCAGACACAGACCTGTCACAGCCAGCGAAACAATCATAAAAACACCTGCCAACTTCGCGATGTAAACGGTTTTTTTCTTCATGGTATCCTCCTGATGACGTTGTTGTATTCGAGCTTTGCTTCCCTTTTGGCCGAATCACAGGCGCAGTATTGAACAGTTCCACCCCCTTTCCCATAACCATTGACATAACGGGTTTTTCAATCGGACAAGACGCTCAGTTCCCCAACCGATCATTGGCTGTCCGATTCGGCACCTGAACGGTACATCAGCCGGGACAGTTTTTACCCCGGAAATGGTGATTTCAAAACATTCATAAATGATCTGAGCATTCAGTGGTCTGTCAAAAAAGTTCTTTCACATTTAAGGATTTGAAAATTTCTGACAGGACGGTTTCAGGTTTCAGTGTCTGTTCCCTGACACCTGAAACCTGAACACAGATGCAACGAATTTATTTGACAGGCCATTCAGTGAGCTGTCAAATAAATTCTTTTACATCATGAACCCGCACAGGAGTGCCACACTGAAAGTTTGGCAAAACCCGCAGAGAGGACAGTCCCAAACGTTCAGTCCGGACTCCTCAGAATGTCAGAAATCTTAATTGACAGACCATTCACTCCCGAAAAAATATAGTGTTTAAGATAATTATTTTGGGGTAGCTGATTTTTTAACATACTGAATTTAAATATCTTAAAATTTCGGACAACCCCAAAACCATTTTCTTAAAGACTATATTATGTGACAGATTGCAATTCACAATGAATCTTCACTGCAAAATCTTAATCCCGCAGAGAGCCGGGCTGTCAACTTCTCCGCAACATCCTGTTTTTTCAAATTTTAGGCAGTTTCCGGTATGGCAATTTTTGAATCAGGGGAAATATCCGAAGACCGAATCAGAGATATTTTCTGCAATGGCACAGAACGCAACAATCAGGCCCTCAGAGAGGGGCAATGTTTTCAGTGGTGCTGGACGAATCCAGGAACAGGACAGGAGGCAAGTCGCAGCCCCCCAATGGCAGGACAGTGATTATGAAGTATCATAATACCTTTCAAGCTCTCAGTCAAGCATAGTCTTGATGCCCTCGTAAAAAGTCAGAAGGCGTGTTTTTTCTGAAAATTGGTTCCCCCTTCAGGAGACCGTTCGGGAAAAACATCCAGAAATTTATGGAAATATCTTCCTGCTGATTGCCGCAGGCGGGCTGTCTGCCGCACAGATCACCCGGAAAGTCATGCAGCCGTTCTTCCCTCAAAACGCCGCAGGTCATCAGGAAAGGGAAGCGGTGAGACTTGGCATGAACGCCTCAACTGCACACTGGGTCAGAGATGCCCGAATTTGGCAGGAAAAACGCTTTTTTTCAGCCGGTACCGAGATTTTCACAAGATTCGCATCCAAAGTTTTTCCGAAGCTTTATTGATCATTAATAATTAATTCGATATTGTCGGAATTATCAGCATAAAAAGTCCCGGTATCGAAATTTACGGCCTGAAATATTTTGAAAAATTTAATAAAACACTTGATGAAGATGAGATAACGAATTATTTTACTGAAAGGAAGGCAATCGGGTTTGTGAGAGATTTAAACAATAAAATAAAGGTGATAAAGCGCCATTATTACAAAATTCCCAATGTCCGGCATCTCTTTCAGAGAATATAAATTGATCTGAAAGGTTATACCAATTCTCCATTGATCTGAAACACAATTTTTTCGGAAAAACCGGATTTTTCCAAAAAATCCGGTTTTTTTAATACACGAAAACTTCCTTTTGCCTGCTTATAAGTATCTTTTCAATGGAGAATTGGTATGATACCTGTTTTGCATAACCGGGTTAATTGCACCCCGCAAACTCCCAAAGAAGCAAATTAAGCTGGTTGTGCAGTACGCTGTAAAGTTCGGGTTTGTGATTTCACCTTTGCAGACTCAAAATTCTCCTGCACACAGCAGCCGGATTTTTTTGAAAAATCAGGTTTTTCTGCAGGTGACAGATTCAGGAACAGAAAATTGAGATTCATCAGAAAGGAAGAGTTATGGAATATGGCAGAAAAGCGGTTGTTCTTTCCAGCGGAGGGCTGGATTCCACCACCGTCATGGCAATTGCAAAAGCCCAGGGATATGAAATTTACAGCATGAGTTTTTCCTATGGTCAGCGCCATGCAGCGGAACTGGCCGCGGCTGAAAAAATTGCTCAGATTCTGGGGGCCAAAAAGCATCTGATTATTGAAGTGGATATGAAAGACATCGGCGGTTCTGCGCTCACAGATGACATTGCGGTTCCCAAAGACCGGGATGAGACCCTGATGTCCGGAGCAGTTCCCGTGACCTATGTTCCCGCTCGCAACACCATTTTTCTGTCTTTCGCGCTGGGATGGGCAGAAGTGCTGGGCGCATCAGACATTTTCATCGGGGTCAATGCAGTGGATTACAGCGGATATCCGGACTGCAGACCGGAATTCATACAGGCATTTGAAGCAATGGCGAATCTGGCCACAAAAGCCGGTGCGGAGGGGCATAAGATCCGTATCCGGACGCCCCTGATTCACCTGAGCAAAGCCCAGATTATCCAAAAAGGGCTTGCCCTGGGTCTGGATTACAGTCTGACCCGCAGTTGCTATGATCCATCACCGGAAGGAAAGGCATGCGGGCACTGTGACAGTTGCCTGCTGCGCCGGAAGGGGTTTGCAGAGGCCGGAGCTGCTGATCCCACACGCTATGCCTAAGCTCTGCCCAGGGAACAGCCGGTCTGCACATCCCTTTTTTCAGCGCGCAGATGAGATCCGCGCGGGTATGGATCGGGCAGGGAAAAAAGGTTCCGGCTCTGCCCAGTTCATCCAGGGAATGGGCATCGCTGCCGCCGCATCCAATCAGGGAATAACGGCGGAACCAGTCCTCTGTCCGGCGGTTTTCATATGCGCTGTTCCGGCCATTGAGGCATTCCACAATATGACAGGAACCGTCGCGGAGCACCTCCTCGGATACCGGTCTTGCGGTTCTGAAAGGATGCGCGGCAATGGCCGCTCCGCCTCTCGTATGCACATGGCGAAGAAGGTTCGGAGCAGTGAACCCCGGCTCAATCTCCCCAAAAGGGCCGAATATGAGAAAATCTCCGGCAGAAGTGCTGTATTCCATTCCGAAAATCACACACAGTCCGTTTTCCTGCACACCTTCCTGAATTTCCTGCGCGGCCTGCATGGAATGATGGTCTGTAATGCACACACCGCTGAGTCCCCTTTCCTTTGCATGAGTGAGAATGTCACGGGGATCCAGCCTGCTGCAGGAAGAATAAACAGTGTGAACATGAAGATCAAAATACATGATACCGGCCTCCTGAAACAATCCGGTGAACTTTGGATGAAAGACAGTCTAAGGTCAATGCCGTTTCCTTAAGGCTCCCCTTCCCCTGAGGGAGGGGCAGGGGGAGGGTGAAAACGTCATTGAATTGCAGACTGTCATTTTCCCACTCCCCTTACCCCTCCCGCTGGGGGAGGGGAATTTTTTCTTAAGGAAACGGCATTGAGTCTAAGGTAAGTCAGCATACATTTTCGGGTGCTGCCTTTTCAGAAAAACCGGATTTTTCCGGAAAAATCCGGTTTTTTCAATACACGAAAACTTTCGGCTGAGTCTTTATTCATACGCACAGCATCGCGGAAAAGCAAATTTTTTATTTCTATGCACAGAAGAAAAAGAATAGCATTTTTCTCTATGCAGCATCATCCATTGCCTGAACATCCTTAGCCCTTCTTTTGCCCCTGTCCATGCCTGCCTTCAGACGCTTTTTCAGGAATCGGGAAGCTGTTCGTCCAATTCAAAACCTGCAGGTTTTTCTGGGAATTTATCTTCTGAAATATCTGCCACAAACCAAAACAGGCGGATGATTCCGGCAGATAATGCAGAGACAGGTTTTTATCTGCAAGTCCGTCGTTTTGGGTTCTTCACTATGTTTTGCAAAAATGCCGGATCCCGGCCTGCGCGGGAATGACGTCATGCCTGCAAAAGGGGGCATCCGGAAAATTTTTCCATGACAGTCCCTGAAGAATCTCATTTTTTTCTTGCTTTTATGTTTTTCATAATATAAAAAATTTTTTATCCTGAAGCTGTCAGAAGTTACGCAGTTGATCGGATAAACCCTGATGGTTTTGAAAACCCTCAGGGTTTCAGGATTGACTTTCTTGTCAACTGCGTAACCCCTGTCTGTTCATAAACAGATTCAGGATGGTTCCGCTTCTGAGCCTGCCCCGCTGTATCCTCTTTATGTATGATGTTTTTTCCGGAGTGGAACCGCGTTTCCTGAAGCATGGAAGAACTGTTCTGCACGCCACTCTGAATGTCTTGAAATAAGGACAAAGCCATGCTCTCTTATATCATCCGCCGGATTCTGATTATGATCCCCACCCTCCTGGGGGTTTCTGTCATTGTCTTTCTCATGCTGCATGTCACGCCCGGAGATCCCGCGGAACTGCTGCTGGGGGAACGGGCCACAGACTCGGCCATTGCGGAAATCCGCACCCATCTGGGGCTGGACAAACCCCTGTATGTGCAGTACGGCCTGTTTCTCCAACGCCTGCTCAAAGGCGATCTGGGAGAAACCATCTGGACCCGTCAGAAGGTCTGGACAGAAGTGAAACAGCGCTTTCCCGCCACCATTGAACTTTCCATTGCAGCCATGCTCATCAGTTGTATTTTCGGGATGATTTTCGGCATTATTTCAGCCACAAAACAGTATTCTCTTTTTGACTGTCTCAGCATGATTGGCGCGCTGGTGGGCGTGAGTATGCCCATCTTCTGGCTGGGGCTGATGCTGATGCTGATTTTCTCCCTCCAACTGGGCTGGCTGCCCATGTCCGGACGCCTGAGCATTGGCGTTGATTTGGATTTTGTCACCAATTTTTATATTCTGGATGCCATTCTCACCCGAAACTGGCCTGCCTTCAAAGATGCACTCTGGCATATTGTTCTGCCCGCGTTTACCCTCAGCACCATTCCCATGGCCATTGTGGCCAGAATGACCCGATCCAGCATGCTGGAAGTCCTGCGCCAGGATTATGTCAAAACGGCCAAAGCCAAAGGACTTTCACAGTTTACTGTGATTTTCAAGCACGCGCTGCGCAATGCCCTGATTCCGGTTGTCACCACCATCGGACTGCAGTTCGGTGTGCTGCTGGGCGGAGCCATTCTCACGGAAACCATTTTTGCCTGGCCGGGCGTGGGAAAATGGATTTTTGATGCGGTCATGCAGCGGGATTACATGGTCATTCAGGGCGGAACTCTTTTCATTGCAGCCATTTTTGTTGTGATCAATCTGGTGGTGGATGTGCTTTACGCGGTCATCAATCCGAAGATGAGTGTGCAGTAAAAGAGTTCCGCGATGCACTTTCCGAAAAAAGCTGTTCTTTTCCGCAGAGGACACAGCGTTTTTTTCAATGCGTTGAAATGGCAGCCCTGCTGACAGACAAAATGTATCCAAAGGACTGTATGAAAACAACACATCCTGAAGACAGACATCCCTTTTTTGATCAGATGGATCAGTTGCTGCGCAACAAAACCGCTGTGGCAGGACTGGTTGTTGTTCTTCTGTTTGTTGCCACTGCCGCTTTCGCACCTGTGCTGAGTCCCCACAACCCTGTGGAGGCATCTCTGTATGATCAGCTCAAGCCGCCTGCATGGTATGAAACCGGTTCCCGGAAGCACATTCTGGGCACAGATGATCTGGGCAGGGACATGCTGTCGCGCATCCTTTACGGTGCAAGGGTTTCCCTGATGGTGGCTGTGGTCAGTGTGGGCATTGCCTTTTTCACCGGGTCCCTGCTGGGTTCCCTGGCCGGTTATTACAAAGGACTGTGCGACAGTCTGATTATGCGCTTTATGGACATTGTGCTGGCCTTTCCGCACATCCTCCTTGCCATTGTCATGGTGGCCTATCTGGGGCCGAGTCTGCACAATGCCATGGTTGCCATTGGCATCATTTATGTGCCGCGTTTTGCGCGCATTGTGCGCGGATCGGTGATGGAGGAATGCGGAAAGGATTATGTGACCGCGGCCCGCGCCATTGGAGCGGGGGATATGCGGATCATCTTTCTGACCATATTTCCCAACTGCCTGGGGCCGCTGATTGTGCAGACCACTTTGGGATTTGCCTCTGCCATACTGGATGCGGCCGCGCTGAGTTTTCTGGGACTGGGTGCGCAGCCGCCCACACCGGAATGGGGCGCCATGATTGCCATGGGCCGTTCCATGATTCTCAGAGCCTGGTGGGTGATGACCATTCCGGGACTGGCCATTCTTTTTGCCGTGCTGGGATTCAATCTCTTCGGAGACGGTCTGCGGGATGCCCTTGATCCCCGGCTGAGAGATTAATCAGATGAATGAAAAATACCTTGTGGACATACAGCATCTGCAAACCCATTTTTTTGTGCGGGGCCGGGTGGCCCGTGCTGTGGATGATGTGAGTCTGTCCATTGCACCGGGCAAAACCCTGGGGCTTGTCGGCGAATCCGGATGCGGCAAAAGTGTGCTGGCGCATTCCCTTATCCGGCTTATCCCGGTTCCGCCCGGAAAAATTGCAGGGGGAAAAATTCTGTTTGAGGGGAAAAATCTGCTGGAACTTTCCGAATCTGACATGCGGAAGATCCGGGGCAACCGCATTTCCATGATCTTTCAGGAACCCATGACATCCCTCAATCCGGTCTATACAGTCGGAGAGCAGGTTGCTGAAGTCATCCGGCTGCATCAGAAGCGCTCCCGCAAGGAGACAAGGGAACGGGTGACAGAGATGTTCCGGCTGGTGGGAATCCCCGCACCGGAAAGCAGATTTTCCGATTATCCCCACCAGATGAGCGGCGGAATGCGTCAGCGGGTCATGATTGCCATGGCCCTGGCCTGCAATCCCCGGCTCATGATTGCAGATGAACCCACCACCGCTCTGGATGTGACCATACAGGCCCAGATTCTTGATCTGATGAACAAACTCAAAGCCGAAACCCGCGCGTCCATTCTGTTTATCACCCATGATCTGGGCGTGATTGCGGAAATGGCCCAGGATGTGGCTGTCATGTATGGGGGAAAAGTGGCTGAATATACAGATGTGCACACCCTTTTTTCCAATCCGAAACATCCCTATACCATTGGCCTGATGCAGTCGGTTCCCATCATGGGTCGGGAAAGAGTCCGCCATCTTCACACCATCGCGGGCGTGGTTCCCTCCCTGTTCAGCCTGCCCAAAGGCTGTCTGTTCAGTGATCGGTGCCCGGATGTTTTTGAGGACTGCCGCCATATCCGGCCCGATATGTACAGCATTGGGGAAAATCATAAGGCAAGGTGTCTGAAATATGCCTGAAAACAGAGAAATACTGGTCAAAGCAGAGCAGATGGTCAAGCATTATCCCATCCGGGGCGGCATTTTTCTCAGGGAAATTGCGTCAGTCAAAGCTGTTGACGGCCTGAGTCTTCACATCCGCAAAGGGGAAACCCTGGGGCTTGTCGGCGAATCCGGATGCGGCAAAAGCACTTTGGGACGTGCCCTTCTCCGGCTGGAAGAACCCACATCCGGGAAAGTCTTTTTTCACGGGGAAAACATTCTGGAATATGACAAAAGACAGATGCGGGGGCTGCGCAGGCAGATGCAAATTATCTTTCAGGACCCCTTTTCCTCCCTCAATCCCCGGAAAACCGTATCATACATCATTGGTGAACCGTTGCGGATTCACGGTGTCCACAACCGGAGGGAAAGGGAAGATCGGGTGCTGGAACTGCTGGAAGTGGTGGGACTGAAAAAGGAGCATATGCGGCGCTATCCGCATCAGTTTTCCGGGGGCCAGCGTCAGCGCATCGGGGTGGCAAGGGCATTGGCCCTGAACCCGGAATTTGTTGTCTGTGATGAGGCCGTATCCGCGCTGGATGTGTCCATTCAGGCCCAGGTCATCAATCTGCTGCGGGATTTGCAGGAAGAGTTCGGCCTGACCTATCTGTTCATCTCCCATGCCCTGAGCGTGGTGGAGCATATCAGTGACCGGGTGGCTGTCATGTATCTGGGAAAACTGGTGGAACTGGCCGCCAGCGAAGATCTGTACAGAAATCCGCTGCATCCCTACACCCAGGCGCTGCTGTCCGCATCTCCGGTTCCGGACCCGGCTCGCAGAAAAGACACGCGCATCATCTTAAAAGGCGATGTGCCCAGCCCCATTGATCCCCCGCCCGGGTGCCGTTTTCACACCCGCTGCCTGTATGCGCAGAATCTCTGCCGGGAAAAAGAACCGGAATTCCGGGAAGTGACAGAAAGACACTGGGCAGCCTGCTTTTTTGCAGGGGAATTGGGGGCAGTGCATTAGGAATTCCGCAGATCAAAAGGAAATTTGCAATTTATCTCAGGCACATTTTCCAAAAATCAGAGGGCTGCTGCATCCTCCTGTCGGTAGTGGGGCCAAATCGGCTGATGATGTGGAAAAAACGCTCCCTTCCCGCCGGGGGAGGGAGATTTCTGAATCAAGAGATTTGAGACACTGCCCTCCTGTCATCCCGGCAAAAGCCGGAAAGGAGATTCCGGATACCGAATTTCGTTGGTATAATGGCAGTGCGTCCGGCATAATACCGGTGTGCAAAGTGAATGTCTGTGAGTGAAAAGCATACAGATCAGAATCCCGATTCTCAAAAACGGGATTGGCTGGCAGATTTTCTGACGCGGAAGTCCTCCCCCTCATACACCCGCACCGGATTTCCCCGCTCCAGCATATTGTGCTGACTCCACCTGTTCTGCTCATGCTGAAATCTGACTTTTTCCGCTTCATTTTCCAGCAGTTCTGCAAGCCGTGACAGCGCCAGTTTCCGGTTGAGATGCTGGGATCGCTCTTCCTGCGCCATTGCACTCAGACCCGTGGGAATATGGGTTACACGCACCGCGCTCTCTGTTTTGTTCACATGCTGACCGCCCGGACCCGAAGCCCGCATCCGTTCGGTTCTGATCTCATTTTCCGACCATTTCACATTTTCCGGCGGACAAAGGCATTTGACGCCCACAAACCAGTTTTTCCTCTGGTGATGGGGACGGAACCGGCTTTTGGCAATCCACTGCACGGTTCCCTCCCATTGCTCAAAGAAATCCGAAAGATTCTCTCCTTCGGCAGCCAGCAGTGCGGAGCGCAGACATCCGGGTTTTTCAGACGGAATCAGTTCAAGGGGAGAAATGCGAATGCCCTTTTCTTCCGCTTCTTCTGCAATGCAGCGCAGCACATGGGCAACAGCCAGACAGCATTCTTCCGGGCCCCGTCCGGATGTGATTTGCAGCCAGGCCATCATCTGCTGCTCCTTGTTTTATAGGTGATCAGAGGCCGGAACACCGCTATGATCTGCATCAACCCCGCGTCTGCCATGTCTCCAATCACACGCTCAATGTTTTTGTATGCCTGCGGAGCCTCCTCATACAGCAGTTCCTTGTCTTCACAGATGACCAGACTGCCCAGTTCTGTCTGGGTCAGGGATTTGGCATGAACACGATCTTTGAGACGGCCTTTGACACTGCTCCTGTTCCATTTCCGGCCTGCACCGTGTGCCAGAGACCACAGGTTGGCAGACTGATCTCCGACCGGCATTGCCAGATAGGTGAAAGAGCCCCGTGTTCCCGGAACAATCACCGGCCCCCGGTCAGAGGGAACCACGCCTTTGCGGTGCAGCCAGACATTTTTTCCGGACTGGGGAAGCGGAGAAACCGCATTGTGCAGGATATCCAGAATCATTCTGCCTTCAGCTCCGAGGGCGGAAAGGAAACGGTGCGCTATCAGAGCCCGGTTGGCCTCGGCCCATACAAGCGCGCTGTCATGTTTTCGGATATATTTTTCCGCATCCGCTGACGTGCTTTCCAAGCCTGCCGCTCCTTTGACATCGGTATGCTTTCTCAGCAGGGAAGCACCCAGTCCGCGGGAACCGCTGTGAACCAGCAGCATCAGAAAATCTTTGTCCAGACCCAGCGCATCAAAGGCTTCCTGATTATGGATCTGCTCCACCATCTGCAGTTCCGCAAAATGATTGCCGCCGCCAATGGTTCCCATCGCGTCATCAAAACCGGAGGATTTGAGGCCGTACCCGGCAAGCCACTGTCCGGTGTCCCCTTCCCAGGGATCTTCAAAACCATACAGTCTTTTGGCCCATTTGTCCCGTTTCACTTTGCTTTTCCGCAGATCAGTCAGCCAAAGTCCCATGCCGCAGCCCACATCACTGCCAATGAGATGGGGATAAAAGATATTCCGTGTCAGAAAGGCCGCGCCCACAGGCCCGCCCCTGCCCGGATGCAGATCCGGCATGGCCGCAATGCATTCGGTTCCGGGAAGCTCGCCTGCCTTTTTCAACTGCTGAATCGCGTCACCTTCCAGCCGGTTTCGGTCCGGCACAAAGAGACGGATCACAGGGTTGTCAGAAATACTTATCATTGAGAGGATTGCTCCGCAGATTTCAGTTGCAGGATTTCCTGCCCTGTCTTCATACATTCATTTGTTTTTTTGTCCCCGGGAAAACCGGATGCGGGAGTGAAAAAAATTAAGCACAACGTTTTTTTGCATACAGCCTGAGGGACAAAAGTTGATGAAAATAACATAAAATCAGACTTGACAGAACACTGCTGTTCTGTATGAAAAATTGAAAGATAATCAGTTTTGTGAAACAGGCAACAGACAGGCGTAAAAACTCTCCCGGATCGTTTTAGGGACTCATACCAAATCGCCATTGAAGTTATACAGTATTTTCTGCCGGTTCAACGAAAAAACCGGATTTTTCCTAAAAAATCCGGTTTTTTGAATATTGAAAAATTTCCGGATGTGCAGAAAGCACTGCATTAAATCAATGGAGAATCGGTATCAGACAGCAAAAAGAATACAAAGGCGGCACAGATTTGTGTGCAATTTAAAAAAAACTGTGCATAGCGTTGGCACAGACTGGCAGGGGGGTCAAACGGACTGATGATGCACAAAAAATTGGCGCCGGAATTTTTTCCGCAGTTGCTTCGCTTCCTTTGTGCTTAAAAAATTGCAGAACCAAATCCGGCAGATATGCCTTGCCTGCGGGCATCCGGCATCCTGCCGGATGCCCCGCATTTTCAGGATAAGATTTCAGATTACTGCTTCTTCAGATCGTACTTTTCCACAATGCTGTCATAATAGGATTTCTCAGACACCGTGCCCCAGAGACCAAGCTGTTTCTTGAACTTTTTGTATGCCTCATGCACTTTTGCGGACATGGGATCCTTTTTGGCCTCTTCCTCCAGCGTTTCAATGGACAGCTTTCTCAGATCATTGAGGAGCGCATCGGGAAACTGCACCAGATTCACCTTGTGCTGGGTGATGAGTTCCTCCAAAGCCTCTCCGTTGCCGGATTCAAATTCGCACAGGCTCCAGAAATTGGTCTCCATTGCCACAGCATCAATCGCAGCTTTGAGATCCGCTTCCAGGGAATCATAAATCTTTTTGTTGAAAATGACTTCCAGACAGGTTCCGGGTTCATGCCAGCCCGGATAGTAGTAATACTGCGCGGCTTTGTAAAAACCCATGCGCAAATCGTGCAGAGGCCCCACCCATTCGGTCGCGTCAATGACACCGCGTTCCAGAGAGGTGAAGATTTCTCCCGCAGGCAGCAGCGTCACCGCACAGCCTGCTTTGGCAACCACTTTGCCGCCCAGACCGGGAATGCGCATTTTCAGCCCCTTGAAATCCTCGATGGTTTTCATCTCCTTGCGGAACCAGCCGCCCATCTGCACACCCGTATTGCCCTGGGGTCTGGGAACCACATTGAAAGGAGCGTAGACTTCCTCCCAAAGTTTCAATCCGCCGCCGCTGTAAAACCAGGCATTGATGCCCTGTGGATTGAAACCAAAGGGAACCGAGGAAAACCACTGGCCTGCCGGAACCTTGCCTGCCCAGTAATAGGCCGCGCCGCTGCCGCATTCCACCGTACCGTCAGAGACTGCATCAAACACACCCAGGGGCGGAACCAGTTCCCCTCCCGCAAAAACCTGAATCTTGATGCGTCCGCCTGTCACTTCCTCCAGACGTTTGGCAAATCTTTCCGCACCGACCTGCAGCACCGGCATTCCCGGCGGCCATGTGGTGACCATTTTCCAGTTGTAGGTTTTGCTGGCATGAACAGCAGGGGCAGATACCGCTGTCCCCACAGCCGCGGCTGCGGCAGCCATGCCTGTTTTTTTCAGAAACTCACGTCTTTCCATTCTGCTGCTTCTCCTTTTGTTTGGGTTGTCGGGTGTATTTGCACCATACTGCATAGCATATTCGGAGTGCAAAAATTGAGCAAAGGGCTTTTTTGCACCTAATCCGGCGGAGTGCAAAAATGCAAAAAATCAAAAAACTGCTCCGCTTAATTTTTGCACTCCGGAGCATCAATGCAAAAAAGCCCTTTGCTCAATTTTTGCACTCCGGACTATCACGGAAATTTTCATCCGCCGAAAACAACCTTTGGCAGCCAGGTGGCCAGCCAGGGAAAAAACACAATGATCAGCAGACCGATCATCTGAAAAAACACAAAGGGAATAATTCCCCGGTAAATATCACCGGTGGTGATTTCCGGCGGGGTCACGGCCTTGAGATAAAAGAGTGAAAATCCGAAAGGCGGGGTCATGAAAGAGGTCTGGAGATTGACCGCAATCAGAATGCAGAACCAGACCGGATCAAAACCGAATTCCAGCATGATGGGGGCCAGCACCGGCACATGAATGAAGGTGATTTCTATAAAATCCAGAAAAAAGCCGATGACAAAGATCAGGCACATGACAATGGCCAGCACCACCCATTTGCTGTGAGCATGGGCAATGGCTCCCAGAAAATTTCTCACCAGTCCGTCTCCGCCCAGTCCCCGGAACACCAGACCGAAGGCCGCCGCACCCACGAGAATGATAAAAACCATGCAGGTCAACTGCATGGTGGAATCCATGACATCATGGAGAATCTTCAGGCTGAATTTCCGGTTTGTTATGGTAAGAACTGTCGCCCCCACAGCGCCGACCGCTGCCGCTTCCGTGGGTGAGGCAATGCCCCAGAAAATGGAACCAAGCACAGCAACCATGAGAAATAAAGGAGGAAAAAGAGCAACCAGCATCCGTTTGAGCAGAACGCCTTTGCCCAGAGCATCCAGTTCAGCCTGCGGAACCGCGGGAGCCCATTCCGGTTTGAGCCAGGAAATGAAGAGAATATAAGATATATACAGTCCCACCAGCACCATGCCGGGCAGAACTGCACCCATGAACAAATCCCCGACCGGCACGCCCACAATGTCGCCAATCAGCACCAGAACAATGCTGGGCGGAATGATCTGCCCCAGGGTTCCGGAAGCAGATACGGTTCCGGTGGCCAGTTCTTTCTGATAATTCCATTTCAGCATGGTCGGCACGGCCAGCAGTCCCATTGTGACAACTGTGGCTCCCACGATGCCGGTTGACGCGCCCAGCAGCGCACCCACCACCACCACGGAAACCGCGAGACCGCCTCTGATTCTTCCAAACACCATGCCCATGGTATCCAGCAGTTCCTCAGCCAGACCGGAGCGCTCCAGCATGACCCCCATGAAAACAAAAAGCGGCACTGCCAGCAGCGTCACATTGGTCATCACGCCCCATATGCGCAGGGGCAGAAGGTTGAAAAAACTCCATCCAAACCCGATCAGCCCGAAACACAGGGCCGTCCCGAGCAGGGTGAAGGTGACCGGAAAACCGGCCATCAGCAGAATTGTCAGAGCCAGAAACATCCATCCGGGCAGATATTCCATCAGTTTTCACTCCCTGATTCTTTGTCCCCGGTTATGGCAGGGGGTACAGGTTTGGGGTCACTGTCAAGGTCTTTGCCGATAAGAATGAAGAAACTCCTGATTCCCAAAGCAATGCCCTGCAGCAGAAGCAGAACAAAGCCAGCGGGAATGCAGAATTTTATGAGATAACGGTAGGGAATGCCGCCGGGATCCGGTGAGCCTTCCATGATGGAATAGGAATTGCGGACAAAATGCCATGAGGTGAAAATAACGAGAATGCATCCGGGAATGAGAAAAAAAATCACTCCGACAATATTGACCCAGGCTCTGGCTTTGGGGCTTAAGCGCTGATAAATGATGTCCACCCGCACATGACCGTCCCTGAGCAGGGTGTATCCCGCACCCATGAGAAAAATAAAGGAAAAAAGATGCCATTCCAGTTCCTGCACAAACACATAACTGGTTTTGAACGCGTAACGCATGACCACATCCGTAAAAACAACCAGCACCACAAGAAAAGCTGCCCATGCCACGCACCGGCCCACCCATGTGTTGATGGTGTCAATTCCCCGGCATATGTTTCGGAAAAAAACCATTACCCCTCCCGTCTGTTTGCAGTTCATTGTCTGTCTGCCGAAGCCTGTTTCATTCAGAAAGACTTTATATGAAAATCTGACAAAAGATCAACAGATAATTGCAGTTTTATAAATGAAAGGGATTCGGATTCAGAAAAAAACATGAGATTTTGCATTGACGCAGGGCTTTTTTTGGTATAATGTCTGACTTACAAAACGCGGACAGGAAGTCCGCAGCCAAAGACAGTTTTTTTTATTCACAATTTCATATAAATAATCAGACCACGAAGGTTATCAGCATCAGGAAGGTGCTTTTGCCCGTGGTTTTTTTATTTTGGAGGATTGAAAAAAATGAAAAATATGAAAATGTTGGCTTCTTTGCTGCTGGTTTTTCTTTTGTCCGCGGGATCGGCTGCCGCGCATTACGGAATGCTCATCCCCTCGGACAATATGGTCATGCAGTCTGATGACAGAACCGTGAAAATCACGGCATCGTTCTCTCATCCCTTTGAAATGATCGGCATGGAACTGGTGAAACCCAAAGTGCTGAGTGTGCTTGCCAACGGGAAAAAAGAGGATATTCTCGCAACCCTGAAGGAAAGCAGGGTGATGAATCATACGGCATGGGAAGCAGATTATGCTGTCAAAAAACCGGGGGTTTATATGTTTTACATGGAACCCCAGCCTTACTGGGAACCGGCCGAGGATTTGTTTATCATTCACTATACCAAAACCGTGGTGACTGCTTTCGGAGATGATGAGGGATGGGATGCGGAAATTGGCCTGAAAACTGAAATTGTTCCCCTTTCCAAACCCTTTGGGCTTTACGCGGGAAATGTGTTTCAGGGAATTGTCAAACTGAATGGCAAACCGGTTCCCTATGCGGAAGTGGAAATCGAACACTATAACGCGGAGCACAAATACGAGGCTCCCGCAGATTATATGGTGACCCAGGCCATCAAAGCCGACAGTAACGGGGTGTTCACGTATGCGGCCCCCAAACCCGGATGGTGGGGATTCTCAGCACTCAATGAAGCGGATTTCAAAATAAAACACGAGGGACAGGAAAAGGGCGTGGAACTCGGGGCCGTAATCTGGGTGAAGTTTGAAGACTGGAAGATGAAAGAATAGGGGCAGGGGATTAGGGACTGGGGACTGGTTTGCTCTGAATCCCCATTCCCTGCCCCCTGTTCCCTGAACCCTTATAAAAAAGAGGTTTTTTATGCACATTTCTGAAGGTATTCTCTCGGCTCCGGTGCTGATTTCCGGTGTGGCCCTGGCTGCGGCAGGAACAGCCTTTGGTCTGAAAAAACTCGAAGATCAGAAAATTCCCCAGGCTGCCATTCTGTCTGCGGCTTTTTTTGTGGCCTCCCTGATTCATGTGCCCATCGGGCCTTCCAGCGCGCACCTGATTCTCAACGGAATTGTGGGGCTTCTGCTGGGATGGGCTGCTTTTCCGGCCATTCTGATTGCTTTGCTCCTGCAGGGGATGCTGTTCCAGTTCGGCGGCATCACCACCCTGGGGGTCAATACGGTTATCATGGCCGCACCGGCCGTAATCTGCTATTTACTGTTCGGTTTTCTCATTGACAGAAAAGGAGCGGTTTCCTTCTGCGCTTCCTTTGCCTGCGGTTTCCTTTCGGTTTTTCTCAGCGGCATCATTGTGGGAGTTGCCCTGATGTTTACAGAAGAGAATTTTTTCGGGGTGGCCTCGGCAGTGGTCATGACTCATATTCCGGTCATGATTATTGAGGGTTTTGTCGTCGCGTTCTGTGTGGGTTTCCTGAAAAAAGTCCGGCCTGAACTCCTGCCCTGCCGGGAATGCGAACCCCTGGTCATGCCGGAAAAGGTTCCGCAGGTGGCCGAAGGATGAACATCATCATGAAACATATTTTTTCCAAAACAGTTCTGTGTGTGCTTTTCACTTTCCTGTTCACCAATACGGCCTTGGCGCACAAAGTCACGGTCTTTGCGTGGGTGGAGGGAAATACGGTTTACGGGGAAAGCAAATTCAGCGGCGGCAGAAAAGCCCAGGGTGCGGAGGTCATTGTCTCTGATTTGGAAGGAACCCGCCTGCTGACTGTGCAGACTGATGAAAAGGGAGATTTTTCCTTTCCGATTCCCAAACAGACAGGACTGAAAATTGAACTGATTGCGGGAATGGGACATAAGGGGGAATGGACGCTTACGGCTGAAGAGGTCGGGGCATCCGCTCCAAACCAGGCTCCGGAAAATGCAGAGGGAAAGGCTGCGGAACAGACTGGTTCCCCGGTTGCAGAAACCGGGCAGAGCAATTCTGAGGCGACGCGGTCTGCTGTGCAGTCTGAAAACCCCGGAACACAGGATGCAAACGCGGAAATTCCGGATAAAGCCGAACTGCGGGCAATGATCGAAAAAAGCGTGGAAAAGTCATTGGATGAAAAACTTAAACCCGTCATCCGGATGCTGGCAGATTCCCGGCAGAAAGGGCCGACAGTCAATGAGATTGCCGGAGGCATCGGTTATATCTTCGGTCTCATGGGTCTGGTCCTGTATTTCAAATCCCGCAAAGAGAAAGGCTGATTGCCGAAAGAATGCTTGAAGAACCGTTTGCAGCAGGAGATTCTCCTGTCCACCGGATGGACCCCAGATGCAGGGTCGCCTTTGCCACCCTGCTTTCTTTTGTCATTGCGCTGTCAGAAAAATTTCCCGCGCTCTGGGCAGGGCTGTTTTTTTCCCTGATCCTGCTTTGCATGGCCCGCCTGAACCTGAAAGCTGTATTGGCCCGCGTGGCAGTCATGTGGGGCTTTCTGCTTCTCTTATGGATTCTTCTGCCCCTCACCTTTGAAGGGGAAGCCGTATACCGGGTGTGGCAACTGACGCTGACCCGTGAAGGCATTCTTCTCTCTGCCCGAATCAGTCTCAAATCCAATGCCATTCTTGTGATTTTCATTTCCCTGGTCACAACCATGAATTTCACCACCCTGGGATATGCCCTGAATTCCTTCCGGATCCCGGAAAAACTGGTGCATCTGCTGCTGCTGACCTACCGCTATATTTTTGTCATCGAGCAGGAATACCGGCGTCTGCTTCGGGCAGCGAACATACGGAATTTCAGGCCAAAAACCAATCTCCATACCTACAGAACCTATGCGTATCTCGCGGGGATGCTCTTTGTCCGGGCGTCCGCAAGGGCTGAACGGGTGTATCAGGCCATGCGCTGCCGGGGATTCAGGGGAAAATTCTACTGTCTGAGGGAGTTTTCGATTTCCCGCGCTGACCGGATATGGGCCGGGTTTATGTCGGCCGGAATCATCGGATTAATCCTGTTGGAGTGTTTGCAAAATCAATGACAGCATCACAACCGCTTATCCGTCTGAAAAATGTCTGCTTCACCTATCCGGGCCAGGGCATGATTCTGGATCAGGTCTGTCTGGAGATTTTCCGCGGGGATCGTATCGGCCTCATCGGTCCCAACGGCAGCGGAAAAACCACCCTGTTTCACATTATCATGGGATTGCTGAAACCCACAGCCGGGCGCATTGAAATTTTTGGCAAACCCGTAAAAACCGACAGGGATTTTCAGGAGGTTTACCGCAAAGTGGGCCTGCTGTTTCAGGATGCCGACGATCAGCTCTTCAGTCCCACAGTGCTGGAAGATGTGGCTTTCGGGCCTCTCAATATGGGAAAATCAAAGCAGGAGGCTGTGGAGACTGCCCGCAAAACCTTGGCGGATCTGGGGCTGGCCGGTTTTGAGGATCGGATCACCCACAAACTGTCCGGCGGAGAAAAGCGGCTGGTCGCACTGGCCACAGTGCTGGCTATGGAGCCGGAAGTGCTGCTGCTGGATGAACCCAGCACCGGCCTGGATGAAAAGACCAAGGAAAAACTCATCAGCGTGCTGAAAAATCTGAATCTTTCCTATATCCTCATCTCTCATGAAAGCGAATTCATGGCAAAAATCACGGATGTGATGTTCATGATGGAAAAAGGAAAAATCCGCACCGATATCAACCTGCGCGGGTACGTGCATGCACATCCGCATTCCTCTCACAATCATAAATGAATAACTGATGTTCCGCAATATTGTCATACCCGCGAAAGCCGGTATCCGGAAACGGCTGATATTGCCGGATTCCGACTTGCGCCGGAATAACGGGAAAAAAATCATGACTTCCCGATTTTTGAAACAGTTGGGTAACATCAGTGAATAATAATTTTCACTCGCTGTTTTGCGCCTATTGGCGTTGGCGCATTCATGCTGACAATCTTTATTAACTTAAAAAAATATGCTATAGACTCAATGTTGTTTCCTTAAGGATAAAATTCCCCTTCCTCAGGGGAGGGGAGCCTTAAGGAAACGGCATTGGCTATAGACTTTCAGAAAATGTCTGTCTGAAAAAACCTGAGGGTTTTATACCAATTCGCCATTGAGTTTATACGGTTCAGTCATTTTTTTCCAATGCCGCTGAACTGACACCCCTCCCGGAGGGAGGGGAACCGCGAGTTCATCCGGTGCTGAAAAAGCGGCAGTATTGTACCAAATCAATGGGGAATCGGTATTATGCCGGTTCTCCATCGGTTTTGTCCAATGTCGGACACAGAAAGTCCGGACGGCGTTCCTCTGCAGAAAGCCAATGGCATTAAGTTAAGAAAAAGGCATTTCAGGAAAGCCCTGAAAGGGCGGATTGATGCAGCCCGGTGCAGCGCACCGGGAAAAGGGTGAAAAACAAATCCGGGCCCTGAAGGGGCGCATTGAAAAATGTTTCCGGAATGCTGCCGTTATATAATCCGCCCTTTCAGGGGCTGTTGCATTTTTTGTCCTGTATCCCCGGGCCGCCGGCCCGGGCTGTATTAATCCGCCCTTTCAGGGCTTTTTCCTTAACTTAACGGCATTGCTGCAGAAAGCCGGAATGGCTGACAGCATCGGATCAAAGCAATGGCGATTTGGTGTAAGGTGTACAGTCTTTTTTTTAAACCATATAAATCAAAAATTTGGGCAATCTGCCTGAAACACAGAAAATATCAAAGCAAATCAGGAGGTGTCAGGATGAAAGTGAAAACCGCTGTTTTGATTGTTGCAGCACTGTCAATTTTTCCGGTTCAGTCCGCGATGGCGCAGACAAAAGCAGAACTGAAAAAGATAACAGACTCGGTTTACTCGTATGTGGGCGTTCCTTCCGGAACCCCGGGAAACGTATTTGCTGCCAATGCAGGCATTATTATTGGAAAAAATGCTGTGCTTGCAGTGGACACGTTGACTTCGGCCAAGGAAGCGGAAGCATTTATGGCAGATATTCAGAAAATAACGGACAAACCGGTTCGATATGTTGTAAACACTCATTATCATCTTGACCATACCCTTGTAAACAGTTTTTTTGCAGACAGGGGCGCGCATATTATAAGTCATGTGAAATGCCGTGATGCCATTGCAGCCGGCGGAGAAAAAATTTTGGAAAATCCGGCCATGTTTGACCTGCCTCCGGATTTTTGGAAAGAAACCCGCATTGCTGTTCCTGATATGGCTTTTGATCGGGAAATGATTGTTGACTTGGGCGATCTTACGGTAAAACTGATACACACCGGTGCAAAATCACATACTGCCGGTTCAATCATGGTTCATGTGCCGGAGCAGGACGTACTTTTTGCAGGCGATATTCTCTTTACCGATTTTCACCCCTATCTCGGAGAAGGTGATTTGCCGGGCTGGCAAACAAATCTTGACTGCATTCGTGCCATGAATGTAAAAAACATCATACCGGGTCATGGTCCCTTATCCGCAGACAAAGATCTTGAAGATATGAAAAACTATCTGACGATTTTTGATAAAAAAGCGACTGAACTGAGTGCTGTGGAAAAGAATGCTGAAAAGCTGACCTCGGCCATGTTAAAAGTTATTCCCAAACGGTCAGATGGTGATTTCATTGTATCAATGAATCTTAAGACCCGCTATTTAATCAAAAATGAAAAAGAGCAAGTCAAAGATCAATAACTGATACAGCTTTTATGGAGAGTAATTCTTTAAAACGAAATTTCACGCTAAACCCGCCTGCACTCGGACGCAAAAGGGTTCCTCCTGACCGCCGCGTTCCATTCCACCCTTTTGCGCCAGTGTGCGCGGCGTCAGGATTATCGGGGCAATATGGATAAAAAAGTTGGTATCATAGGTGACATTCACTGTCAGGATGCAAAACTGGCAAAAATAATAACGTATCTGAAATTCAATGCCGATAAAATTGTTGCGGTTGGCGATGTGGTTGATGGATACGGAGACTGCTCGAATTGTATCCATATGCTTAAAGAAAACGGAATCATGAATGTTCTGGGGAATCATGAAAAATGGCTGTTGAACAATGAATTGAGAAATTTGAAAGGAGCGACATTAAAAAGCAGCTTGAGGGATCAGGAAATCGAATATATTAAAAGCCTGGAAGAAGAAATTGAATTTGAGTTTGCCGGGCAGAGGATTCTTCTGTGCCATGGAATCAGCAAAAATGATATGGCAACTGTAAAACCGGGCGATTATGGATATGGACTGGAGTTCAATACCGATCTCTGGAAAGTAATAGGGAAAAAACGATATGATATTATGATCGGCGGACACAGCCATCAGGAAATGGCAAGAAAAATCGCTAACCTGGTCATAATCAATCCGGGGGCCTTGGAGAATGAAGACTCGGCAAATTTCGGAATAATAAATTTTGATAAAAGAGAAGTTAAATTCTTTGGCGTTAAAGATGAAGAAATAATTGAGATTAAAATAATGGGAATTCCGAAATCCTGGCAATCGCTTCAATCTGACGCAGGGGGACAGGCCGCCCTCGCAGGTTAAGAAAAGGTTATGTTGTGTTCACTGATCTTGACAATAATTACAAATAGGAGCCTTGAATGAGCTTGCAGTCTGTTCCAACCCGTGGAAGAACCCTTGATTATGCAGCAGGTGTTTATGATATTTTTGAACCAATCTGCTTATTGGGCAAACAAAGCAAAATCAACAATGAGCTTATTGAGCTTCTTGAAATTGATGATTCCCATAAAATCCTGGATATCGGATGCGGTACAGGATTTGTTACAAAAAAAATTGCTGAAAAGCTGCGTGCCGAGTCAGGCGGGCTTGCTGTGGGAATAGATGCGGCTGGCAAAATGATTGAAGGAGCCAGAAAAAAGCGGGGGAGTGAAACCTGCCGCTTTGAGGTGGCTGCCGCTGAAAATCTCCCCTTTGAAGACCAGTCCTTTGACGCTGTCATTTCAACCCTTTTTTTTCATCATATTCAGTTGGATCTGAAACAGAAGGCGCTGTCAGAGGCTTTCCGTGTCCTCAGGCCCGGCGGCAGGCTGGTCATTTCAGATATGCATATTCCCACAACATTCATGGGTGGACTGATCTCCCATGCATCCAGATGGATTCTGTTCCAGCCCCAGATTGGAGAAAATATCAGGGGTGTCATGCCGGATCTGATTGAAAAGGCCGGGTTTGCCAAACCGGAAATTATCACAACCTATTTTGGATATATTGCGGTTTTTGCAAGCCAAAAGCCGGGATTGTAATCCTATGGGAGTGATTCAGCAAATAAAAAGCATTGCGGACAGCAGAGAAATATATCATACTTTTAAACCCTTAAATCAGGAATTGCAGGAAGCGCTGTCTTTATACTGGGATATTGCAGGTCAGGTTTTGCATAAAAGCGGAATCAGTCTGCTGCCTCCTGAACCTGAGTATTTTTCCATTGAAAGAAATTTTTTTTCAGCCCTTTTTCTGTACTCCTATTTCAGGGCAGGAATTCCCAAACCCAGAAGGATTCTGTATGCAGCAGTGAATCAGTGCCTGCGGGGAATGGTTACCGGGTGCGATAATCTTCTTGACAATGAATATAAAAAAACACTTGAAACCGACCTTCCGAAACAGGCAGCCCGCTTTCGTTCCGTATTGGACATAATGGTTTCTGACCGGGTTCTTTTTGCAATTCTTCTGAAGGCTTATCTTGATAATGACCTGAATTGCGATCAGATGCGGAAAGCAAGTTTTGAATCCCTGCGAACGCTGGCAAAAAGCGGTGCCCAGGAAGCATCTGAAGAATGCGGTGTCAGTGAAATGTTAAGCCGCAGAATTTTACGCCCTGAAAATATACTTGATGACATTCATCCGTATAAAACAGGAATTCTGTTCCAGTCCCCCTGGGCTTTGCCTGAAATGATTGAAACTCAGAATCTGAAAGATGCATCCTGCATAAAAAATGCCCTGTTTCAAATCGGCATGGGCTGCCAGATATTGGATGATATGGTTGATCTGGCAATGGATATTCTGATGAATCGCCATAATTATGTGGTTTCGCTGATCTGGCATGGAAACAGCATAAAGGAAAGCACTGTTCTGAAATCAATGCTTGCTGCTGACAACAGGATTCAAAAGAATCAGGATATTACAGATAATTTTCCGGAAGCAGAAGGAATTGCCGCTGCAAAAGCATTTCAGTTTCTTAAAAGCGGAACCGAGGCTCTTTTTGCTGAAAACCATCAATTTATGGTAAACATATCAATTTCATTTATTGTCAAAAGAATAGGCGCTGATCGTTTTTTGTCTGATATTGCAGGATAACACATTGAATGCTTATGTATTTCTGGATTAAAACCGCAGGTCTTTTTCTGATTCGTTCCAGAAGCGCAACGCTTGTTCTGACACTTATGGTGTTAATTGCGGTATCAAGCCTTGTTTTTCTTTCCTCCCTTGCAGTGGGCATCAATGATGCCATGATCAGAAACTCGGTAAGCTTTTTCTCCGGGCATATTTCAGGGTTTCACATTCCGGATGATATTACGGAAAAACAATTGCTTGCAAAGGGTGTACTGGCTGTGCTGAAACGGGTTGAGATCTCCGGATTTCTTCACTGCAGGGGAAAGACGGAGATGCTTGCACTGATTGGGGTTGACCCTGCCAAAGAAAAAAAACATACGGCAATATGGAAAAAAACCTTTAAGGGAAGATACCTTGAACCGGATACAAAAGAAATTTTTCTGAGCCGGGTTATTGCCGAAAAATTGAACATTGAACCCGGAGATACTGTCAGTTTCAGTTCTGCTGCTGATTCGCCTTCTGTCAGTCTGACGGTTTCAGGCATATATAAAACAGGTATGGAACAGTTTGATCGCGGGGTTTCTTTTTGCACCATGAGTGCAATGCCTGCCGGGGCCGGTTCGTGGAATGCCGCAATATTTTTGGATAAGGGCATTGATAAAGACTCTGTTGTCGCCAAGTACCGAAATACAGAATCAATTCATCACATTTCCTTTAAAACATGGTCGGATCTGATGCCTGATCTTCAGCAGCTGATCGAACTGAATTATATTTCCATGAGTATTGTGATTGTCCTTGTATTTATTGTTATCTCTTTTGGGATTGCATGTGCCTTTTCAATTTTTATATTAAAAAATTTAAGAACATACGGAATTATGAAAGTCATGGGGGTAACCCCTGCGGAAACCGTGTTTCTTATTTTTTCAGAGGTGATTCTGGTCAATCTGTCGGCATCTTTCACAGGAATAATTGCAGGGGCTGCGGCAGTATTTGCATTTGAAAACATCGGCATTGACCTGAGTGCATATACATCACACAATCAGTACTTTATTGTGTCAGGAGTTATATTCCCCAGGCTGACGGCATTTTCACTGTGCCTGCCCCCTGCCTCAGCTCTTTTTTTCAGTATTCCGGCTGCAATATGGCCTGCGGCTCTGGTAATTAAAAAAAATGCTGCCGAAATTTTGAGAAGCATTTGACATCATGATACAGGTGCACAGTATATCAAAAACGTACAGATCAGGAAGATCTGCCATACAGGTTCTGTCGGATGTGTCTTTGTCTGTTCCGGGCAGCACAGCACTTGCGGTTATGGGAAAATCCGGTTCAGGAAAAACCACATTGCTGAACTGCATAGGCGGTCTTGAAAAGCCTGACAAAGGGAGTGTCAACTGCTTCGGAGTGGATATTCACAGGTTGTCTCCAAGAGCGCTTTCCTTTTTTCAGCGCAGGAATATGGGGTTTGTCTTTCAGTTCGGCAATCTTATCCCTTATCTTACAGTGTCTGAAAACATATCATTTCCTCTGGTTCTCAATGATATGGAAAAGGAAAAACGTGTTGCAGAACTGCTTGAGAAAATCGGATTGCGAAAACTTGTTTCAGCCATGCCCCACGAGCTTTCCGGAGGTGAAACCCAGAGAATCGCCTTTGCAAGGGCAATTGCCCATTCCCCCAAAATGCTTCTTGCAGATGAGCCGACAGCAAACCTTGATACAGAAACCGGAGAGCTTTTGGTAAAAACAATGTTTGAGATGTGCAGGCAGGAGGGATGCACGATAATATTGTCCACCCATGACAGAAACTTAATCAGGCTTTCGGACAAAACCTTGACTCTTTTGGACGGGAAAATGACAGGCAATGAAAATGCAAAAAATGTTTAGGGCAATTCTTTTATTACTGCTGGTGTTATCGGTTTTCGGATGTTACGGCTATCGTGCATACATGGGCTTGCACGGCAAATCTGTCAGGCTGCATCCGGATGTGCATGAATCATCATTTGCCGAGGACAGCAAATGCCTTGAATGCCATCATCCTGATCATCCTCAGGGCCCTCCCACTCCGCACCCGAATTTTAAGGGATGTATCAAGTGTCATAATGATGAGGTCAAACCGGCTGAAAAATAAAAAAGGGAGGAACCGATCATGGCGAGAGCTGAGACCAATACCCATGCACCTGAATTTGCCCTGCCTGATTTTAACGGAAAGATCATATCGCTTTCAGATTTTGCCAACCGGAAAAATGTGCTGGCAGTTTTCAACCGGGGATTTCTGTGACCGTTCTGCCGCAGGCATATGGCGCAGTTGCGTCAGGATTATCAGGATTTTGTGAATCTGGATACAGAAATAATCGTTATCGGCCCTGAGGATGCCGAATCTTTCCGGAAATACTGGACAAAGGAAGAACTGCCATTTATCGGGCTGCCTGATCCGGAACACAAGATTTTAAAACTGTATGGACAGGAGGTCAGACTGTTCAGGTTGGGCAGAATGCCTGCCCAGATGCTCATTGACAAGTCCGGGATGCTTCGGTATGTGCATTACAGCCATTCAATGGCGGATATTCCTTCAAATGAAGAGATAATGAATCTGATAAAACAGAATATGCAGAACCCTGAAGCAGTCTGACTGAAAACCCTTTGAGCGTGTTTGGGAAGTCCCCATTTATCATTTTCCCCCTTTTTTAAAGGGGGATTAAGGGGGATTTTCAGGCAATCAAAGAAAAATCCCCCCTGCCCCCTGAAAAGGGGGTAGCAGACTTTTCAAACACCCTCTCAGGGTTTATTAAGGGGATTTTTTAACCAACTCCTGCCTGTATTATGATGAACTGATTTCAAAACTGCCCAAATCCGTCACACGGGCGAAAACCGGTGTCCGGAAAGAGGCGTGAATTCCCGATTTCGCCGGAATGACGAACGCAGAGTTTTGAAATTGCCTCTGATGAAAAAATATCCGGGAAATCCTGAAAACGGGGGCTATTCCCTGCTGCGGCCTTCCAGGATCACCTGCATCCGGCATTTTTTGCAGTCAAATTCCAGGCGGTAACAGTGACGACCGTCATCCATCCGCAAAGGTTCCGGAAGACGCTTCCGGTTTCCGGGTTCTTTCAGGCACGCGTCCAGTTGATGCCGGATGCAGTAACGGGTTGTCATTACAACTTTACCGAACGGATCCGCAAAGGTTTCAAACGCTGGTTCCAAGCTGCGGACGCCGTGACGCTGATAAAACTTCCGGGCATAATCGTTGAGGATATTGGCGGTAAAGTCCAGTTCCGTTTTTGGATACGGCGCAGAATTGGGAACAAACTGAACCCGTTTCGCTGGATAAGTCTCAAGCCGGATTTGTGTGTGATGTTCAAGGGCTTTTCTGCGGATTTCATTTAACATGCTCAGGGGAAGGAAACCCGGTGTTTCAGCCGGAATATTCACCTTTATGACTGCGTAAGGCGTATCTCCGGTGCGGGCGAGGTTTGTGAGAATCTGTTCTTTCATCCGATCCGGATTTTTCGCCAGTTCAAATTCCATTGGCATATCATACCGGCTTTGCCTGCCGTCTTCATCTGCCAGTTTCAGGCAGATTCCTTTTGTGTCCTGACAAAAGCTGATTTCCAGAGCGATCTGCCGCGTGGCTGATTTTTTTTTCAGAATGCGGCTGAAGGCCTGATCGTGATTGCGAAACAATGGCGTTCCGGCCCGGAGTTCTTTCATGGAATTGGGATAAATTCTGCCATCTTTCACCTGATTTACACGTAATCCCGCAAGATTGTTCTCCCGGTTAAAAAAACACAGGCCATCCCCGTTTTCGAGATTGCTGTTGCTGACGGTAAAATAATCCCTGCCAATGGATGCAACGGTTCCGACCTTTTCCCCAATGGCTTTCTGCGTATCAAAAGATGCGATTTTCTCTTTCCGACCGTGAATGAAACAGGTGGTGTAACCCCGATTGAAGGTTTTGTTGAGATCCGGTGCAAAAGTGAAGGCCGAGGCCCCGGAACTCGCGCGTCTGTATTCCGGATGTTCCTTTATAAAATCATCAATGGCAATCCGATACGCGGCCACCACATTTTTCACATAATCCATTTCTTTCAGGCGGCCTTCGATTTTGAAGGAAGTGACACCGGCTGCCACCAGATCCGGAATCTGCCGGGAAAGATTCAAATCCTTCAGGGAGAGCAGAAATTTTTTATCAGCCACTGTATTGCCGTCACCATCAGTCAGGGTATATCGGCTGCGGCAGGGCTGTGCGCACACGCCCCGGTTCCCGCTTCTTTTTGCCACAGCCTGACTCATACAGCACTGGCCGCTGTAAGATACGCATAATGCCCCGTGGACAAAGGACTCCAGTTCAATTCTCGTTTCCCTGCGAATTTCCCTGATTTCCTCACACGAGAGTTCCCTTGCCAGAATAACCCGCTGAAACCCGACATCTTCCAGGAATTTCACTTTTTCAAGTGTGTCATTGTGCATCTGGGTGCTGGCGATAAGGGGAATGCGCGGCAGATCCAGTTCCAGCAGCCCCGTGTCCTGAAGAATCAGTCCGTCCGCGCCCATGTCAGAAACCGTGTGAACAATGGCAAGTGCCTGGGGGATTTCCGCATCTGTCAGAATGGTATTGAGAGCCACATAGACTTTGGCATAATAAAGATGAGCGTGGCGGATCAGCCGGGCAATGTTTTCCAATTCATTTCCGGCTTCGGCCCTTGCGCTGAATTTGGGTGCGCCGATATATACCGCATCCGCGCCATGATCAATGGCGGCCATGCCGATGTCCGCATTTTTGGCTGGAGCAAGCAGTTCCAGGGGAATGGTCATCAATCTTATTCTCCATACATCTGCTGATTGTCTTTGCTTATGCACTGCATGAGCACTTGAATTTTACTGGCTGATATTACGCAGGATCGTCATATTGACAAAAATAGGTATCCAAAAGATATGGAAAACACTGGATTCCGGCTTTCGCCGGAATGACGGTGAACCCGGAAGCCTGCCGATTTTTTGGAAGACCGGTGCAGCATCAGCTATATAATCCCCCCTTGAGAGGGGCAGGGGTATGTCTTATGTTAAGGGATGTGAAACTTTTTAAAATACCGGACGGTTCAGACTGCAGGTGTCAGGTGTCAGTATGCGGTCAGGACTGAAACCTGAACACTGAAACCTCAAAACCGGCATATCAGCAATTTTCAAATCCCTAAACTCAAGTTTTTTAAGAATGTGCGGATCAAACTTTTGGCTTCTTCCACAGAGGAATACGCGCAGGTTTCAATTTTATCCGATCCGGAAATCATGGCTGACAGGGGCCGGTCGGCTCTGGGACGAAACAGACACAGAACCGGTTTGTTCAGTGCCGCTGCCCGCCCCAGTTCATACCCCACTCCCAAAGAGGGAACCGAAACCTCAGCCACCACAAGGTGGCACGCGTTCAGCCACTGCATATCCCTGTCATGGATATAAGTGTCATCCGGGCCGTCATCGCCCTTTTCCGTCAGCAGGGGATCACCCACATGCTCGGTGAGAACCTGCCCGAAGGACTTCAGAAAGCGGATCAGTTCCTGATAGATTTCCGCATCCTCACGGCCTCCCCGGATGGAACCGGCAAAATAGATTTTCATTCATCTTCCTTCTGATAAGTTTATTGCCCGGAAAAGCGGTTGTGTCTGTGAAAGAGAAACAGAATATCCGTCTGCTTCCAATGCTGAATGTACTCTGCAAGAGCTTCTCTGGCCGCGGCTGTTTCAGTTTTATGATTCCCGATCTGTTTTGCCTGCTCTGTCAAACCATTTTCAACCGTGAACGTTACAGACATACCTCCTTTTTATCCCTGATTCTACGCAATGATCTTTACGGAATCAAGCAGAAAACATCGGAAAGCCTTTGCAGAAATGAAAAAAAGCCGATGGTTCCTTAGGGTCTGTATCAAAATAAGCTGTTCCAAACCCTGAGGATTTTGAAAACCCTCAGGGTTTATGGGCAGAAATTCGTACAGGTTATTTTTTTACAAACCCTTATGGGAACAGACGGATATAATTTTCTTCATATCTGCAAAAAATTTGGGACATGTTTTTTTTGAAGGACTCTTACAGACTGTAAAAAATGCTGACACGCTTTTTTTGTGAATTCCGCGTCCGTCCTCCCCTGTTTTGTTCATTTTAAACAAAATTCCAACATCTTAAAATTTTTTTCAAACCTGTCCCGAATTCTGGCACGGCCATTGCTTTTTCCTGATTAAACCTCCGATGACCCAAATCGGCCGGATATTTTATATAAGTCTCTGATGTTATGCAGCCTTTTAAAAAATCAGCAGGTTAATTTCCCTGACCGTCATTCCCGCGTAAGCTGGAATCCGGTATTTTCAGCCAGTTCCGGATACCGGCCTTCGCCGGTGTGACGATGCTGCGCAGCATCAGCAAGGTATTTAGGGAAGAGGAAATTCTTAAAATAACGGATGGTTCAGATGCCGGATGTCAGGTTTCAGGTGTCAGGAAACAGACACTGAAACCTGAACACTGAAACCTCAGAACCGGTATATCAGCAATTTCCAAATCCCTTAAATCAGTTTTTCAATTCGGCTCACAAGCTGACAGACCAGAAGGGGAGCAGATATGGCAAAAGTCATTTTCGGAGCATGGGACAACCGTGTGATCGACAATCGGCAAAAAAAGGTGTTTGAAATAGAGGAACACCCTGAATTCACCGATTTTGACGAATTCAATCCGGGAAACTCTGTCAAGGCGTTTTTCGGAGGTCACGGTTTTTTTATTTTTGAGAAGGATGTCAATCTTCTGGACGCGGCCATGCAGTATATGGAACGGGTGGCCAGGGAATCCTGCGGCAAATGCACACCCTGCCGGGTGGGAACCCAGATCATTGTCTCCAAACTTCAACTCCTGGCCCAGGGCAGGGGGGATGGCAGGATGCTGGACGAGATTCAGACCATTGCCGAGCAGGTGAAATCCACCTCCCTGTGCGGTCTGGGGCAGACCGCCACGGTTGCGCTTTTGGAAATGCTTCGATATTTCAGGGAGGAAATGGAAGGGCAGATCGCTGGCGGGGCATGGACAGACCGGCAGCCCTGCACAACCTATGTATCAGCCCCCTGCATTGAGGCATGCCCGTCCAGGGTGGATGTGCCCCGGTATATTGACTATGTCAAGGACGGCAAGTTTACCCATTCTTTGGGAATCATCCTGAAAAAATATCCCATGGCAGCCACCTGCGGACGGGTCTGTGTGCGGTTCTGCGAGATGGCCTGCCGCCGGACTCAGGTGGACGAGGCTGTGGGAATCAAGATTCTCAAACGCTTTGTTGCCGATCATGAGCGACATGTCACCAATGAATGGTTCTCAAGTTACCGGGTTCCGGACAAAAAGGATCCGGATCTGAAGGTGGCTGTCATCGGAACCGGCCCGGCCGGCATTTCGGCAGCCTATCATCTGCTGCTCAGGGGGTATCCGGTGGACATCTACGAAGCAAAGGCGGTCCCCGGGGGTATGGCTGCCACCGGAATTCCGGAATACCGGCTGCCCAAGGCCGTGTTAAGCCAGGAAGTCAGCATCATTGAAACCCTGGGCGGCCAGATTTTTTACAACCGGATGATGGGACGTCACTTTACCCTCAAAAGCCTGTTTAACAACGGGTATAAGGCCGTATTTCTGGGAATCGGAACCCATAAGGGAAAAACCATGCGGGCCATCGGCGAAGATCCGGATCTGGAAGGGTATGCATTTGGCGTGGATTTTCTGCTCCGCATCAACCACGATTACATTGACAAGGGAATTCCCATGCAGTTGGGTGAAAAAATGGTGGTCGTGGGCGGCGGCAATGTGGCCATGGACTGTGTCCGCTCGGCGCTGCGCATGGGGGTTCCGGAAGTTCATCTGGTGTATCGTCGCACCAGAGATGAAATGCCGGCCGATCATGAGGAGATTGAGGCAGCGGAAAAAGAAGGCGTTATTTTCCACTATCTGAGCCATCCTACCCGGATTCTTTCGGAAAACGGCAAAGTGACGGGTGTGGAACTGATTCAGATGGCCCTGGGCAAACCGGATGAGAGCGGCCGCCGGAGTGTCACAGCCGTGGAAGGATCTGAGTCTGTTCTGAAAACCGATTATGTGGTACCGGCCATCGGCCAGCAGGTGGCACACGGTTTTGTTTCCCCGGACGACGGGGTCGAATTCAGCAAATGGGGCACCATTGAAGTCAGGGAGGATTCGCTCATGACCACCCGCAAAGGGGTATTCGCGGGTGGAGACTGCGTCACCGGCCCGGCCACTCTGGTTCAGGCCATGGCCCAGGGCGAGCAGGCTGCCCGGTGCATTGATGATTATCTCAGTCACGGGAGAGTCCGCTTTTATCCGGAAGACCGGATGAGCCGCCTTGTGGCCGATGTCCAGCCCATGATCGCATCCGGCGTTCGCATTCCGGTCAGACATGAATACCGGGTCAAGGTGAGAGAACTGGATCCGGAAGTCCGCAAAAAAATGTTTGAAGAGGTGGAAAAACCCATCTCTGTGGACGAGGCCTATCACGAAGCCCAGCGCTGTATGCGCTGCTACCGGGTTTATTCTGTTATCACCGAACAATAATGGGGCTTTCAGATAATACTTTTGGGAAGGCAGCAGGGAGGAGATCATACTGGCGTATATCTCCGACCGATAACACACACAAAAGAATTATCCGGAAGACCAAAGGAGATCCCATGATCGGATATATCAACAATCAGGAAGTGACATTCGGGGAAAACGAGACTGTTCTGAGCACTGCCAAGCGATACGGGCATTTTATCCCCACCCTCTGTGAGATGGCGGATCTGCACCACACCCCCGGCACCTGCCGGGTCTGTCTGGTGGACATCAAACGGAAAAACAGCCCGGAACGCCACATTGTGACAGCCTGCACCACCCCCATGGAAGACGGCATGACCGTGCTGACCCGGACCCGCAGGGTGCGGGAAATGCAGCGGCTGCAGGTGGAAATGCTGCTGGCGGATCACAATCAGGACTGTGCAAGCTGCATCCGCCACGGCAACTGCGAGCTTCAGGATGTGGCCCAGTTTGTGGGGCTTCAGCAGACCCGTTACCATTATCCCCATTTTTATGAACGCCGGACAAAGGATGACTCCTCTCCGGCAGTGGTGCGGGACATGAGCAAATGCATCCGCTGTTTCCGGTGCGTGACCGTGTGCCGGGAAATCCAGGGTGTGGATGCTCTGGTCATCAAGGAAAAAGGACTGGAAACGGAAATCAGCGTGCGGGACGGACTGCCCCTTGCCGGATCAGACTGCATCAGTTGCGGCCAGTGCATCCTGGTCTGCCCGGTGGGCGCACTCGCGGAAAAAAATGATATTGAAACCGCGCTGGATTATCTCCATGATCCGGAAACCGTTACCGTGGTTCAGTTTGCACCGGCCATCCGCACAGCCGCGGGTGAGGAATTCGGCGCACCGGCCGGCACCAATCTGGAAGGGCAGATCGTTACAGCCTTAAAACGTCTGGGCGCAGATGTGGTGCTGGACACCAATTTCACCGCGGATGTGGTGATTATGGAGGAAGGCAGTGAACTGCTCCATCGCATCAAAAACGGCGGAACCCTGCCTTTGTTCACCTCCTGCTGCCCGGCCTGGGTCAATTTTGCGGAAAAACATCACCCGGAAATCACCGGACATATCTCCACCGCCCGCTCCCCCCAGCAATGCTTCGGTTCTCTGGCCAAAACCTATCTGGCGGAAAAAATGCACATGGATCCCCAGAAGATGCGGGTCATCTCCATCATGCCCTGCACCGCGAAAAAAGGAGAGGCCAAACGCCCGGAATTCAGTCATTCATACGGGCCGGATGTGGATGTGGTGCTGACCACGCGGGAATTTGCCCGACTGCTCAAACGGGAAGGAATCAGCCTGCCTGAACTGCCATCCACCCCCTTTGACAATCCCCTGATGGGCGATTATTCGGGGGCAGCCGTTATTTTCGGGGCCACGGGCGGGGTCATGGAGGCCGCGCTGCGCACGGTTCACAAGGTGGTCACCGGTAAGGAACTGGAGGAAGTGGAGCTCAGGGCTGTCCGCGGAAATGAATTTCTGAAAGAAGCGGAAATTGATCTGGGGCAAAGCGGGGGGCCGGTTCGTGTGGCTGTGGTTCATACCCTGAAAGCAGCCGGAAAGCTGATTGAAGCCATCCGATCCGGAGAAGCATCCTATCATTTTGTGGAGGTCATGGCCTGCCCCGGGGGATGCGCGAGCGGCGGAGGCCAGCCCCGGAGCAAACATTCCTATCTGGCTTCCCGGACCCAGCGCCAGGCAGGGCTGTATGCCATTGACCGGGAATGCGCGGTGCGCCAGTCCCACAACAATCCCATGGTGCAGCAGCTTTACACGGATTACCTGGAAAAGCCGCTGGGACACAAGTCCCACCATCTGCTGCACACCTCTTACAGCGACCGAAAACGGATGGTGCGCCATACCATGAAGGAAATCTGGCAGGAAATTGAGGAGCGGGCCTGAAATGAAGATCGGCATGGTCTGGCTGTTTGCCCTGATGCTTCTGTGCCTGCCCCGGCTTTCCGGGGCTGACGAGCCGATCCGGGTGTGGGCCCCGGCCACGCCCGGATCGCTTCCGCTGGTGCTGGCGGTCCGGGAGATGCCCCAGCTTGCCCTCCAGTGGTTTGACAACCATTCCAGGGCCCATGCCCTGTTTCTGCGCGGGGATGTGCCCCTCCTGTGCACAGGTCTTTCTGTGGGGGTGAAGCTGTTTGAACAGGGCGTTCCTGTGCGGATGATCGCGTCCCATGTTTCCGGGCTCACCTTTTTGATGACCGACAGACCGGTGCGGAATTTCCATGATCTTCGGGGCCAGACACTGGTGCTGCCCTTTGAAGGCTCTCCCATTCAGGAAGTGACCCGTTTTCTCATGGAGCAGGAGGGGCTGGGCTGGGGCCGGGAGATTCCCATTGAATATGCCCCGTTTTCAGCCACCCTGCACCGCTTCCGCCAGGGAGAAATCCGCGCGGCAGCCCTGCCCGAACCCTTTGTCTCCCAGCTTCTGGCAACCGGTACAGGACAGATCGCCTTTGCCTACGCGGATCAATGGAATGCCTGCACCAAAACAGACAGCGGATATCCCCAGGTGGGCATCTTTGTCCAACAGCAATGGGCAGATGAGCACCGTTCCCTGATCCGCGGCTTCACAGATGCCCTGGAACGGGCTGTCATACGGATAATCCAGGATCCGGAGGGCGTTGTTTCCGAAACCGGGGCACAGTTGCCTTTCCCGCCTGATCTGCTGAAAGCATCTCTGGGACGGACCCGGTTTCACATGCTCCGGGGAAAAGCACTGGTGCAGGCTGTCAATGCGTATTACCGCACCATCGGCTATCCTGCTGCTCTGTCCAATTCCCGCAAGGCACAATCCCATGAACCGTTTGACGCTTTTTTTGTCACCGATTAAAGACAACCTGCTGGCACTGGGCGTGTTTCTGCTGCTCTGGTCCGGGGCCTCCCTGTGCTTTGCGGATTACATTGTGCCTTCGCCCCTGGCCGTGATCCTGAATCTGGGAAATCTCTGTGATCAGCAGTTTGTCCTCCATCTGAAGGCAACCCTGCCCCGTCTGGCCTCCGGCTTTGCCCTGTCCCTGTCGTTGGGCACGCTCATCGGGATACTGGCATTTGTGCTGAACATCCGGACCTGGATTGAAACACTCATGGTCCTGTTTCAGGTCCTGCCGGGTCTGGTGCTGGGGATTGTTTTTCTGATAGCCTTCGGCATGGGCAGCGTGGTCCCGGTCTGCCTGACTGTTTTTCTGACCGCACCGCTGATTGCCGTGAACACGGCCAACGCGCTCATGAAAAAAGATCCCCGCATTGAAAATGTAATCCGCTCTTTCAGCGGGACCCGGTATCATGTCATCCGTGATCTGTATCTGCCTCTGCTTGTCCCCACCCTGCGGGCCAACACCACTCTGGGGCTGGTCATGTCCCTCAAGATTGTCCTGCTGGGGGAGTTTCTGGCCTGTGAGAACGGTATGGGGTATCTGCTCAATGTCTCCCGGATTTATTTTAACATGAAAGCGGTTTTTTTCTATATTCTGGTGATCCTGCTGCTCATTGTCTGCTTTCAGGTCCTGGTGTCCCTTGTTTTTGGCCTGTGTTTTCAAAAATACCTTTATCCGGGATAAGTGATGATAACCGTTGACCATCTGAGCAAATACCATAAAAAACAGGAAATTATCCGGGATCTCAGTTTCCGTCTCCACCGCGGCGAACGGATCGGTCTGCTTGCGCCTTCCGGAGCCGGAAAAACCACACTGCTTCATATCTTATCCGGATTGGACACAGATTTCAGCGGCAGGTTTGAAATAAAAGCCCGGTGCCGGTGCACCGTGTTTCAGGAACCCGGGCTTTTCTGGTATAAAAGCGTGGCCGAAAACATCTGTTATCCCCTGAAACTCAAAAGAATTCCCTTTGATGATACGCTTCGGGAGCAGTACCGGGAATGGCTGGCTGTAACCGGACTGGCCGGAGCGGAAAACCTGTATCCCCATCAGATTTCCGGGGGGATGAAGCAGAAAACCGCTCTGATCCGGGCTTTTCTGCCAAACCCGGATCTGGTTCTGCTGGATGAGCCTTTTTCCTGGATGGATACGGATTCCAAGCAGGCCATTATCTCCCATATCCGAAAGCATTACCCGGATATCGCTGTGCTCATGGCCAGCCATGCATTGGATGAAATAACAGAACTTGCACAGGGCTTTCTGCTTTTCCGGGAACAGAAACTTTCCCGGTTTGAGCGCATAGCGCTGAATCCGGAAACCGGATTCGGCAGTCTGTCACCCAGCCCTTTTTCCGGGATTTTACCCAATTAAAGGGCTGTAACAAAATAACCTGTTCCAAACCCTAAGGGTTTTGCAAACCCTTAGGGTTTATGCTGAAATCTTTTTCAGATTTCACATAAGGAAAAACCATTATGAAACAGACGCATTTCCTGATAACAGCCCTGATACTGGCAGCCATACTCTGCACATCTTCTGCAATGGGCGATGATACCATTCTGGAAACCCTGGTGGTTACCGCAAGGGGCATTGAAAAGCCTGTGTCCCAGACTCCGGGCGGAGTGGGAACCGTGGATGAGGAAAGCCTTTTTGAAATATCCCCCACCGGTGCAGCCGATGCAATGGCACACATTCCCGGAGTGGAAAAATCTCTGGATTCGCCTTGGGGTGCGGACATTGCCATCCGGGGCTTAAACCGCAACCGGGTCGCGGTTCTGGTCAACGGTTTCCGTGTCAACACAGCCACAGACATCAACGGGCGTCTCGGGTTTGTGAATCCATCGGATATTCAGCGCATTGAGGTGCTCAAAGGGCCGGTGAGCGAACTGTACGGTTCCGGAACCATTGGCGGTGTGATCAACATCATCACAAAAAAAGGAGATTTCAGCCAAAGCCCCGGATGGGAGGGTTCCCTCTCCGGCACTTATGTCAGCAATCCCAAAGGGGCGGACTGCCACGGGGATGTCACATACAGCAGCCCGGAGCAGTGGATGTATGCATCCGCGGGATACCGGGACAGAGACAGTTATAAAGCCGGGGACGGGGAAGACATCCCCAACAGTCAGTTCCGGGATCGTTCAGGAATTCTGGATATGGCAAAGCAGTGGAATCCGCAGAATGCAACCGAACTGCAGGCCCATTTTGCAGAAGCCCGGAATGTGGGCATTCCGGGTCAGGGCACTTCGCTTCCGGTCGGGCCGGATGTCACCTATCCCCGCACCGGCAGCGCCCTGCTCAGTCTGAGCCACAGCCTGTCTGTGCAGGGGCCGCTTTTGCAGAAATCCAAACTGGATCTGTATTATCAGGAGATTCAGCGCCGGGTGCGCATTGACAATTTCCCCGGCGGGCCTGTGCAGGAAATGGCTCCGGGAGCGGATCACCAGACCTGGGGCCTGAAATGGTTCAACACCCTGACACCGGGAAATCATACCCTGGTCACGGGTCTGGACATCTGGCAGTGGAAGATTGACAACACCGA